>CAZCWV010000186.1:0-1504 GCA_964502425.1 uncultured Candidatus Peribacteria bacterium | reverse complement strand
CGGTGGATGCCGGCTTGGTCAAGAACATCATCGAATACGCGTGGGACAATGATGCCATGCGCAAGGCGCCAAAGCTCTACGGCGAAGATGTGAGCAAGAGGTCGATTGATGTCGTGGAGAAGATTCTGGAGAAGGGAGAGGTGTTTAGGGATGAGGAGGCGAGACTCCAAGCTTTCTCATGACGCAAAAGCTTCGTGAATCTCTGGCTCTGTTTCTGCTCACGCTCCTCCCTTTCCACGCGTTCTTGGTGACGCTTGGAACCAAGATGATCTCTGGCCCTGGCAAGGCGCCGTTGCCGCTATTGGCGCTTTGGAAGGAAGGCTTACTCGTCATCATTCTGCTGATCGCAATCCTTGAAATCATTCATAGCGTCTTATCCAAAAACCAAAAACCAGAAACCAAAAACATCTTCGACGCTTTCGACCTCCTCATCCTCGCCCTCGGCGCTCTCGCGCTCGTCGTGCAGTTCTTCGTCGCTCCCCAACCTCCCGGCGCCTTCCTCCTCGGCGCGAAGTATGATCTGCTTCCTCTCGTTGCCTTGCTCATCCTCCGCCGGGTGCCGTGGTCGGACCGGTTTCGCGGGATGCTCTTCACGCTGATCATCGGTGCGGGAGTCATCGTCTCCCTCGCGGGAATCGCTACACTCTTTCTTCCGGTGAAGTACTTTGTTTGGCTTGGCTACGCCGATCTCCATTCCCTCTACGATCCCGCGGGCCCCCTCGCCCCGTTCCACCAGATCGGGGAGACGGCGCTTCGGCGGGTGCAGAGCACGATGAGCGGGCCGAACCAGCTGGGGGTGTGGCTGCTTCTGCCGCTGGGGTGCTTGTTGGCGGTTTTTCCGGGGATGAAAGGGAATCGAAGAAATCAGGGCAATCAAGGCAATCAAGGATATCAAGGAGATCGCAGCAAGAATCCTCTATTACCTTTATTGCCTTTATTTCCTTCATGGTCTTTCTTGCTTCTCATCGGAATCGCGCTTTTCCTCACCTTCTCCCGCGCCGCCTGGATCAGTGCGTTCGTCATGGTGCTCGTCACGCTCGCGCGGAGCCTCCCGCAACGGACGTTCCGGAAGATGTTCCTCGGCATCGTCGGCATCTTCGGAATCCTCGGCATCACCGTCACCCTCCTCTTCCCCTCCGTCTTCTTCCGCCTTTCCTCCAGCCGCGGCCACCTCACGCGGCCGCTCCAGGGGATCGTTGCCATGGTGCGGCATCCGCTGGGCCAGGGTTTGGGCTGTGCCGGCCCCGCCAGCAACCGCTATCGTGAACCGTGCGTCTTCCTCCGCCCGCAGGACGATCCTGCGTGGGCCAAGGCGCAACCGCAGCTCTGCGTCTTTCTCGGCTCCACCCAGGTCCAACCGCTCGACCATGCGTGCCAATGCCCTTTCTTGCCGGAGAATTGGTACATCCAGATCGGCGTGGAACTGGGGGTCGTGGGGTTTGCCCTTTTCTTAGTGCTGGTCATTCTTCTCCTGAGGCAATTATGGGTGATAACCAGAAACCAG
>CAZCWV010000185.1:0-1528 GCA_964502425.1 uncultured Candidatus Peribacteria bacterium | reverse complement strand
GGGTGGCGGCGGGATACCCCTCCCCCTTCATTCAAGGAGAATCGGAGATTGTGACCAATTGGACGGGTCGAGATTTCGTAAAAGTGCGCTATCATAACCTAGATGAAAATCATCCTCGCAACTGGCGTCTATCCTCCTGCCATCGGCGGTCCCGCGACCTACGTGAAGAACATCGCGGAGCGGCTGGCGGCGATGGGTGAGCAGGTGACGGTGGTGACGTACGCCTCCCATGCCTCCGTGACGGAAGCGCCGTGGAGGGTGGTGAGTGTGCCGCTCGGTATCCCGATTCTTCGGTGGTTCCAGTATGCGCATGCGCTCAGGCGGGAGGCGAAGGATGCCGACGTCGTGGAGGCGTTCTCGGCCGTGAGCGTGGGTGTGCCGATGATCCTGGCTCGTCTCAAGAAACCCAAGAAGCTGATGCGGCTCGGCGGGGATTTTCTCTGGGAGCGGTACACCGACCTGCGCGGGAAAAAAACGTTGCAGCAGTGGTACGCGGCCCGCCCGCCCGTGATGTTTTTTCTTCGGCGCATCCTACGGCATTTTGACCACATCATCTTCTCCACCTGGTTCCAGGAGCAGCTCTACAAGCGCGCGTATCCCGATTTGCCGCGGCACTCTGTGATTGAGAACGCGCTCCCCGAGGGCACGCTTGTTCTCCATGCGCGGCACGATCCGTTCCGTCTGCTCTTCCTCGGCCGCTTCGTGCGGTTCAAGAACCTGCGGCCGCTCCTCCGCGCCGTTGCCGATCTCCCGCACGTGACGCTCACGCTGCTCGGCGAGGGGCCGGCATCCAAGGAACTCTCGCAGTTGGCGCAGAAGCTCCGCCTCAAGGGCCGCCTCGCGTTTCTGCCGCCCGTGGCGGGGGAGGAGAAGGAGAAGGCGTTGCGGGAACACGATCTCCTCGTCATCCCCTCCTTCACGGAGATCAGCCCCCACGCGGCGCTGGAGGCGCGCTCGCACGGCCTACCCGTCCTCCTCACTGAGGAAACCGGCTTGGGTGACGAGCTGCGGGAAGGGATGCTCATCGCCTCGCTCCGCACGTCCGAGGAAATCACGCGGGCGGTGCTGGAGGTGGAGCACAATTACGAGATGATCGCGCAGAAGGCAGCTTCTTCTTTCCGCAAACGCGCCTGGGAGGATGTGGCTTCGGAACATCGTGCGTTATTTCTCGGTTTGTTATGATTTGTTTGATAAGCACCAAGCACCAAATCGCAAGCACCAATCCGCGCTTGAGGTTCTTTGGTGCTTGGGTCTTGGGATTTGGAGCTTCTTGTCCGTTCGTTCCATGAATCTCCTCATGATCTTCCCCCTTCGTTCCCTCCTCGCTCCGCTCGTCGGAGCTACGGGGGACAGGCCGGCGACCGCAACCCTATGAACCTCCTCATGATCTCAGGCGATCGGTCCCTTTCCCAAGGAAAGAAGGGGGCATTCTGGTACACGCTGGAAATCCTTAGGGGGCACTTCGAGAGGATCGATGTCATTTGTCCGCTGGTATCGTCGCCATCCCCAAATCTCCAGCCGTTCCCGA
>CAZCWV010000184.1:0-1545 GCA_964502425.1 uncultured Candidatus Peribacteria bacterium | reverse complement strand
TGCATTTTGTGGAAGATGCTGAAGGGCACCTTCTCCCTGCCATTCACCTCCGCCGCCATGCCCTGCACAGCCAGCTCCCGCCGCAGGTTCTCGGCGGCATCGGGGAGGAAACGCCCGTGGCGTCCTTGGATGCGATGGAGCTGCTCGGCGATGGACTCGGCATCGGCGGGATAGACCACGGGGAACCCCAAGCCTTCCAACCGCTGCTTGAGCGAGTGGATGCCGAGGCGCGCAGCGACGGGCGCGAAGAGGTTCAAACTATCTTGGGCGATTTGCCGCTTATCTTCCGGGGAGAGGAGGAAGAGATGCTCCAGAGCGTACTGCCGTTCGCACAGGACGATGATGATGACGCGGAGATCATCGCTGACGGAAACGAGCATCACGCGCAGATCCTCCACGGACGTGCGCTTCCCCCGCATGGTAACGTGGGAGAGGAGGTGGATGCCCGCCACGAGGCGCCGGACGGTCTCGCCAAACTGCTCCTCGATTTCCGAGAGCGTGGTGCGGCGCGTCTGGAGGGCGTGCTGCAAAAGACAGGCGATGATGGCATCCTCATCCGGTTCGAACGGTGCCAACAATTGCGCTACCCCCAGCGCGTGGACGATAAGGGGGACTTCCGTCCAGTGCTCACGTCCCTCGTAGAGTTGTTCCGCCAATTGGAACGCCGCCTTGAGGCGCGGTTCGTTGAACGTCGCATGCGCTGGGCGCAGTTTATTGAGGAGAGGGGCGACGGTGGACATCCAGAGGGACATAGGTATGCGCGCCGGCGCCGCGATTCTAGCGACGAAGGCAGAATCTTCAAGCAAAACGCCCTATTTCGCGCTGCGGTATGATCAAAAAGCCGTATCCAAGAGGAGCGTGACGGGGCCGTCGTTCACGAGATCAACCTGCATATGGGCGCCGAATGAACCCCCTTCCACACGGGATACGCCGAGGGAACGCATTTTCTGAATAAAATATGTATACAATTTTTCTGCTTCAGTGGGTCCTGCGGCAGCAGTGTAATCCGGCCTCCGCCCCTTCCGCAGATCCCCGGCAAGGGTGAACTGGGAAACAACGAGCGCCCCGCCGCCCACGTCGAGCAGTGATCGGTCGTTGACCTTGCCCCCCTCCCCTTCAAAGAGACGCACACTAGCAGCCTTTTCCGCTAATTTATCCGCTTCCTGCTCCGTATCCCCCCGCATCACGCAGAGGAGGACCAGGTATCCCCGGCCAATCTCCCCAATGGTCTGCCCCTCAACGGAAACGGATGCACGGCTCACGCGCTGGAGAACGAGACGCATACTTCGTTAGGAACTCAGTACAAGTGGGGGCATTCTACACTTTTTACAGATTGCAGGCTTCTCGGCTGCGGGTCGAAGACCCGCTCTCTGGGCGAGAAAATGATGCAATAGAACCATGGGGAAGCGGAGATCCACTACGTAAAAAATGTGTGCAGTGCGCCTTTCCGGATAATACCCTTGACATTCGTACAGGGATCACTACAATACCCCCTGTCCGAAGACCGAGGGCACAAGGCCGCAGGCCGAAATAAGCCCCTCCGAG
>CAZCWV010000183.1:0-1546 GCA_964502425.1 uncultured Candidatus Peribacteria bacterium | reverse complement strand
CCGCACAAGCCGATGGTGGTATTGCGTGGCACGAAGGAACCGGTGACGATCGACATGGCTTCTGCGTATCCCTGTTCATTCCAGCGCAGATCCAGGATGATTCCCCGGGGCTTGCCGGCCGCGATCTTCGCCATGGCGGTACGGAAGTTATCGAGGGTCCATGGGCCGAAATAGCGCAATGTCACCACCGCCACCCCCTGTCTCATCGTTTGCGAATACTCCTTGAGTTCATCCGAGTGAGGATCAACATCACGGAGAATATCAAGTTCGAATTCCTGGCCGTTGCGGCGCGCGCGGATGGTAGCCGTGGAATATTCTATGTCGAGGAGCAAAGCCGCGACATCTTGTTGCGACAAGTCCTTCACCGACTTGTCGTTCACGGCAACGATTTCGTCGGCGGGCCGCAATCCTTCGAAGGAAGCTGCGGAACCGCGCGAGACATACTCAATGAAGAAGCGGTGGCCCGTTCTCCTGAGCACGACACCTATGGTTTTCTTCACGGGATTACTCGCGTCCTCGTGAAAATATTGAGGCAGGACCGCCCGTGTCGGTATGGGCGGCTCTTGGAGCGCGGCCGAGCGTACGATCTCTTCGAAGACGCCGCGGTCTTCCTCCGAAGTCAGAGGTCCCGTGACACTCATGATAGAGTAAAGCATCGTATCCACGGTGACGTAGACGGCTTCCCCCTTGATGGAATCACCGGTGAACGAGCGCCGCCATGCCTTCCGTTCCAGAAACTCGTCGCCTCTCACTTCCTGGAGGCGCGGCGCTGTCTGCGTTTTTAATAACCGCAGGATACGTTCTTTCATGTGCCCATCCCGCTCTTCGTTGTTGAGGATTTTGGGGAGTTTTTCTGCCGAAACGAAAATGCCGATAGCGGTGACGCCATGTTCCGCGCGGTAGATCCTCACGGTCGTGGTGTCCGGTTTGCGGTCAAACAGCCATGTCAATGGATAACGGAACGTCATGCCTTCCAACGCAGAGGTGCGATAGGCCGGAGAAGATGATGAGTTCGATGAGAAACGCGATGAAGAGCTTGTCGATGAGACCAGCGAAGAAGAAGATGCCTCTTCCCCCCGGAACGCAAGGCTCCGCACGATCCTATCGAACACCGCGCGGTCCCGCTCGAATGTGCCGGGGGCGGCGTAGATCGTCACGTGGTAGACGCGCTGTCCCCGGGACGCGTACACCGACTCGCCGCGGATGGGCTTGCTCCGCGATTCCGCGGTGTACGTGTACCGCCGGGCGGGGAGGCCAAGAAGCAGGGCATCGGACGAACCTGTGAGCGTGAATGACGGCAGGTACCTGCCCGCCAGCCCGCCCTCGTTCGTCACGGTGCGCAGGAAGCGCGCATCCAGCTCCGTCGCGCTCAGTTCCCACGGGCCGGCTTCACTCTGGATGAAGATGCGCGTGGAGGGGGCATCTTCCTCCTTCCAGTTGTCCAGCGTCGCGCCGTCACCGCCCTCTGCGGAGGCCAGCCAGCCCACCGGAGAGTCGAAGGTGAGGGAACGCAGATGGAAGGTATTCCAGGGGATGGCAGAGGACG
>CAZCWV010000182.1:0-1558 GCA_964502425.1 uncultured Candidatus Peribacteria bacterium | reverse complement strand
AAGGAACCGCACAAGGGCGTGAACCCGGACGAGGTGGTGGCATTGGGTGCCGCCATCCAAGGCGGCGTGATCGGCGGCGATATCCACAAAGACATCGTGCTCGTGGACGTGACGCCGCTCTCGCTGGGCATCGAGACCCTCGGCGGCGTGGCCACCAAGCTGATTGAGCGCAACGCCAAGATCCCCACGAGCAAGACGCAAGTCTTCTCCACCGCAGCCGACAGCCAGACGTCCGTGGAGATCCATGTGGTGCAGGGCGAGCGCGAGATGGCGGCGGACAACAAGTCGCTGGGACGATTCATTCTGGACGGCATCCTGGCCGCTCCGCGCGGCATGCCGCAGGTGGAAGTGACATTCGATATCGACACCAACGGCATCCTGAGCGTCAAAGCCAAGGATAAAGGCACGGGGAAGGAGCAGCACATCACCATCCAGGGCTCCACGGGCCTCTCCAAGGAGGAAGTGGAGAAGATGCAGAAGGACGCGGAGATCCACGCCGAGGAGGACCGCAAGAAGCGCGAGCTCATCGACGCCAAGAACCAGGCCGACTCCCTCATCGCCAGCCTGGAGAAGCAGATGCGCGAGCACGACGCCAAGATCCCAGACAACGTAAAGAAGGACGTCAACGGGAAGATGAACGCACTGCGTGAACTCCTCAAGAAGGAAGGCTCCGGCGTGGAGGAGATCAAGAAATCCACCGAGGAGCTCGGCCTCGCCGCACAGGAGATCGGCAAGGTGGTCTATGAAGCCTCCCAAAAAGCTTCAGAGGAGGAGAAGAATAGCGGGGAGAAGAAGAAGGAAGACGTTGTAGATGCGGAAGTCGTGGACGAAGACGGGAAAGGAAAGAAGAAGGGAAAGTGACCTAAAGTCTACGATCGTCCTCCTGCTCATCGAGCCGATCTCTGTTCGATTCAGATGGGGAGAGCAAAATGATGTGCCGGATCAAGATCCAGGACAGACTGTGGATCAAATTGATTGATGCTTTCGCGACGTATCTGCGTGACGAACCGCAGCACGATGTCTTCGCTTGATTGAAGCGCAAAACACGCCTCATCTACTGCCTCCAGTATCGCCTCTTTCGTCGGCTCATCAGTTTCCCCCTTCCACATCATCACGCTTTGATAGACAGAGGCAACGAACCGTACTTGTGCGCACAACGATTCAGCGGATTCATGCCCAGTACGGTAACGTGCGATTATGCCCAGCAGTTCGTACAGTGGACCCGTGATTTCGCAGTCTAATGGCATAGCGCATCAAAGATGCTCTCCCATAAACTCCGCCAACTCAACCATCCGGCAGCTGTACCCCCACTCGTTGTCGTACCAGCCGAAGACTTTGACGAGGCTTTTCCCGATTACCTGCGTAAGGGCGGCGTCCACAATGCAGCTGCGCTCATCACCCACGAAGTCCTGCAGCACGAGCGGCCGCTTCTCCAGCCCCAGGATATCCTGCATGGCGCCGCTCTCCGCCGCTTCAAACGCCGCGTTCACCGCCTCCACGGTCGTCTCCTTCTCCGTCACCACCGTCAAATCCGTAATGCTCCCGGTGGGCGTGGGGA
>CAZCWV010000181.1:0-1559 GCA_964502425.1 uncultured Candidatus Peribacteria bacterium | reverse complement strand
AGTACGGCGCACCGCCCTGCTCGGGGTGGGGCATGGGCGTGGACCGCATCGTCGCCTTGCTGACCCAACAGGCCAACCTCCGCGACGTCGTCCTCTTCCCCCTGATGAAACCATTGGATCATGAAGGGTCTGATTCAAAGGGAGCCCTGAAGGAAGCCTTAAAGAAGATGCCGAAGAATCCGAAGATTCCGACGATGCCGAGGAACGCCAAGAACAAGCCTTCCTCGGAATCATCGGCAACGTCGGCATCTTCGGCATCCTTGGCCCCCTCCCCACTCCCATTGCCCCCACAAACCGCGGAGTACGGCCATCTCCTCCCCGCCGCGCACGGCCTCCTCGGAAAGCATGCGGATAAGACCAAGGCACATCTGATGGCAACGGGCGCCGTGATGGAGAAGCTGGCCGGGCGCTTCGGCGGCGACCCCGCGACGTGGAAGGTGGCGGGCATGCTCCACGATTTGGACTGGGACCACCTGGAGAAAGACATCGAGTCCCACTGTGGTACAACGTTGGAACAGTTGCTCGGGGAGCTCGAATCCCCTGCCGAGCTCCTGGCCGATATCCGCTCCCACTACGCCGAGAAGTACGGCGAGGAACATCCGCTCGATTCAAAGCTCCGCCGCTGCCTCTACTGCGTGGATGAGCTGACGGGCTTCATCGTCGCCGTGGCGCTCGTGCGGCCAAGCAAGAAACTCGCCGACGTGGAAGTGAAGAGCGTCAAGAAGAAGCTCAAGGACAAATCCTTCGCCGCGCAGGTGAACCGCGAACAGATCATGAAGTGCGAGGAGTTACTGAATGTCCCCTTGGACGAATTCATCCAAATCGCATTGGATGCGATGAAGCCGATAGCGGGAGAGATGGGATTGTAGCCTCTCCTTTCTGTCACTTATACCTCCACCTCCTCCCCCCTCTCGGGAACAGTGACAGAGAAGCCGCGTTGCCGCAAACGACTGGCGAAGGTCTCTATTTCCCCCTGTTCCCCGTGGACGAGGAGGACCTGCTTGAGGCCGGGGATGGCGGCGATGAAGGCATCCAAATCGACCATGTCCGCATGGCCGGAGTAGACATCGATGGCCTGCACGTCCGCGCGTTTGGGATACATCTCGTCGAAGATGCGGACGGAACCGATGGAGGGATCGATGAGGCGCCGCCCCAGCGTGTTCTCGGCCATGTAGCCTACGGCGAGGATCGTGTTGCGGGGATCCCCTAATTCGTTTCGCAAATGGTGCCGGATGCGGCCGGCCTCGCACATGCCCGCCGCCGCCATGATGACCATGGGGCCGGGGGTGCCGTTGAGGGCTTTGCTCTCATCCACGCTCTCCGTGTAGCGCACGAGCGAAAACTGGAAGGGATTATGCTGCTTGCCGAGGAACTTCTCGAACATGTCCTTGTCGTAGCATTCCGGATGCTTCATGAAGACCTCCGTGACGGCCGAGGCCAGGGGGGAATCGATGATGATGGGGATGGGGGGGATCTTCTTCTCATCCCATAAAACATGGAGGTCGTAGACGATCTCCTGCGTGCGCTCGAGCGAGAAGGCGGGAATGATCACCTTGCCG
>CAZCWV010000180.1:0-1566 GCA_964502425.1 uncultured Candidatus Peribacteria bacterium | reverse complement strand
CGTCGAGCGGTGCGGCGGCAAGTAACTCCTGAAGGATGCGCACTCGCCGCTCGTTCGCAAGCGCCTTCAAACATCTCGTAAAATCTCTCCGTGACATCGCCATAGGCGCGCCAATACGACTCCATCTCTCGCCGCCTGCTGCCCGTCGCTCCATCCTATCACCAGGCGGTCTCAACTTTCTAGTGCAACACTTTTCCGTCGATGGCCCTTGACAAAAGTTCTTGAAACGCTTCGGTGGGAGTAGCGAATTGGAGCACCTGCCGTGGCCTGCCGTTGAGGAGATCCTGGACCTTCCGGACCTCGCGACGGGAGACCATGGAGAGATCGGCTCCCTTCGGGAAGAACTGCCGAATCAATCCGTTCGTGTTCTCATTCGTCCCGCGCTCCCACGGGCTATGCGGGTGGGCAAAGTACACCTGGATGCCGGTGTCCACCGTGAAGCGTTCGTGCACGCTCATCTCCTTCCCTTGATCGTAGGTGAGGGTCCGTGCGAGTTCCTTCGGAAGCTTCCGGAGCTTGCGGGCGAATGCACGACGGACCGTTACGGCATCGTGTCGTTTCCCGAGCGAAACGATCATCGTCCATCGCGTCGTCCGTTCCACGAGCGTCCCCATGGCCGATTGGTTCTTCGGCCCCACGATGAGGTCGCCTTCCCAGTGTCCAGGGATCGTTCGATCCGCCACCGCTGCAGGACGCTCCTCAATGCTGATCATGCGGGGAATCTTGCCGCGTGCGTCCTCGGACTTCCGTACGCGCTTCCCGCGCTGCTTCCGATGTTGACGGAGGTATCCGATGAGCTCCTTGCGGAGCGCGCCTCGCGGGAGGACGTAGACGTAGGCGTAGATTGCTTCATGGGAAATGCGCATCGTCATGTCCTCAGGGTACTCCCGCATGAGACGCGCGGCGATCTGCTGTGGGGACCAACGTGTTCGGAGATGGATGAGGACGTCGTTGCGGAGCTGAGGGTTCACGTGCATCGTGCGGGGTTTCCTCGGCGTTGCTGCCCAACGATCCGCTCGTCGCTGTGCCGCGCTGGCGCGGTACCTCTCCCGCACGCCTCCATTCCGTCCCAGCTCCCGTGAGAGCGTACTAGGGTCTCGGCCGAGCGAACGAGCGATGCTCCGCAATGAGACATGCGCAACGAGCTGGCGGCTGATCTCTTCACGCTCCTCCTCTCCGAGTCGTTTGTACTGTTCCATAGCGCTGACACCGTACCGGGCGGTGTTGCGCTAGGAAGTTGAGGGGAAGTTGTATTTGGAAAAAAGAATGCTGATTCTCCAGTCAGATGATTCCAGTCGCGTACCAAAAATGTTTTAAATGAAGCAATAGCGTAACGCTTGTTTGTGTTGAGCGAGAGGATCTGATTCGCTGCATCGATCATGTCCTGCGCCCCATTTTTCCAGTCAGGATTCGTTTTGGCGTAGTCATCGTTTACGGCGAAGGTAATCTGTTCCGTAACGATTGCGGCAAACGTATCTGAAGGGAATCCGAGAATCCCAAGGACAACCACGGCAACCATGCAAGAGCAGTCCACGATGGTGGTGGCCCGGATTTTGTTTACGTTGA
>CAZCWV010000179.1:677-1575 GCA_964502425.1 uncultured Candidatus Peribacteria bacterium | reverse complement strand
TGGGTTCGACGAGTTCGTGAACACCTGGAGCGTGGAGGGATTCTTCGAAGAGGGGACTGCGCCCGCCGAGATGGGCTGGGGGACGCACGAGCGCATCCTCCCGCCGGACGCCCGCTGCCACGTCTCCGGCCCCCGGAACCAGATCTGCATGGCGCGCTTCGGCATCAATACCTTCGTCCGGTCCCGCGTGCCCAGCCAGGACATCGTGGGGATGGTGGTGCGTCACGGCGAGGCCTTCACGATCTCGGATTACCTGACGGTCAACGGCCCCGACGGGACGCCCGTCTACCGGCCTACGGTCCACTACGCCTACTGTCCCAGCCTGGCCGCCATCGACTCGCTGCACGCGCTGCGCAACCGCAGCTACGTGAAGCAGGAGAAGATGCGGATCATGGGGGATGACATCGTGAGCGGTTTCGATGAACTCGGCTGCCTCATGATGGGTCACGACTTCAAGTCCTGGTGGACGGGAACAGTCCTCTCTATCGACGAGGCACGCAAGCTCGTGCCCGGCATGAACGCCACGACGATGCAGGTGGCTGCCTCCATCCTCGGAGCGGTGTTCTGGATGATCAAGAACCCCAAGCAAGGTGTCCTGGTCCCCGATCAGCTCCCGCATGAGGAGATCCTGCACGTCGCCTCGCCCTACCTCGGAGAGTGCCCCTCTGTCCCACTCGACTGGATGCCGCACGGCAGCGATACCCTTGCGACGAAGACGAATAACAACTTCTCCCCTGCGGACAACGATCCGTGGCAGTTCAGTCATTTTTTGATCGCGTGAGGAGTTGCCCGGTTGTTCTGGACGTTGGGCAGCTTTGAGCTTTGAGTCTTGAGCTTTGAGCGGATTTTATTGAGGAAGAATTCCTTGAAAACATCAGATCAGTATCCTACCGTTGCC
>CAZCWV010000179.1:0-667 GCA_964502425.1 uncultured Candidatus Peribacteria bacterium | reverse complement strand
GCCAATGGACGGCCAATTCAGATATTGACAAAATTACATTTCAGTTCAATATATCCAACATGAACTTGGCCGAACGGATTCGCAGCCGCAGGCAGGAAGGAAGAACATATTTCGGGATTCCTTCGGGAAGCCTCCAGGAGCATACGATACAACTATTGAGGGCTGCAGGGCTCTTGAGAAAAGAAGATCTGGGAAGGGAATACGAAATACCAGCAAAAATGCCGGACGTGACGTTCCGGATACTGGACAGGAAAGATATGGGATCACTGGTAGCCCACGGTGTCGTCGATGCGGGTATCACGGGGAAGGATTACCTCCGTGAAACGGGAGCGAATATGCAGACTGAGCCCATTAAGGATTTCATCTACTCGAAAGTATTGCAGGAGCCGACGAGACTCGTCGTGGCCTCAGACATGACCAAATGCACGACCATTGAGGACTGCAGGGGGGCGGTTATCGCAACGGAGCTTCCCCGCCTGACAGAAGCAATGCTTCGGGAGAAGTTCGGTTTCACGCCAGGTGACATGAGTAACATCCTCCCGACGAATGGGAAGACGGAAGGCAATGTGAAATTCGGACGTGCGGATGCGATGGCCGAAATCACCGAAACGGGGAAAACGCTTCAGCAGAACGGCATGACCATTCTCGCAACGCTGTTTGAATCGAA
>CAZCWV010000178.1:0-1598 GCA_964502425.1 uncultured Candidatus Peribacteria bacterium | reverse complement strand
TCATGGGATCCCCCTCTCCCCGGCCTGCCGGCCGTAGCTTCAGCGAAGGCTGGAGGGGGGGATTGGGAGGCAAGTGGCTGGGGGTGAGGGTCACGCAGCAACCGCCTCCTCGGCCACCGATTCGGCGGCCTCCACTTTGCCGTTCTTGCGGGAGGAGAGAAGCACCAGCCGGTTCACCAGTATTTCCGTGCGGCTGTGCGGCTTGCCGTCCTTCTCCCACTTACTCGTGTGGAGGCGGCCCTCCACGTAGAGAGGCGTGCCCTTGGCCACCCGCTTGCCGGAGAAATCGGCGAGGGTGTTGAAGCACACCAAGTTGTGGAACTCGGTTTCCTCCTTCTGCCCTCCGTCGGCGTCCTTCCACGAGCGGTTCGTGGCGAGGCCGAGGTTGGCGACGGGGATTCCCGTCTTGGTGGCGCGGACCTCCGGGTCCCGGGTGGCGTGGCCGAGCAGGGTCACGCGGTTCACATTGAACATAAAAAGAATGGGGTAAGAAATACAGGAGGCACAGGCTAGGGGGTGGGGAGGGGATGGCGGGAGGGGTTCGCGGAGCGATAGTTTCCAGGACCACGAAATTTTGGCTTCCGTAAAAGGCGAAAGACGTTCTATGGGGGCATAGAACCCCCCTCTTCCTGTCCGGACCGTGGTTCGTAGGATTAGAGGATTATCTGGATGTGCGAGAAGAAAGGCGCAGCGCAACCTCACTTGACATTTTCGTTGTCACAACTATTATATGTTTGTCTTCTGATTTCTATGGATACCCACGAATATCCCACTCCCGAAGGAACACCACAGCATCAGCAATTAACGCCTAACCAGCAGCGTGAATTGGATGAGTCGGAACAAGTAAAACATAGGCTGGAACAGCAGGCGGGTAGACCGATAGATGAAATTGCTAAACAAACGAACACTCAGCTGGGACGGCATGGCCTTACCCGCAAAAGCAGCGCCCTAACCCCTCCTTCAACCAACGAGTGTAGGAATATCAAACGTGCTGCTCTCGAAAAAAGACAGGAACGAAGGAGCTGGGAATGAAGTACCGTCACGACAGATGTGGTGAGCGATCCGAACCATGCCGAGTCCCTGCAACCGCACACCACAAAGGGACGGCGCCCTAGGCAACCGTCCCTAATCCCCAATAACTAATCCCTAATCCCCTCTCACGCATCATCCTCAGCCTCCTCACGGTTTGCCTTCAAGCGTTCTTCCCTCGCGCGCTCCCGGGCCGCAGATTCCTCTTGGTAAGCCCTTTTCCATCCCGGAAATCTTCCTATGAGATGCATGACAATATCTTTCTCACCTGACGTGAGTCCCCCATCGAAAAGCCGCCGGATTGCTTCTGGATTGACCGGGGGCTCCTCATCCTGAGGCGCGTCTGATTCCACGCGTGACTGTATATCCTGCTCCAACGCCTGGACGAGACCATCAATCAAGAGCTGACGTAACGCTTCGGGTGAAGGTGAAGGCTCCGGCTCTGCCGACGATGGCGGCTGTTCCTTATCCATGGAAGCAGCGCATGGTACATCAACGGATATGGAACACAACGAAGACGGCCCCTCGCGGGGTCGCCCCCGCATTTCATTTCTCCAATATTCCAATAC
>CAZCWV010000177.1:0-1609 GCA_964502425.1 uncultured Candidatus Peribacteria bacterium | reverse complement strand
CCCACTTGATGGGGACATCGTGATGGGTGTCCCGTATCTCGTTCAATGTCGCAAACACCCGCTGGTACGCCTCCTTCTCCATGTCTCTGGGAAGATGGAGCTGGTCGAGATCCGCGGCATCAAACCGATTGGCCGTCGTCGCCGCAACCACCATCAGCTGCTGCCCCATTTCGTCGTACAGGAGATTCCGCGTGTAGAAGAACAAGCCGAGCGTGAGGAAGAACGCAACCTCGGCCGCGAGCGCGAGCGAGAGGAGCACCTTCCGCAGATTGAATACCTGCCACACTTCCACGAAGAGCGATCGGTTGAAGGCCGTGAGGCGGATGATGACGAGGAGAAGGAAGAGCCCGAGGAAGAACAGGATGTAGTTGAATGATTGCCGGGTGAGGAAGGACACTTGTTCAATCTTGATATCAACGCCGTATAGGTATTTGGTCTTCCCTGAAGTATCACGAATGGGAGAAGTAGTCGTGAAAAAGACTCCAAATTGATCTGTGTGAATATCCGGCGTTGAAAATGTCCCATTCAGGCCCTCCTCATAATAGGGATCAAACTCAGGATAGAGCAGGCCGGGATATTGGAGCTCATCCTTCTCATCAATCACCCCGTCGAAGTTCGCATCAACTTTCGCAAACGGATCGAGGGAATCGGCATCCGCCACGTATTCCACGTATCCCCACTTATCTTCCAACACACGAAACATGTACGAATACGCCACGCCGGGATTGGAATCGCGGATTTCGTTGAGGATGCCGACGACCTTCTTGTACTCCGGCTTCCGGACGTCTTCGATCGTCCGGAGTTGATCCAAATCCTTGATATCGAACCGCATCGCTCCCGTTGCCGCAATGGACATCGCCCGTTCGCGCAAACGCTGCAAGTTGACGTTGTAGGTCTGCCAATACAGCCCGTACGTCACGCCCGCCGCAACCACGGCGAACAATGCCAAGCTCTTCTTGCTGAGGAAGAACTCGCGGAGGCCGGAGAGGGCGCGGGTGGAGAGCGGGACCTTGGGCGCGCCCTGTGGCATTGCCCCTCCCCCCTCGTGGGAGGAGCCAGGGGTGGGGGAACCCGCCCACCACTTCTCAAAGAGCGCGTGTTCCGTCTCGGCCAGTTCCGCGTACTTGATGAAGCACACCTTCTGCTCCGTCTGGCTGAAGCACGCCACGATATTGCCCGCGATCACCTTCTCGAAAGGGATGGGCAGCCGCCCCTCCGGCACGAGCAGCGTCTTGCGGTATTCAAAGGGATCCCGGGTGGCAAAGCGTCGGCCGAGGGACGTATCCGGGACGATGTAGCGGGCGAACACGCCCGCCGCGCGGCGCTCGCGGAAGAGCTGGACGCGGAAATCGCGCATGGGGTCGTCCTCCACGGCGCACGTCACGGGGTAGTAGTGGAGCAGTTCCTTGCCCTGCGTGAGCAGCTGCCGGTACGCCTGCATCACGCCGTCCTCGCCATCGAAGTACTCCATCTCCGGCCGCGCCTTATCCACGTGTAGCGCGCTGATGAACGCCTCGAAGTTCTGGTGCCGGCGCTTGAGCATCTCCTGCTTCTGCTTGGTATCCGCCTCCACCCACCGGACGATGGCCTCGAGCGAAACGAGGCGGTA
>CAZCWV010000176.1:0-1617 GCA_964502425.1 uncultured Candidatus Peribacteria bacterium | reverse complement strand
AGCCGCTTCCATACGCGTCCCCAGCCATCGAGGGGTGTGGGACGGAAGCGGATGAGGGGGACGAGGCCGAGCCGGTCCACCTGGAGGAGGTGCGGCACGTCCGCCAGCACGGGGGGAAGAAACGCGTAGCCCACGTGGTGGCTGCGGCAGTATTCGATGAGCGCCAGTGTCTGTGGACCCGCGGGGTTGGGGTCCGTCTGGATGACGAGGTCAATGGTCTGCTCGCGCGTGACGCGTCGGAGTGCGTCCGCGTCCGGCAGGTGGCCGAGGTACTGGTAATGGATGTCGTCCGTGAGCACATCCTTGGCCGCGGGGGCGATGGCTTGCGCCCCAAGCGTGACCACGAGAACGCGCCCCACACCCTTCCGGAGGAACGCGCGTTGCAGGAAAATGAGGGAAGCGCGCGCTACAGTGGCGAAAAGGATGATAAAGAAGAGGGAGTGGAAGAGGAGCGCGCGCGAGAAGAAGAGCTCTCGACGCACGAGGAAGAACCACGCGACGACCACCGTCACCCACAGGACCGCGGCGAGGGCCACGCGTCCCACTTCCACCCACGCGCCCATCGTGGCGCGCAGCGCGTAGAGGCGCAGGGACGCGGCGAGGGCGACGAAGAGGAGGATCCCCGGCAGGGTGAACTGCGCGACGAAGTACTCCAGTGTGGGGAGTGTTTGCGCGGGCTCCAGGATCTGCGCGAACGGGAGGAGATCGATGTTCGCTTCCCGCAGCCGGAAGCTCAAAAGGAGCGCCGCCGCCACGGCAAGAATATCCGAGGGGATGCGGGCCAAGCCGAACATCGCTTCGGATTTCTTCATGGGGATGAGTGTGTCCGAAGAGAGCAGAAGATGCAATGCTCGCGCGAAAGGTATTTCGTTGTGACGGAGAAGGAATATCTCCTACACAAAAACGCCCCTATGGGCGTCTTTGTTCTGCCCCTTCGTACGCCGGGTTCTGTCTGCGTCCCGCAAACGCGGGACGAGGATGGCCATCTCTCTAGGGACGTCATTGCTGACGTTCTCAAGCGGAGGGGTGACGGGGACGACGGAACCATCGCAGATTCCCGCAACCCAATTCCTCCTTGCATCACCATGAGTTTGCCAATCATGCGCGCGCACGTGCTGCTAAGCGCACGATCCTCGGTACTCCGAGGCGTTTCACACTCCGTCCCAAGCCTGTCGAAGAACGGAGATCGTCTCTGTGGCACTGGTCCTCACGTGCCTTTACCGGATATGTGGCACGTGGGCGGGCGTTACCCGCATGGCGTTCCATGGCTCGCCCTGAGGCGAAGCCGAAGGGTGCCCGGACGTTCCTCCCCGCACCAAAGCGTGAGCCTGGTGGGGGCGGCCATCGAAGGAGCAGAGCCTCATTTTCTCCCATACGGAGCGATTTGACAATCGGTATTTTGTGTTTTTGGAGCATGGAGAAAGGCAAAATCGTGCGTCGCGAGGGGCACGGAGAATTCCTTCATAATTCTTCCTTCATCCTTCATACTTCTCCTCGCTGCCTTCGCTCTGTGCTCCGCTTGAGCTACGGTGGAGAAGCAGCGGTAGATCCTTGCCCTTTCCATGCCGCTTTAGCTCAGTGGTAGAGCAACTCACTTGTAATGAGTAGGTCCGGGGT
>CAZCWV010000175.1:0-1635 GCA_964502425.1 uncultured Candidatus Peribacteria bacterium | reverse complement strand
GTCACGGCGTCCCTGGAACGCGTGGTAATGATCGAGGCGGGTGCCAACCAGGTGCCGGAGGCCGATATCCTGCGCGCCATCGAGTTTGGCAAGAAGTGGGCGCAGAAGATCGCGCGGTTCTTCGCGGATATCCAGAAGGAGATCGGCAAGCCCAAGTTTGAGCTTGCGCCACCCTTTATGCACCAGGAAGCGTACGACTCCCTCAAAGCCTGGGCGCTCCCGGAGATCACCAAGGCCATCAAGGCCCCCCTGGCCAAGAACGTCCGGCGGGCGGTCTTCACGGACCTCATGAAGCAGGCGGAGGAGAAGCTGAAGGAGCAGTATCCCGTGCCCGAGGGGCAGCTGCCTTCCCCGGAGTCGGTACAGCTCTACGCCAACGGCAAGGTCTTCGTCGACAAGATTGTCAAAGCGGAGATGCGCCGTCTGGTGCTGGAGGAAGGCGTCCGCATGAGCGGGCGCAAGATCGAGGAGATCCGGCCGCTCTCGGTCGTCGTGGACGTCCTGCCGCAGCGCGTACACGGCTCGGCGCTGTTCGAACGAGGCGAGACGCAGGGTCTCACCACGTGCACGCTGGGCGCGCCCGGTGACAAGCAGATCATGGAGGGCATGGAGGGGGAGCGGAAGCTGCGCTACATGCTCCACTACACCTTCCCGCCGTTCTCCGTGGGCGAGACGAGTAACCGTCTCTTCGTGGGCAACCGCGAGATAGGGCATGGAATCCTGGCCCAGAAAGCGCTCATGCCCGTGTTGCCCAAGGAGGAGGATTTCCCCTACACCATCCGCACCGTTACGGAGATCCTCTCCAGCAACGGCTCATCCTCCATGGCCGCCACGTGCGGCTCCACGCTGGCCTTGATGGCGGCGGGCGTCCCCATTGCCGCGCCGGTCTCGGCCATCGCCTTGGGACTCATTTCCGACGAAGCGAAGGGTACGTACGTCGTCCTCACCGATTTGCAGGATGAAGAGGATTTTGGCGGGGACATGGACTTCAAGGTTACGGGCACGGAGAAAGGGGTTACGGCCATCCAGATGGACATCAAGATCAAGGGGTTGCCGGATTCCGTCTTCGTCGAGGCCATGGAGCGTTCCAAGAAGGGTCGCGCGCAAGTGCTGGCGGTGATGCTCAAGTCCATCGCCAAGCCCCGCAACGAGCTCTCGCCGTTCGCGCCGCGCATCGAGACGATCCAGATCGAGCCGGAGGATATCCGCCTCGTCATCGGCAAGGGCGGCGAGACGATCCAGAAGATCACGGGCGAGCTGGGCGTGGAGATTGATATCGAGGATTCCGGCCTCATCTTCATCACGTCGGTCAATGGCGAGGCTATGCAGAAGGCCAAGGCATGGATCGCGGGGATCGTGGAGAAGCCGGAGGTGGGCAGGGTCTACAAGGCCAAGGTCATCCGCATCATTCCCGGCGTGGGCGGCATCGTGGAATTCCTCCCGGGCAAGGACGGCATGATCCACATCTCCGAACTCCAGTGGAAGCGCACGGAGCAGGTGGAGGACGTGCTCACGATGGGGCAGGAGGTCGAAGCCAAGGTCATCGAGTACGATGCCGCAGAAGGCAAGACGCGCCTCTCCCTCCGGCAGATGACCGAGCCGCCGGAAGGCATGCCGCCGCCGCGGCCATTCAGC
>CAZCWV010000174.1:0-1636 GCA_964502425.1 uncultured Candidatus Peribacteria bacterium | reverse complement strand
CTGAGGACTGGGAAACCTGTGTGAACGCCCTCTAATCATCGGCCGGCGCAGCCGCCTGAGCCCGTCGCCAACCGCATCGCCTCGTCGCAGACACTCTGTTCCCTCCTATCATCCACGTCACGAAGCGACACGGCTTCGTATTGACCCTCGTCCCCAATTCCAGTACACTCCTGCCAGCAGGGTCATGCGCGATACACCCCAGTTTCCGTCGCCTCCTCCTGACTCTGACTCCGCGATCCCCGCCTCGCCCTTGACAACCCTTGCGCAATGGAGTATAATTTCTTTGTAAGAAAGTAATACCAGATGAGGAGGAATCACAATGCGGATCACCGAGAAAGGCCAGGTGACGATCCCCAAGCCGATTCGGGAGCGGTACGGTCTCTACCCGGGGACGGAGATCCGGTTTATCGAACGGGAGCACCGCGTCATGGTAGAGAAGGGCAGCGGCCAAGACGTGTGGGGACGGTACTACGGCTACTTGAAGCCCTCCCTGAAAAAAGGCTGGCGGACCCATGAGTTGATCCGCCTGCTACGGGGTCCACGCCCGTGATCACCGCGGTTGACACGAACGTCCTGTTAGACGTCCTCCTGCCTGATCCGACGTTTGGAGCCGCCTCGAAGGAGCGCCTCCAGATGGCGTCCCGGCAGGGGGCCCTGCTGATCTGTGAGATCGTCTACGCGGAACTGGCCGGTTTCTTCCCGAAGCCTGAGACCCTGGACGACTTCCTTCAGCAAGCCGGCATCCAGGTGAAACCATCCGAGCCGCAGACCCTCTGGTACGCCGGCTCCCTGTGGCGGCGATTCTGCGTGGATCGACCGCGTCGTTCGACGCTAGCACGGCGCCTCCTCGCCGACTTCCTCATCGGCGCGCATGCCATGCGTCAGGCTGAACAACTCCTCACCAGGGATCAAGATTTCTATCACACCGTCTTCGCCGGCTTGCGGCTGCTTTCGCCTTCAGAATCCACGCCGTAGGCAGCATCGGGCGCTTCCTCGCATGGGGCAATAGCTCAGTTTCAGCCCTAGTGGTTCGACAACTTTGTTTTGATAGGTTGCTCACCACTAGTGCTGAGCAGGATTGAGCTCCTGAGAACCGATCAGGTCAATCCTGTCGAAGCACTAGCGCTCTAGGGCGAGGGGCTGATCCGCCCCGAGGGCTAACGCAAGGGGGCGGAGGGAGAGCGCGTGCCCCGACCGGCGAACGTCCTTATGGTCGGGGCCGAGGAGTCGCACTCACGAGGATGTGGCGTTGACGCTCCCAGCCATGCGTGGTACGATCAAGGTGGAGTGCAGCGTGATGACACAAAGAAGCCACAAGTCCTCCCATCGTGAACCAGACCTTGCCGCCTATGCGGGAAAGTGGGTGGCATTGTCTCGGAAGCGCATCGTGGCGGTGGGCTCATCGCTTCCCGACGTCATGCGGAAACTCCCCAGTCGTCCCTCACACCTCACCCCCAGCCTCTTTTTGGTGCCACGTCGCGATGAGGGACCCTACGTCCTCCTCATCTCGTGAGGGATGCCGACCTTCCCCTACCTGCGGAAAGGTGACCAGTATTTTCCCGTTGTGGATGTCACCTTCGTAGGGCGTGACCAACCGCTGACCATCAAAGCCTTGGTGGATTCCGGGGCTTCCTTC
>CAZCWV010000173.1:0-1639 GCA_964502425.1 uncultured Candidatus Peribacteria bacterium | reverse complement strand
CTACATTTTCCTACGACACGGTGAAGCCGAGAGTAATATCGAGCACGTGATTAGTTCACTTCCAGAAAACACGCACAAGTTGACGGAGAAAGGGAAAGAACAACTCCGCACTGTGGCACAAAAGCTCAAAGACAAAGGCGTTACAAAAATAATCACAAGCCCGCTTCTTCGCACAAAGGAGAGTGCCGACCTGCTTGCGAAAGAAATTGGATTTGATACAGCAAATATCGTTGTTGAAGATAGGTTCAAAGAGTGGCAACTAGGTGACTTGAATGGGAAACTTGTGAGCGAACTACAGACCGTATGTCCGACCTACAAGGAACGTTTTGAGAAGGGTTGTGGTACGGGAGAAACACTCAAAGACATGAAGCGTCGCATCGGCGAAGCACTCTATGAGCTTGAGGAGAAGTACCACAACGAAACCATACTCGTGGTAACCCATGAGTACACTGTGTGGTTTGCAGAGTGTGTTGCACAGGGCGCAGCGGGTAAGGAGTGCGTGGCGATACGAGGGGGAGAGGAAGACTTCGTAACCAATGCTGATTTTCGTACGATAGATTTTGCCCCGCTTCCACACAACAAGGACTACGAGCTTGACTTGCACCGTCCGTACATCGACACGCTGGAGCTACTTGCGGAAGATGGAGCTCGCCTCATACGCACTCCCGAGGTGGTGGACTGTTGGGTAGAGTCAGGCAGTATGCCGTTTGCGTCAGAACACTATCCCCACGAAAACAAAGAAGTGGTAGAACGACGCTACCCGGGAGACTTTATTACCGAGTACATCGCGCAGACACGGACGTGGTTTTACTACATGCACGCGATGGGGGTCTTACTTTTCGACAATCCTAGCTTTAAGAACTGTGTGACGACAGGGACGCTCTTGGCAGCCGACGGCGCAAAGATAAGCAAGTCAAAGAAAAACTTTACCGACCCGTACGTCAACATTGACCTCTATGGAGCTGATGCTATGCGTTTTTACATGATGGGATCAGTCGTGATGTCTGCGGAAGATGCGTCATTTAAGGACGAGGAGCTTCGCGAAGCACACAACCGCTTCATCAATATGATATGGAACTCGTACAAGTTTTACGAGATGAACATAGGTACCAATAGTGAAAAAATGAGTGACGTACATAAGCTCACCAAGCTTGATGAATGGGTGCTCGCACGATTGCGCGAGACCATGCAAAACGTGACACGGCACATGGATGAGTACGATTCTATACGAAGCGCTCGTACCTTGCGTGAGTTTGTGACTGACCTGTCGACGTGGTACATCCGTAGGTCGCGCGACCGCTTCAAGTCGGAGGACGTTGAAGATCGACAGCGCGTGCTTGCGGTGTCGCGTGAAGTATTCCTCACCCTTGCGAAGCTTGTTGCTCCACTCACACCATACATCGCTGAGAGTTTGTATCGAGGAGTCGGAGGAGTAAGGGAGAGTTTACACCTTGAGGAGTGGCCTAAGCATGCGGGAGAACCTGATATGAAAATCATAGAAGACATGTTTGAAATACGACGTCTTGCGTCACTTGCACTTGAAGTACGACAGAGTACCGGTATCAAGGTGCGTCAGCCTCTCCAAAAAATATCTCTCAAAACAAACCGTTTTGAAAACGAGCTAGATCTACTCGCTATA
>CAZCWV010000172.1:0-1649 GCA_964502425.1 uncultured Candidatus Peribacteria bacterium | reverse complement strand
CGGCGTTGCAGCCGCCTTCCATGGCCAGACGTACGATGTTTTCGGGGTCGAAGTAGTCGGGATTCTTGGAGAAGGACGCCCCCGCCGAGTGCTCGATGCCCTGGTCCACGGGGAGGATCGAGAGGTAGCCCGTCCCCTTGAGCCTCCCGTGTCCGTAGAGCTCCTTGAGGTTCGCCAGGACTTTCTTCGGCCGGTCCGAGAGGCCGAAGATCCGGTCGACGTGCTTGGGGCCGGGGATGTGGATCCTCTCTCTGGTGATCGTCGAGCACTTGTGGGAGAGGAGATTCCTGGCCTCGGTGCCGAGGAGCTTCTTGATGTCTTTGATGTCCATGGGGGGAGGGGAAGGAGGATGGGAGGATTCTACCATGGTGTGGTTGCTGTTGCGGGATGAAAGAGGGCAAGGAAGGCAAGGAGGGCAAGGAGAGAAAATATGGCAAGAGGACTTGACAAATATACAATTAAAACATAACCTTCTCTCTGCTTCCAGGTGCGCCTGGCGGCATTGTTCTGTGGCATCGCCGGCCTGCTTTCTTTATTAGACGGGGACATCTCACGGTGACGCAGTTTCTTTCCTGCTCATCGCGAGATGTTCCCGTGTTGTTCCGCTTCCGTTTATTCCTCCGGCTTGGAGGAAGGAGGATTGAAAGATGTTGGTTCTATCCCGCAAGAAGGGCGAGAGTATTGTCATCAACAATGACATTACAATCGTTGTCGTCGAGATCCGTGGCGACAAGGTGCGTTTGGGTGTCGAGGCACCCAAAGAGGTGCCCGTGCACCGCCGCGAGGTGTACGACGCAATCAAGCGAAACGAGCAGTTAGCCAAGGAGGGCAGGTCGGTCAGCGACGCAGAAACGCCGGGCGACAAGTAGTCGTCTGGCGTTTACAGCCCGGAGCCGTCTCGTACGGTTCCGGGCTTTTCAACGTTGAAACTCTCTCTTGCAGATCACGAATAAACGAACAAACGAGTAAACGAATAAACGGAATGCTCGTTCTTCGCTATGCTTTCCTCATGGCTGCAGCCTCAACATTGCGTTTGTACAACACCTTCTCCAAGAAGGAGGAAGCATTTGTTCCCATGGATCCCGCGCGGGTTCTCGTCTATACCTGCGGCCCCACGGTCTACGGGCGCCCGCACATCGGCAATTACTCCTCGTTCCTCATGGCGGATCTGCTGGTCCGTTGGTTGGAGGCGAAGGGATACGGCGTCGTGCACGCCAAGAACATCACGGACGTGGGGCACCTGGTGGCCGACCGGGATGCGGGGGAGGACAAGGTGGAGAAGCAGGCGAAGGCCGAGAAAGTGGATCCGCTGGCCATCGCGCGCAAGTACGAGGCGCAGTACCTGGAGGATGAGAAGGCCCTCAACATGCGCCATCCGCAAGCACGGCCGCGGGCCACGGAGACGATCAAGGAGATGCTTGCGATGGTTCAGGGGCTCCTTGGAAACGGTCACGCGTACCAGACCGGAGACGGCATCTACTTCGATGTCCATACGTTCAAGGACTACGGGCAACTCTCCGGCAATACCGTGAAGGACCTGGAGGCGGGCGCGCGCGTAGCGGTGAAGGAGGAGAAGAAGCACCCCGCGGACTTCGCGCTGTGGAAGAAGTGTATCGGCGAAAACGCGGAGCATTTGTTACGCTGGAATT
>CAZCWV010000171.1:0-1677 GCA_964502425.1 uncultured Candidatus Peribacteria bacterium | reverse complement strand
CACCAGGCGTTCCAAGCCGGCGGGCTGGGAGCCCGGAGGGGCATCCGGTCCCGAGAAGATCCCGTTGCTCGTGTCCCCGCCGAGCATCCCTTCCTGCAGGCGGATCGTGTAGTACGACTCGTCCCACCCGAAGTACGGCGGGAGGTACGCCACACGCGCGTCGAAAGCCATGCGCGCGTACGGGATGAGGATAAGAGCCAAACCGACGGCGTACAGGAGGAAGAACGTGCGCCTACGCATGGGGAGGGGAAGCGGGAGGGGAACGGCGGTCATTGAGGATCTCCCGCGTGATGTATCGTGGACGCTGCTTCACTTCCTCGAAGATGCGCCCGACGTACTCGGCGATGACGCTGAGCGCAAACAGCTGGATGCTCCCGAGGAACAGGACGAGGACGAAGATGGTGGTGAGGCCGCGCGGGACGTCCGGCGCCAGGAAGAAGGTCACCACGTAGAAGCACATCGCGATGAGCGAGAGGAGAACGCACACCCCCGCAAGGGCGGAGACCCACTCCAGCGGCGTGTAGGAGAACGAGAAGATGGCCTTCCGCGCCCACCGCAAGTTCTTGAAGAAGCTGTTGGTGGACTTTCCTGAATACCGCTCCGGCCGCACGTACTCAACGCCGGTTTGCCGGAACCCCACCCAGGCGCGGAGCCCGCGCATCAGTCGGTCCCGCTCCGGCAGCGCGTTCATCCGGTCCACCACGCGGCGGCCCATGAGGGAGAACTCCCCCGCGTCCATCGGCATCTGCACGTACGAAAGCTTGTGGAAGAGGACGTAGAACTGGTGGTACAGCAACTGGTTGAGCTTCCCCATGCTCTTCTCCCTCCGGCGCCGCACGCCGTACACCACGTCAAACCCCTCGCGCCACTTGGCCACGAAGTCCTTGATGAGTTCGGGGGGATCCTGCAGGTCGCCGTCCAAGAGCACCACCGCATCCCCCTGGGACTGGACCATCCCCGCCGTAAAGGCCGCCTGCGCGCCGAAGTTGCGCGCCTGGTTGATGACGGTGAGGCGGGGATCCGCCGCCGCGAGTTCGCGGAGGATGGCCTCCGACCCGTCGGGGCTCGCGTCGTTCACGTAGATAATCTCGTGGTCGGGCGTGATCTCCTGGAGCACGGCCTTAAGCCGCGTGTAGAGGGCGCGGATGTTCCCTTCGTCGCGGTAGCACACCACGACGGCCGAGAGGGAAAAAACTGATGGAGGAAAGGATGCCATTTCAGTGTAAGAGTAGCTTGCTGGCTGCGGAAAAAACAGGATCCGGAAGCCACGAGGAGAGGCGCAAGAGCGTCGTGGTGAAGGAGGGATAGTAGAGCGTATGCCTCGGGGAAGGGAGGAAGCGCGCGATGGCGCGGGCGGCGCGCTCCGGCGGGGGGATGAGGAGCGGTATCTTCTTCCCCTCCCACATCTCCGTTTGGATGGGACCGAGCAACACGGTCTTGAAGCGGACGCCCGTCCCGCGGTACCGCGCCCGCAGTGAACGGAAGGCCATGATCACGCCCGCCTTGCTCGCGGTGTAGGACGCGCTGCGCCGCGAGGGACGGAGCGCGGACGTTGAAGAGATGACGACGAACGTGCCGCGATGCCGAGCGAGGAATCCCGGCAAAAACGCTTCCACGCACCAGAGCGCGCCCTGGAGATTGACGGCAAGAACGCGCGCGGCGGATTCGGCATCCAAT
>CAZCWV010000170.1:0-1694 GCA_964502425.1 uncultured Candidatus Peribacteria bacterium | reverse complement strand
CCTCGCGGATCACGCGCGGCGTCACCGTCCCCTTGGCGTAATCGGAAATGAGGACAGCCGTCGCGCGGGCGACGAGGGAGGGGAGCTTGCGCAGCAGGGACCGTTCGAGGTGGGGGGAGAGCGGATCGGTCTGCTCACGATCCACGCGGACCACCTGCTGGCCCGATCCTCCCACAATGCGCTGCTTGAGGATGGTGGAGCGGCCCGCATCCGTGAAAAATGTTACGGGGATCTTCGACTGCTTGCAGAGCTGGCGGACGGCGACACCCGCCGGATCCTTCCCCGTTACGCCGCAAAGCCGCACCCCGCCGCCGAGCGCGCGGATATTGTGGGCACTGTTGCCCGCCCCGCCCAACACGTCCCACTCGCGGGAGACCTGAACCACGGGAATGGGCGCCTCGGGCGAGATGCGGTGGATCTCTCCGGCGGTGTACCGGTCGAGCATCACGTCCCCGATGACGAGGATGGACTGCCGCTTGAACGCCTGGAGCAGCGCCGACTGCCGCGCGTACCGCTTGGGGTCCGCATGACCGGAGAATTCCTTGCGGAAGCTGTCCTCTTCCTCGTGGTGCGTGGAGAACTCGATGATCTCGCTGTCTTCCATCCCCGTGAAGCGGTGGTCGGTGGAAGGCGAAATGTGCACAAAGTCGCCCGGCAGGAGCGCGTACGTCTTCCCGCCGATCTCCATGCGCACCTTCCCGGAAACGATGTAGAACACCTCGTCCTTCTCCTTGTGGGAGTGGAGGCTGCAGCGACGGTTCTTGCGGAGCACGAGCTTCTTGCCGCAGTAGTCGCGGTTGACGATCCAGTGCTCCTCCCCCCACGCCTTGGGGACGCAATGGACGTTCGCCGCGGGGAAGTAGCTCTGTCGCGAATGCCGGTGGACGTGGGAATCCGCCATGGGAGAGGAATTGTAGCGGAAAACCGAACCCTTTGCCCAGGATGAAAACGGGCGCAACGGCCTCTTCTTTCCGCTATACTGCAACCCCGTGCTCCTCCGATACTACCGCTATTTCAGCGGCATCCCCTTCGTCCGGGACATCGCCACCATGCAGGTGGGACGCGCGCTCTACATGGGTCTCACGCTGGTGTCCTCCATCGTCTTCGCACGGATCCTTGGCGTGGAGGGATATGGTCTCTACGCCGTAGTCTTGGCATTCGTCAGCACCATCCGCACGTTCACTAACCTCGGACAGGCCTCCGCCCTCCAGATATTCCTCGCGGAACAGTTCGGCCGGAAGAACCAGGAAGGCATGGCGGCCGTCCTGCGCAACTTCGCGCAGATGAGCGTTCTCAACGGCTTGATCCTCATCCTCCTGGGTCTTGCCTCTCCCTGGATCTCCCAGGTGTTCTACGGCAACTCCGACGTGGGATCGTACGCGCGCCTCCTCTTTTTCTATAGCGCCATTGATGCCGCCAACAGCGGCGTCATTATTTCCCTCCAAGCCGTCCGCAGCGTGCGCATGAAGACATTGCTGGAACAGGGAGAAAACACGATATTCATCGGCCTGGCGATCCTCGGCCTGGCGTTGGGATGGGGCATCCATGGCATCGTCGTCGGCCAGTTCGCGACCAGCTTCCTCTTCCTCCCTATTTCCTTTTTCCTCTACCGATGGGGCATGCGGCGGTACGGTTTGCCCGGATTCCGGCAAATTATCTCCGCTCCGCGGCATGAGACGGCACAGTACCGCTCC
>CAZCWV010000169.1:0-1696 GCA_964502425.1 uncultured Candidatus Peribacteria bacterium | reverse complement strand
TGATTGACCCCCCGATGCCCGTACTTCAATTTGTAGGTATCGCCGCCCACCGCGAGCGCCAGGAGTTGGTTGCCGAGGCAGATGCCGAACGTGAGGACATCCTTCTCCAGGGATTTCTGGATGTTCTTGATCGTCGCCGCGCACATCTTGGGGTCGCCCGGCCCGTTGCTAATGAATACGCCCTGATAGGGACCATCATAGGACGCCAAATCGAAGTCCCACGGGACCCTGACGACCCGCACGCCTCGCCGGAGGAAGCTCCGGAGGATGTTCCGCTTGATGCCGCAGTCGTACGCGATGAGCGTGGGCGTATCCGCCGTCGCCCCGGAGGGTTCGTACGTGATCGGCTCCGTGCAGCTGACCTCGGCCACCAAGTTCGAGAGGTTCGGATCTTCAATGTGCAGCGTTTCCCCTCCCCCCCCGGGGGAGGGGCTAGGGGAGAGGGAACAAGCGGGGGAGGGGCTAGGGGAGAGGGAACAAGCGGGGGAGGGGTTAGGGGAGAGGGACTGGATGATTCTTCCAAGCATCACCCCATGCTCCCGGAGCTTCTTGGTGAGCGCGCGCGTATCAATCCCCGTAATCCCCGGGATCTTGTGCTTCTGCATCCAGTGGTCCAGGGAACTGACGGCCGCGTGGTGGCTGTACGTCTCGCTCACCTGCGCAACCACCACGCCGCGGACGTGGATGTCCTCGCTCTCGAAGTTCTCGGAGAATCCCCACGCGTTGAGCTTCTCGCTCGGCACGCCGTAGTTGCCGATCAAGGGATACGTGAACGTCAAAATCTGCCCGCGGTAGCTGGGATCCGTAAGGCTCTCCACATACCCCGCCATCCCCGTGTTGAAGACGACCTCGCCGTCCGTATCAACCGCAGCACCAAAAGACTGCCCCCGGAATACGGTTCCGTCGGAAAGGACTAAGGCAGGCATCGGGCGGATGGTAGTGGAGGAAGACGATGGAAACAATCACATTCCCATATCCCTTTACTACAAAAAAAGAGGACAACCACATTGGCTGTCCTCTTTGTCCCATTCCTACAAGGAATGGGAAGGAATACCGGAAATTCGTGACTGCTAAGTAGTTGGATCCGTCCGCGGCGGATCTGAACCCCGCATTTCGTCCATCAGACCGGGGAAGTTGACCGTGTCGCTCTCCGCATCTGCCCCTCCGGAATCCGGTGGCGCGTGATGCGCAGGAGAGGAGGATTCGCTCCATGGGAGAACATTCCAATCCGCCGCCCGGAATGCCCCCTCGGTCAGCAACATGGCAACCACAGAGAACACGACACCCCACAAGAGGTTCCCCTCGACGATGCTCCAAACTTGCTGCATGAATCCCGGGGACGAGGCCTCTGCCTCCAGCGGAAAAGTTGCGACGACCCCCACTGGCTTTCCCCGTTGTTGTTCAGCCATCGGTAGAGCCCTCTCCAAGATCAGAAAGCACATGACAAGTCCGAGAATTGTCAGCACTTCCATGATGCGCGAGGAGAAGAAACAACCGAATCGTGTGGCCTTCAACGCAGGAACCAACCGGCAGGCCATAGCAACCACCGCAAAGGTGCTGCAGACGACCCCCCAGAACCCGACTGATCCTCCTTTCATCACGAGAATCGTCAAGCTCAACAGTACCAGTAGAATCGTTCCAAGAACGATTCCCGTCAGCCTTACTCTCGCATCTCTATTCATAGACACCTCTCTTT
>CAZCWV010000168.1:0-1745 GCA_964502425.1 uncultured Candidatus Peribacteria bacterium | reverse complement strand
GGAATTTCGAATGCTGAATGCAACCATGAACCTGACGGGCGGGCTTCGGAGGGCAGGTGGGGGTAAAGGGTGTCGCGCGTTCCAGCGTACAAGAACCCCATGAGCCTTCACCGGATCGAGGAAAGCAGTCAACGCGCGACGGAAGGTAATTGGCGGCGGGTGCGTTTCTTTTGCTCCTTTTCTTTTCGCCAGAAAAGAAAAGTAGGAAGACTCACGGCTGCGTCATTCTGCCCGTCCAAGCGTCCCGCAGCGCCAGCCACACACCGGGATGGAGGCTGCAGCGTTCCTGCACGAGGGCGACGTCGGTGGGGGAGAGGGCAATGAGCCCCGTCTGGTTGAGGCGGTACATCAAGGCATTGGGGTCATCAATGTGCGAAAGGCCGATCGCATGCCCCAATTCATGCGTCACGAGGCGGGTAAGCTCGGGGACGCTGTCGAAAGAGTACACCGTGATGCGTTCCTCGCCCCAACGCCGCTCGTAGAGGGCGGCCTCGTACTCGTCCCCGATCGCGGCCCCCACCTGTTCGTACTGTTCGAGCGAATAATTCTCCTGCAGCGCGATCTGCTGCAGGACGGCCACCACGGCGTTGACGGACTCGGTGGCGCCCGC
This sequence comes from uncultured Candidatus Peribacteria bacterium, assembly GCA_964502425.1. GTDB lineage: Bacteria > Patescibacteriota > Gracilibacteria > Peribacterales > Peribacteraceae > CAIKAD01. The sequence continues at coordinate 1,135 of CAZCWV010000168.1, read as the reverse complement.
CAGCTCCTCACGCATGCGGTTCAGCCGCAGGACGAGCGCATTGACCTCCTGACGCTTCTGCTCCAATTGCATGAACGTATCCCTCGGCATGGGATCTGAAGCCCTGTTCTGATCCAGCATTGCGAGATCGGCTTGGTACGCGGCGCGGGCGCGCTCGTACACCGTACGCAGCGCGCCATAGGCCTCCACAAAATCATCGTACACTTTGCGCCGGGTGTCGTACTGCGTGCGGAGCGCATCGAAGGTGCGCTTCCCCTCGTCCAAACGAATGCCAATCTCCTGGAGACGGTCCCGCGCCTGCTGGCGCTCGTCGTACACGGCAGCGATCACCATCCCACCCGTTCCCATTTCCCGGAACAACGTGCGTCCCGCCGCCTCCTCCCAAAGCCGCGCCCCCTCCCGCACCGCCATCGCAAATTCCTCACGTCCCGCCGCAAACTCCAGGCTCACATCGCCAATGCTGTAGGCGATAGGGGATCGGCACGGAAGCTGGCGATACAGGAACGCGCAGGCAAATGTGACAAAGCCGACGGCGAGGACTACGGAAAAGACCTTCTTGAACATACGGAGATCGTAGCAGAGAACGTCAGGTGATAGGTGGTAGGGAGTAGCTTGTAGGTTGTAGCTTGTACAAGAACGGAGCAACTGCTCCGCTATTTTCTTGTATGGATGTACTACCACTTACCACTGACCACTGACAACATCCTCCGGCCCGCCGCCTTGCCACGGACGGAAGCGGGAGTCACAATCCGTACGTCATGTCGCGCGCCAGTGCCTTCCGTCGGGTCCTCAAGCGCTGCGCGGTGTTCGTGGAGCATAACGCCCTGTGGATCATGCTCGCTGCCGCTGCGGTATACGTCATCTTCTTCTCCGTACTCGGCATCCTGGACCACTGGGGGCTGCGGACGCTCTACAACGACTTGGGCTACGCGGAGCAATCTTTGACGCAAATCGCGGCGGGACACCCCACCCTTCCTCGCCCGGGAGGGCCGGCGTTCGGCGGCCCGCGGCTGGCCAAGCATGCGAACTTCGCGTTCTTCGCCATCGCCCCGCTGTACGTACTCTTCCCCTTCGCCGAACCCCTCCGCATCCTCGCCAGCGCCGCCGTGGCCGTGGCCGCCGTTGCCCTCTTCTT
>CAZCWV010000167.1:0-1769 GCA_964502425.1 uncultured Candidatus Peribacteria bacterium | reverse complement strand
GGGAGCGTGGTGAAGGGGACGGTCCCGTGGAACGTGACGCGCCGTTCCAAATGCCATTGGGACACGAGGGACCGGAGTTCCGCTACGTACACCGGCTCCGCCTCGATGCCGTAGATCTCCAGCGTGTAGTCCTCAGGGAGGAGCGTGAGGGCGCGGAGGCTGAGCTCCACTCTCTTGCTGCGGGAGAGACGGTGGACCATGAGGAGCGCGTTGGGGTTCTCCGTCCGGTTTTCCCGCTTGGGCCACGTTGTCATGTCGATGCCGTGCCCGACAACCACTTTCTTCGGTGATCCTTGATAGTGGGGCAGGCTCTGTGGCGTGGCGCAGAAGAGGCGCTTGGCGTACGCGGCAGTGATGCGCAGCGACGGCGAATACTTGTAGTGCGTGTACCAGAGGTACGTGGGAATCCTACGGGCAGCCCACCACCACGAACCGAGGAGCCCCCAGACGGGGCTCATGTGGATGAAGACGCGGTCGTAGCGGAGCGTGAGGATGAGCCTCCAGAACCGCAGGATCTGCCGGACCTTCCCGTACCCCTTCTCCTTCCCCATCGAATACACCGGGAATTCCAGCGGAGAGGCGCGGTCTTCCAGGCAGAGGACCGTGACGTCGAACCCTTGCCGCTTGAGCGCGCGCACCCACAGGATGCCGAAGGCGTCCTGGCCGTGGAGCTTCTGGGTGATGAAGAGGATGGTCATGGGGAGGCATGATACCATGAGGACATGAATGATCTGACCGCCCCCGACGTCGTCTGCGCCGTCTGCGGCACCAACGACCACGCCCGGGAGCTGTATCCGGGCAACGTGCGGGAGAGCGACCTCAATGCGCAGGTGTTCTCCGCGCGGCGCTCCCCCGACCGCCTCCACGGCCGCATCCTCCGCTGCGGGCAGTGCGGCCTCGTGTACGCGAGCCCCCTCCCGCCGCGGGAACTCCTCGCAACGCTCTACGCCTCCAGCACGTACACGTACGGTGACGTGGAAGATACGGTGGCGGCTACCTACGCCCGCTACATCAACCGAGTGCTCCGGGAAATGCGCGCCGAGGGGCATCCGCCGCGCACCGCCCTCGACATCGGCTGCGGGAACGGCTTCGTCCTTAAGGAGATGCTTGCGCTCGGCATACCGGACGTCCGCGGCATCGAACCAAGCAGGGATGCGCGGGAGAAAGCTGATCCCGCGATGCAGCCACGTATCGTCACCGGAATGTTCAACGCTTCCCTCCCCGGCGGGACCTACGATCTCATCACCTGCTTTCAGACGTTCGACCACGTGCCGCAGCCCCGGCAATTCCTGCAGGACGTCTTCCACGCGCTCAACCCCAACGGCCGCGCGCTCTTCATCAACCACAACATCGCCTCGCTCACCGCGCGCATCCTCGGGGAACGTTGTCCCATGATCGACATCGAACATACGTTCCTCCACACCCCCCGCACGATGCGCCTGCTCTTCGGACAAACCGGCTTCACGAACATCCGGACGTTCGCGGTGCGCAACGACTACCGGTTGCGCTACTGGGCGCGCCTCCTGCCCATGCCGCGTCGCATCAAGCGCGCGCTCCTTCCGTTCCTGGAGAAAAGCCGCATCGGGGCCGTCCTGCTTCCCCTCTACGCCGGGAACCTGGGCGTGACGGCGCGGCGCAGTGTATAAAACAAAAAAAACCTGATCCGTGGCGCTTCCACCGCATCATGCTCCGGTGAACAATTGCGTTACCTTGTCCCCCTCTCCACCACCCCCATTCCCACCCCTTCCCCCCTGACGGAGGAAGGGAGC
>CAZCWV010000166.1:0-1778 GCA_964502425.1 uncultured Candidatus Peribacteria bacterium | reverse complement strand
CAAGAATGGCACGAGCCCTCCGCTCCGCCTCAATCATCTCTGCACTGAATGCAAGCCCTCTATTTGCGACATCGAGAATTTCATCCGGCTCCATGTCTTCGCGAAACTCGGCAGGATCGCTTCCATGTGCACGCATCGCCAAAATAGAATGCGCCGCATTGATTTGCTCGGTCGTTGGACGTTCAGGTGGTTCCCAGGATCCGGTGGTTTCGGCAGTGTCTGGACTCATGGAACCATGCAACATCCTGGAGAACAGAAGGTCAAGAAAAAGTGAATGACCAATGCAATCCTCTCTTGAGCAAAGCAAAATAATGCAGAAACGGATCGGGGGAAGCAACCGAGCGGCACTTCATGTTGCGCGCCGAAACAGGTACTCTTCCCTCCATGGACCCCATCCGTTCGGAGAAAGCCAAGAATATCCGTGACCAAGGCGGCATCCCCTACGCCGCCTCGTTCCCCCGCACGCACAAGCTTGCGGAAGCCAAGAAAACGCCGGACGGCACCGTCGTCAGCATTGCCGGACGCGTCGTCCTCTGGCGCGACATGGGGAAGGTGACGTTCGCGCAGCTGCAGGATATGACCGGACGGATGCAGATCGCGCTGCGCGTGGATACCGCGGGACAGGAGCAGTACGACCGCGCGCTGGAACTGGTTGACCTCGGTGACTTCATCGGCGTTGTGGGCGAGCGGTTCACGACCAAGACCGGTGAACCGACCGTCGCGGTGAAGGAATGGACGATGCTCACCAAAGCGCTGCGCCAACCGCCGGAGAAGTGGCACGGCATCGCGGACCAGGAGACGGCCTGGCGGCAGCGCTACCTGGACCTGATGAGCAACCGGGAGACATTGGACCGCTTCGTCTTCCGCAGCCTCTTCATCCGCAAGTTGCGGGAGTTCTACTGGTCCCGGGAGTTCGCGGAAGTGGATACGCCCGTCCTCGTCAACGCGGCATCGGGCGCGCTCGCGGCGCCGTTCTCGACGCACCACAACGCCTACGACATGGACGTGTACCTCCGCATCGCGCCGGAGACATTCTTGAAAGAGGCGCTGGTGGGGGGATTTGACCGCGTGTTCGAAGTCGCCCGCTGCTTCCGTAACGAAGGCCTAGACCCCAGCCACCTGCAGGACTTCACGATGGTGGAGCACTACGCGGCATTCTGGGACTACACGCACAACATGGCGTTCACGGAAGAGATGTTTGCATCAATCCTCAAGGACATGCTCGGGACGCTCAAGGTGAAGATTCCGGACCGCGATGGGAACCCCGTGGAAGTGGACTTCACGCCGCCGTGGCCGCGCGTCTCCATCCGCAACGCCATCAAGGAATCCTGCGGAATTGACCTCGAAGTGTCGAATTCACAATCAGCCCTTCTGGCAGCCATAAAGTCGAAGAAGATCCGCCTGGATGTCGACATCGAAACATTGGGGTACGGGAGCCTCACGGACCAGCTCTACAAGAAGGTGGCCCGTCCCGGCATCGTCCAACCCACCTTCATCATCGAGCACCCGCTTGAGCTCTCCCCCCTCGCGCGCAAGAACGACAAGAACCCGCGCATCACGGACCGCTTCCAATTAGTCGTAGGAGGATGGGAGATCGTCAATGCCTATTCGGAGCTTGTGGATCCCGTGGACCAGGCGCAGCGCTTTGAGTCGCAAGCCGGCGCCTCCGCGGCAGGCGATGCAGAAGCGCACCGCAAGGACGATGAGTACGTCAAAGCATTGGAGTACGGCGCACCGCCCTGCTCGGGGTGGGGCATGGGCGTGGACCGCATCGTCGC
>CAZCWV010000165.1:0-1786 GCA_964502425.1 uncultured Candidatus Peribacteria bacterium | reverse complement strand
TTGAAGATCTGCAGGAAGCCGATCGTCAGCTGCATTTTGTACGCCTCATCCACTTTCTCGAGCGGGTTGAAGGCGATGGGGAAATCGGTGTCGCCGGGGTCCAGCAGCACCACGTCGTCGATGCGGTGGCGCGGGACCATGCGCAGCACAGCGTCCACCAGGTCCCCGTGCGGGTCCAGGACCGCGATGCCCTCGCCCTTCTGCAGGTCCTCGTTGATGAGGAGCTCCAGGAGCTTGCTCTTGCCCACGCCGGACTTGCCCACGACGTAGAGGTGCCGGCGGCGGTCGCTGCGCTTGATGCCGAAGGGCACGAAGTTGTTGTGGTAGTTGGGGATGCCGAAGCCGCTCACGTCCTGCTCGCCGATCTTGGGGAGGTCCTGCGGGGGGTCGGACTTGCGCGCGAGGACGTGCACGATGTGCGGCGTGTAGTCCGCGTTGGGGAAGTGGAACAGCGTGGCGGTTTCCTTGGCGTTGAGGATGAAGGGCGTGGCGTGGGTACGCTCGCGGTACTTGGCGAGGAACGCGGCGACGTTCTTCACGTGTGCGCCGCGGAAGCCGTTGATGTCCCGGTCGTTGTACTGCGAGAAGGCCGCGACGATGGCCTCCAACTTGCGCTTGGCTTGGACGGGGTCGTCCGCGATGTAGGCGGCGCGGATGCTCACGCGGTAGGGTTTGATACCGGCTTTCTCCTTCGCCTTCTCGTGGCGGACGTCTCCGATGCTCTTGCGGCCGCCCTCCCGCATGCGGTCACGGATGCTGAAGAAGTGGCGGAAGTTCGCCAGGCGGATGCGGATGCGCCGTCCCAGGTGGAACCCCCCCGTATCGTCCTGCGGCTCCGCGATGATCTGTACCCACACCTGGTCGTTGGCGCCGATCTTGGAGATTACCGAGAAGAGGCGTGAGCAGGAATCTTCCTCGAACGCGTCATACGTCTTGATGGGGTAGATGTCGGAATGTTTGAGCACGATCTCCGCGCCGGCCAGCGCGCGCTTCTTGGTGTCCGCACGCCCGTCGGCCGGTACGGACGGGTCGAACAACTTGGTGTAATCATCCGTCTCCTTGATCTCCGCTTCGGGGAACGTGGCGTACACCAGTCCTTCCACGGTCTCGAAGAGGGTTTCCTCCACGACGACGAAGAAGTACGTGTACTGGTCGAAGCCGTAGAACTCCAGCCCCACCCGTCTCCCCGTGAAGGTGTTGCGCATGTTGATGAGCAGCTCCTGGAACTTGGATTCCAGCTTCGGGTTCCCGGCCGTGCCTTGTGGTATGACGATGTGGAGATAGCGGAGCTTCATGGGGCGATGAACGATGATGCTTGCCCTGAGGAGCCAGCCCTGAGCGCAAGCGAAGGGCAAAGCGACGAAGGGTGGAGGTAGCGGAGCTTAGTCATGGGATGGAAGTGGCTTGCCCTGCTTGCCCTGAGCGCAGCCGAAGGGAGCGAGGCCGAACGGAGTGAGGGTGAGCGAAGGGAGGTAGCGGAGCTTGGCAGCCATAGGGTGATTGACATTACATCAAATTAATGTCATTTACAACTATTGTTTCCAGCGTAACCAAGGGTGGATTATAGGAGGTTCTACGGATGAATAGAACTGATTCAATGGGGAGTGCAAGCGTAAAAGTCGCACTCCTAGCCATGATCCGCTTTCCGCAAGTTGTTCCGCGTCCCACCCCCGGCCTATCATCGTGTTCCTCTTCTCTTTTGCCAATTTCTTTCATGCCGTGGGACGACGATACCATCACGCCGATGGTCTTGCTGCAGCACATGCAAGGCATGAAACATGACCTT
>CAZCWV010000164.1:0-1798 GCA_964502425.1 uncultured Candidatus Peribacteria bacterium | reverse complement strand
GGCGGGTTCCCAGAGCCGTTCCTCTCGCAGGACATGGCGGTCCTGCGGCGATTCCAGCGCCAGCGCATCGACCGCGTGGTGCGCGACGACATCCGCGACCTGGAGCCCGTACGCGACATCGGCGCCATCGATATGCTCGCGAGGATGCTCCCAGAAAGAGTCGGATCGCTCCTTTCGCTCAATGCCCTCCGGGAGGATCTCTCGGTAGCGCACGGCACGGTGACGCATTGGATGGATATCCTCGAATCGTTCTTCATCCATTACCGCATCTATCCGTACGCTTCTTCCACCGTCCGCTCGCTGCGCAAGGAACCCAAGCTCTACCTCTGGGACTGGTCGGCCGTTCCCGCGCAGGGTTCGCGCCTGGAAAACATGGTTGCTTCCCATCTTCTCAAGTTCGTCCACCTCCTGCAGGATGAACAGGGTATCGATGCGGACGTGCGATACCTGCGCGACCGCGACGGCCGCGAAGTGGATTTCCTCGTGACGCATGGAAAGAAGCCATGGTTCGCGGTGGAGGTGAAATCGGGCGATCTGCGGCCTGATCCGAATCTCCGCTACTTCCGGGACCGCCTCCACATTCCTCATTGCTACCAACTCACAACCGCACCGGACGTTGCCCGCGTGGAAGAGGATATCCATGTCGTAAGCGCCGCCCGTTTCCTGAGCGGGCTCGTGTAGTCCCCATTGCGCAATTCACCCCAATCCCTTACTCTGTCGCGGATTCGGCGTCCGCCGGTTTCTTTCGCTTTCATTCTTCGGAAACCCGTCTTTCATCCACACGCATGGTACATGCGTGCCACTCATCCTTCTTCATCCCCATAGTACTATGGAAAACTCTATCATCCTCGAGCTCTCGTCTTCTGGAAGGGCGTGAACGACGCCGACAGCGGCACGCCGGCGATGCAGAAAGTCGCGCTGGCCATCAAGACCGGCTCCAACGCCTTCGTTTCGCGCCAGTACCGCACCATCACCGTTCTGGCCATCGCAGTGGCGGCCGGCATGATGGTGCTTTACGGCCTCACGCGGGGCCAGGGGGGCTGGACGGCGGGCGTGGAGGTGGCGGTGTCCTTCCTCCTCGGCGCATTCCTCTCCGGCCTCTCGGGTATCGTGAGCATGCTCGTGGCAACGCGGGCAAATTTGAAAACGGCCAGCGCCTCGCAGCACGGCTTGAACGCCGCGCTCCAGATGGCGCTGCGGGGAGGGACGGTATCGGCCATCGTCATCACGGCTCTCTCGCTCCTCGGCATCAGCGGCCTCTACCTCGTCTACCGCCTGGTGCTCGGCTACGAGCCCCAGGACATCCCCAACCTCATCGTGGGATACGGCTTCGGCGCCAGCTTCGTGGCTCTCTTCGCGCAGCTGGGAAAGATCGAGGCGGGCATCCCCGAGGATGGCCCCCGCAACCCCGCGGTGATCGCGGACCTCGTGGGCGACAACGTGGGCGACTGCGCGGGACGCGGCGCCGACCTCTTCGAATCCATCTCCGCCGAGAACATCGGCGCCATGGTGCTGGGCGCCGTGGCCTTCGGCCTCCCCGGCATCATGTTCCCTTTGGTGCTCCGAGCCATTGGATTGATCGCCGCCATCATCGGCGTGTACACGGTGAAGGCAAGACCCGACGAGCTCCCCATGAAGGCCCTCACGCGCGGTTTCTGGGTGACCACGGTCCTCACGACCGTCGCCCTCCTGCTCTCCACGCGCTTGCTGCTCAATGACAACCGCGCGTACGCCGCTTTCGCGCCCATCGGCACCTGGGAATGGCTCTGGGGAGCAGGATGGTTCTGGTTCTTCCTCG
>CAZCWV010000163.1:481-1805 GCA_964502425.1 uncultured Candidatus Peribacteria bacterium | reverse complement strand
TCTCCCCCTCGTCCAGCCGGAAGTTCCCCGTCACGCACCCGCCGCCGAAGGAGACGTTGCTGCCGATGATGCTGTCACCGACGTATGTCATGTGCGTCCAGACGTCGTCCATGAGGAGGCTGCCCTTCACCTCGCTCCCATACCCAACCACACACCGCTCGCCGATGCTCGAGCCGCGCACGAGCGCCCCATTGCCGATGACGCTGTCCCGCCCGATGAAGCACGGCCCGACGATGGCGGCGTGCGGCAGGATCCGCGCCCCGTCCTCAATCACCACATTCCCCTCTACCACGGCAGTCTCGTGGATCTTGGCGCCCTTGGCGATCCGGCGCGCCGGAATTTCACCGAGGAACACCGCGAGGAGATCCAGCAGATGCCACGGGTATTTGACCGCCTGCCAGCCGCCTTCGTACAGGACGGTGACGTAGTTCTTTTCTTTGAAGAGCTGGGCGAGTGCGCGCTCATAGCCGTCATCGTTCTTGTGGCTCGTCGCGCGGAGGAGCTTGAGGAGTGCTTTAGGATCTTGATGGATGTGCGCAACGATGTTCACGAGCTTGCTCGGCTCGTTGCCTTCCCCCGGCTTCTCCACGATGTCCGTCACCCGTCCGCGCTTGACCGTCAAATATCCTCCGGGGAAGTAGCGCTTCACCTTCTGCGCCAGGATGGCGCCGTCCACGCCTTTTTGGGACGCGGCCTTGAGGAGTGCGCGGTACGCGGCGGGTTCAATCACATCATTCCCGCCCACCACCATCACCGGTCCTTCGATCTTGGGCAGCGCCGAGAGAAGCGCGCCTTGCATGCCCTTCTCCAAATCCTTCTGCTCAATCGTCCGGATGCCGGGGAAGAGCCGCCGCGTTTGCCGGAGGTTGTGCTTCCCGTTCACCAGGATGATGTCCCGGCAACCCCCCGCCCGCAGCCGTTCGATCTGGTGCGCCAAAAGCGTCTTCCCCGCGATGGGGACCAGGCTTTTCTCCGCGAGTGGCCAGAACCGGCGGGAGCGCCCCGCGACGAGGAGGAGAACTTTCACGGCTCTATTGTAAGGAAAAATGGCATAGAAGCCACTGTTTGACAAAATACCACATAATTATAATATTTCAATGCTCGTTCACACCATCGCCATTCGTCGTGAGGGAAGCGAAATGGGGATCTTTGCTCCGTATTCCGCTTCCCTCGGGAGTTCGTTCATGAACAACAGTCCAATCAAAAGGAGACGGGAATGAAAACGTGGGATATTGAAGAAATCCGCAAGATGCGGGAAGCGTTCGAGCGCAAGGGTTACAAAAAATGGCGGTTGCAGTACCGGGAGCAAACCTATAGCTATTAT
>CAZCWV010000163.1:0-471 GCA_964502425.1 uncultured Candidatus Peribacteria bacterium | reverse complement strand
ATTCCAGCCAGCGCCGGCCCGGCGACCCTGCCGAATTTTGTCTTTCGTATGACGCCCCCTCCGGAGGTGTTGAAACAACCGTTCATGACATCGGAGGCGCTCTTCGGCGTTTCCAGCAGTGTCACTCCTGCCTTTCAGCCTTTCTGCGTCATCCATGAGATCATGGAATTCCTTGAGCTTGGGCTTGAGGTGGAGGGGCGGTGCGCGAAAGCCGCCGAGATGGAAATCGCACTCGTACGGCAATCAGAGTTGTCAGAGGATCATCGGAACACGTACTTCCGCATGCGGCTCCGTTTTTTCTAGGAACTTATACGGTTTGCGGAAACGTCACCTGACTTCACGTCGGAAGACGTAACAGAATTCCGCAAATCTCTTTGCGTCTTCAAAGGACTGAAACTTTAACGCGAATGGTTCGTGGAACGAGCCTGCCCCGTATTCTTGAATGGATGCGGGGTTTGGCATGCGTGTTAT
>CAZCWV010000162.1:0-1810 GCA_964502425.1 uncultured Candidatus Peribacteria bacterium | reverse complement strand
TGCAGCAGTAAAAAGTTCTTCTGCTTCTTCATTCTCGAACAAAGTATATGCTCCTTCTTCGCACGAAACAACGCATTTGTTATACCGCTTTTCGATTTGTTCTTTTCTGTTTTCTTTGTTTATTATTACTGCTTCAAGATCATGTGGGAGTAGCATTCGCACTAATGGCAGAGAGAGATTTGTTCTTCTGCTGATCTCTTCTATAACATGATCAAAATAATACAATGATTGTGAAACAAGTTTTTTTCGCAATTCCTTTAATGTGATTCCTTCTCTCATTATCGCGAAAAATCTTTTTTCTTCTTCATTCAGTTGGAGTTCTGTTTCTTTCTCTATTATTCTCTTTTCTACTTCATGTTTTTCCTTCTCTGCTTTGTCTGCTTTTGTCTCTACATCTTCTTCTTTTAGGGTTTCTTTTATTTTTTCAATAACATCCTTCTTTGTTAGAACTGGATCTTCATAATCGCGTGTTATCCAAAACCATCTTTGCGTATGTTTTTCTATGTGTGCGTTTAGTTCTTCTTCTTTTGTAATTGTTTCTTCAATTAGTTTGCTTTCTTTTGAAAACAATTCGTTCCATATTGTGTTGTTTTTGATCTGTGCTGCGATACGCAAGCGTTCTTTTTGTTCTTGCTTGGTGTGCATTGCATTATAGGTGAATGTTAACGTGGTAAACGCTTCTGCGGCATTCGCTTTTTTCTCTAAAAGCATTTGAAGATATTTTGTCAGCGGTTGCTCGAGCACAAGGACAACGAAATAACGACCGTAGACTTCTTTGTAGAACGCGCGATATTTGAGATACATATCGACAAGCTCTTTGTCAGAAGTATTTTTCAAATCTGTTTTTTTTGTTTCTTTTAGCCACTCGAGCCATTGTTCTGCGATTGGTTCTATCGCTGCAATGTTTTGCTTGAAAAGTTCAGGATTCTTTTTTAATTGCTCGATGCCTTCTTTGTTTATCCGCTCCATGCTTTCTTTCGCGACAGCAATGTGCATGTCTCTTTTTTCGAATAAAAGAAGAATTGGTTCCATTGTTAATCCATTCAACAACTCTTTTGTTATTGAGGTTACTGCTTCCATAGAATAGACATTAGGGAGCAAACTCATTCTGCCTCGTTTGCTGATAATAACCCATTCTTGGTTTTTGTGTTCTTGGAATTTTTGGTTCATATTCTTTCTCTGTACTGTTTTAGAAAAATAAAAGAAAATAAAAAATTAATGAATGGTGTAGTTGTGCTTTACGTCGTGGTACTGCATTCTTACTTGGATAACGTCACCAGGTGCTTTTTGTTCCATGGTAAATCTGATACTGTCACCTGTTTTTACTGCTCCTTGCGCAGCTATTGCTTGATATCTATCACCAAGAAGTCTCTCTAATACCAGACTGAGGCACGGTTCATGTCCCATGCTGAGAACTGCTCCTTCTTGACCAGATTCCAAGCCATTAAAGTGTCTTGCACTGTTTGCTATGTGCTGTAAATATCTTCCTGCAATGGAGTCAGAACTTTCTGTTGTAGGATCCGCAAATTGATTTGCTGCACAATATGCAACGATCGCGGCTTCTATCGCAGGCTTTTTAGCTCCTTCTCCTTTCAATTTTCTTTTTATAGCTTCAAGAGCAATATCATCTGCTTTTGCTCTGCGCATTGGGCTTAGTTCTGGAACAAGAACGATGTGTGGGTCTTCAAATTCCCCGAGTTGCATTGCACCTAATTTTGCAAGATTTTCAACAACATACGTTAAGCCTTCTCCGGATCTGTTTGGAGTAGATCGTACACCTATAAGATCATCACTTGATGCATACTGTCCA
>CAZCWV010000161.1:0-1815 GCA_964502425.1 uncultured Candidatus Peribacteria bacterium | reverse complement strand
AGTTCCCCTACGACTGGCGCACAATCCAGCGCCACGGGATGGAAACGTCGACGCACACGGAACGCTCTGCTTCTTGAATCCCATGCCGAATACCACGACCGCCGCCGGCGCTGCCTCCTTCGCCATCCCCTCGGGAACGGACGTGTACGACGCGCTCATGGGGGATATTGACCTGGATCTCGTAAGCGTGAACCTCCCCCGTCTCGACGAAATGTATCGGGACGAAACGCCCGTCCAGCATGATGCCCGCATGAAGCGGTACGCCGACGCCTTTGAGAAGTACACAATTGCCTTCAACAACTGGACGGCGAACTTCCAGATCGCCCTCGCCGCGGTACGCCATGAGACGCTGAAGCTTGCGGAAAAGAAAAGCAGGAATGAGGAGGAGGAAGCGCTCTCCACACTGGAAATCCAATTCGGATCCCCTTCCGCCGCATGAGATTCCCACCTTCCATGGACGGCTTCCTCCGAGAGCATCGCCTGCTTTTCGATGCCGGAGGTGAAGCCCCTGCAGTGACGGAAGCAAAAGATAAGCCTGAGACGAAACCGGAACACCTGGCTGCTGTTCCCAAAACCAATACAGAGGTTGCAGCACAGGGTAAAGATTCAATAGAAAATACAGAAACGCAGTTGAAGCAATTCCAAACTCAAATCACTCTCCTCGAAACAAATTATGGTGACGTTACGGTTGAAAGTCAGGCATCCGATAAGGGAAAGGCAATGACGAAGCAGAGTGAGGATATGGCGGCAAGGGGGGTAACGGCAAGAGAGAAAGCTACCACAATTTCAATGCCCGCCGTGCAACAGGCGACACAAGAACGATCCCCGGACAGTACCCCTCTAGAACTGACGGCAGTGGAAGCAAATTTCTATCGAGCAGTGCAACAAGGGAAGGTGCGCATGACGCCGGAGATTCAACAGCGCTTCCGGGGAGTCTCCACCAAGATTGAACAACGTAAACTTGCGAGACAGAACATCACACCTCCGGCTGAGACTGTTCAACCCGGAGGAAAACCGCGAGGAGTATCGACCGAGGCGAGCCCTCCCCAACCCCCACCTCCGATCGGCCCTGATTTGGTAGATGATACCCCTTTCCCCACTGCCATCGCAGCCATACCGCATGGAGAAGTCCCAAAGCCAAGTCTTGTAGGCAACGATGCAGCGCCAGCCGGCGCTCCGGAAAATAAGGCGGAAAAGAGCGCGCTCGCGCAGAAAATCGATAAGAGCATCGGCATTCTCCAGGATAAAAACGCGACGTTCGGGGAGAAGATGGAAGCCGCCATCCAAGCCATTAGCGCACTCGTGGAGATGTGGCAGGAGTTTCTGCAACCCGCCCCCGCACCCGCACCGGAGTCTCCAATGGGCAAGCAGGAACAAGCGAAACCAGCACCCGAAGTGGCTAAGGAACAACGACGGAAATCGATACGCTCGGCATTGGAGAGTGGACAGAAGTATATGGATCTTCAGACGGAATATTCGAAGAACGCAGCTGATGAAAAGAACGCCCGCGCACAAAAGCTGAAAACAGCGAATGGAGACATCGAGGCACTGAGTACCAAGAAGGTATCACAGGAAAAAGCTCTGCGAGGCATCGAGGTACAGATCTCGGAATCGCCGATTGATCAGAAACAGAACCTCACTCAAGCCCTGGAAACCGCGAAGAAGGATCTGGAAGCAACCCAACTGCAACTCGACAACAAAATGAAGGAATACGACGAACTGCGCAAGCATCCCACCTCGGAAGCCGAACAGAACGCACAAGAATTGGAGGTGATGAAAAAGGAATATGACGAGAGCGCAGAGCAAACCAGTGAA
>CAZCWV010000160.1:0-1826 GCA_964502425.1 uncultured Candidatus Peribacteria bacterium | reverse complement strand
GGGAGCAGGGAATGCCGGAACAGGCGGCCGTGGAGTATCGGGAGGCGCTGCGGCTCCATCCCACGCTCGCCAAGGCATCCTTCAACCTTGGACTGATGGCGCAGCAGGAGGGGAAGACAGACGACGCCCTGGCTGCGTACCATGCCGCCGCAGAGAGCGACCCGCTCTATGCCGAGCTGCACAACAATATCGGTTCCATCCTCCTGGATCGCGGGCAGGTGGATGAAGCCATCCGGGAATTCCAGAAAGCCGTCGAGCTTTCCCCGCGCTATGCCCAGGCCTACATCAACCTCGCGGAGGCGTTCGGCAGGAAGGAAATGTATGAGGAAGGCCTCGCGGCGTACCGCAAAGCTATGGCGATCGATCCGGTGTTCCGGGAGGAGCTTCTGCGGAAGATTCCCGCCCTACGGGAACTTCGTTGACTTCGTCATTTTCTGATCACCCTCTTCTTTGCCCGTACAGTTCCCCGGCGGCCATTTTCGTGTATCTGTTTCTCACCGATTGAACGAACTCCACCGCGGCCGCGAGCCAATCCATCCGATCTGCGGGAGTGCTGCACTTTCTCCACTCGTGCCGTAATCCTGGATCGATGAAAAAGAGGGTATCGGGGAAATGGAGCATTCTCCGTCGCAACTCTTCTTTGGCAGACATAGGGGGCATTGTACCACCCCATTCACCGGGCAAAGCAAAGCGCCCTGCATGATGCAGAGCGCCTGCTCTTTCAGTCGGAATGTGCGGTTTAGCCGCCGAAGTGGAGGCAACCGCGTGTGAAGATAGGCTGGTGCGTCTGGCTCCCCCAGATGCTCAGGAAGTAATTGAGCGGAGAATCCGTTCCGATGCTGTTTCTCGCGACGTCGATGGCGAGTAGCTCCTGCTGGCTTCGACAGCGAACGAGTTGATACGCGTCAGAGAGGAAGGAACGACGGCCCAGCAGCAGAAAGGCGAGGTTGAACATGGCAAGCTCGCAAACGTGGGGCGTTTCCTCAGGTTGGTCTAGCAACGTCCTCTCCATTCCGTCGGCGACAATGGTGTCCTGAAACACAATCACTCCGCTGTTGTTGCATTCCCCTGCCCACTTGTCTTTCTTGCACCAGGAACCGGGCGCGAAGAAGCTGCTGGGAAGAATTTTCCCTAGTTTGGTGAGGCAGGCATGGGGCATGTCCATTGCCACCCAGTTTTTCGTGCCGTAACACATAAGGGACATAATGGAAAGGAGCTTGCGGAGCGCATGTACGTGCCCTCGCCGGACGGCAGGGCTCTCATCGTAGAGCCCGAAGAGTTCGTACATTTCCCTGCGGCTGATGAAGCGGTTGGCGAGTTTCTGCCGCAATTCCTTTTCCACATCTGTCTCTGGATCGGGCGGTCCTACCAGTTGGCGCGCCTTGACGGCGAGCTGCCAACTGAGCAATGGTGTTTCAGCGATGATGCGACCTTGGCGGTCATCGAACAGGTGCCTCTCGAGACTCAACAGCAATTCATGGGACAGACCACGCGAAAGCTCGCCGGACATGGCGCACCTCCTTTGGGGATTACCCGGACCGCGGGTGCGGACCCATCTCAGCCTGAGACAAGCGTCCCGGGGACGCATGCATCCCGAGAACGCTCGTCTCAGATCGAGTCCATTCCGATCATGTAAAAGAGCATAGACATCATAGAATCTTTTCTCTGGGAGTCCAGTTCCTACTGTTTCGCTTCCAGAAGCGGTTCCCCTTGGGATTTGCCCCTCGGCAGAATGTAGTTATGCCTTGAGCAAATCCTCCACCAATTTCTCCACCATCCTCCTCCACCGGAGTTCCTCGTAGCCGTCCGTACCCTTGGCGTACCGC
>CAZCWV010000159.1:1569-1842 GCA_964502425.1 uncultured Candidatus Peribacteria bacterium | reverse complement strand
GGGTCATCGCTGAACGTGGCGCTGTCATCGGATGCCTGCTCACGGCAAAACGTCTGCTCACCTGTCATCCCTGGAGGAAACCATCATCAGCGCGGATCATGCGGGCTTCGCACGGAAACAGGCACTGAGCGCCTTCACAACGATGGCTCCACCCACTATTCTCTCCTTCAGTCTCCCCTGCTACTTCGCAACAACGCGGGCGTCGTATAATGGCTATTACCCCAGGTTTCCAACCTGGTGACGGCGGTTCGATTCCGCTCGCCCGCTCCATCC
>CAZCWV010000159.1:312-1559 GCA_964502425.1 uncultured Candidatus Peribacteria bacterium | reverse complement strand
TACGCCGGGATTTCGCTTGCATGCGTATCTGAGGTGAATCAGCAGGATGCCACGGCGTAGTCCCGGCGAAACGACCTGCCTCGGCGGAGCGCAGCGGAGACGGGAGTGAAGCCGGACGGAGCCGGGCTCGCACACGACACACCTCCCCTTTTGCGCTACCCTAGGGCGGAAACGATGCACGCCCGCTCCCGCACACTGCTCTCGGCCGCCTTCAGCTTCCTGCTCTTCTGTATCGCGCTGTGGGCGATTCAGCAATCCCTCGGACATCAGGATCCCCGTGACATCCTGCGCAGCATCGCCGATCTCCCCCTGAAGAACATAGGATGGGCCAGCGTCCTCGCCGTCATCAATTACCTCTTCGTGGCGGGCATCGACGTGCTTGCCGCCCGCTATGCCGGTCGGCCGATTTCCTACCCGCGCTTGTTCATCCCCTCCTTCATTGGAGCCACCTTTCAGTACAATGCAGGTGTGTTCGGCGGAACCGCCGTGCGCTTTCGCCTCTA
This sequence comes from uncultured Candidatus Peribacteria bacterium, assembly GCA_964502425.1. Lineage (GTDB taxonomy): Bacteria > Patescibacteriota > Gracilibacteria > Peribacterales > Peribacteraceae > CAIKAD01. Next base: position 1,056 of record CAZCWV010000159.1, on the reverse strand, counting down.
TTCCTCCCTCGGCTTCAGTCCGCGCGAAATCGGCAAAGTGATGGTCTTCGTCTTGATCGCATTCAGCAGCGGATTCCTCGTGCTCACCGGTCTCGCACTCCTGTGGAATCCGCTCGCGCTCCCCGGAACGGCACGGTTTCCCTGGTGGCCTGAACTAGCCGGAGTGCTCCTGCTCGTATCGACTGCGGCGTACTTCTGGCTCTGCGCACGCGGCAAGCCGTTACATATTTTCCGCTGGCATCTCACGTTTCCGCGCCTGCGCGCAAGTGTGCTGCAGGTCCTGCTCGCCGCCGTCGATTGGATAGTGAGTACAGGCGTTCTGTACGTGCTCCTCCCACCCGCCGGACGCGCCTCATTCCCACTCTGCGTCGTGATATTCATGCTGGCTCACAACGTCGGCACCGCCAGCAATGCGCCGGGAGGACTGGGTGTGTTTGAAGCGACAGTACTCCATCTGCTTCCAACAGCATCCGCCCCCACCGAAATCCTCGCCTCCCTCCTCGCCTACCGCGGCATTCACTTCGTCTTTCCCCTCCTCGTCGCTGCAGTACTCCTCGGGCAACGTGAATTGAAGATCCGCCGGGATCACGGAAAACCCGTCCCGACAAGCAACTGGGATGCCATTGCCAAAGGCATTCAAAAGCCGAAATAGGCCACACGTGGTCACTGCCTGACGGGAAGAAAATGAGGACATGTTTTCCTCAAACTTCCACACCATCCCCATACAGAGATTTTGACACCGCG
>CAZCWV010000159.1:0-290 GCA_964502425.1 uncultured Candidatus Peribacteria bacterium | reverse complement strand
TCCTTTCCTGCTCCCCTGTTTCCTCCTGCTGCTCCTTAGCAGGGGGTACATGTGCATGAGCGAACGTCCGTAGACTTCCCAAGCCCGCGTCACCCCCCGCCCCAAGCTGGGGGTGATTTTTTATTTGTTTTCCCCTCTTTCTCCCATGGCGACCCAAGCTCCACAGTACCGCGGCGACATCGCATACAACGGGGATCTTGTCCCCTTCCGTGTCGCTGCGCGGGATAAGGTAAGCCCGACAGCCGGCGAGATCCTTTTGCAAAGCCCGAATATCGAAGAGGACGAAGACC
>CAZCWV010000158.1:0-1848 GCA_964502425.1 uncultured Candidatus Peribacteria bacterium | reverse complement strand
CCTTCCCCTTGAACGCTGCCCGGTACTGCCTTGAAAGCCAGGGCATCAGCATCAACGATGTCCACTATACGGGATTCTACGAAAAGCCCTTCCTGAAATTTGAGCGCGTGCTGTCCCAGCACCTCCAGATGTTCCCCCTGAGCCTCAAGACCTTCCTGAGTTCCATGCCGAGCTGGATCACGGAAAAGTTGAGGGTGGTGCGCACCATCCGCAGGAAGCTCGGGTATTCAGGCGACGTGCTGTTCATTGAGCACCATCTCGCGCACGCTGCCAGCGCGTTCCTCGTGAGCCCGTTTGAAAAAGCCGCTATCCTCACCGTGGATGGTGTAGGAGAATGGACCACGGCGTCTTACGGCACCGGTGAGGGGAACGAGATCCACTTGATGAAGGAGATCCGTTTTCCGCACTCGGTAGGATTGCTCTACAGCACGATTACTGCTTATCTCGGGTTTTCTGTCAACAATTCCGAGTACAAGGTTATGGGGCTGGCCGCGTATGGCGCGATGGACAGGGAGAAAAATCCCTATTACAAGAAGCTGCGCCAGGTCATCGATATCAGGCCTGATGGGAGCTTCTGCTTCGACATGAGCTATTTTGTCTATCATTACCATGACCGGATGCCTTCCAAGAAGCTCTGCGACCTGCTCGGCGGGCCAATTGTCTCGAAAGGAGCGGATATGGATGAGCGGCACAAGGACATCGCGGCTGCAGTTCAGCTTGTGATGGAGGACATCCTGACAGCCATGCTGAAGCATGTGCACAAGGCGACGAAGTGCCCTCATCTCGTGATGGCTGGCGGGGTGGCGCTGAATTCTGTGTATAATGGGAAAATCCTGGGCCAGACTCCCTTCAAGCACATCTGGATCCAGCCGAACGCGAGCGACGGTGGCACGAGCATCGGCGTGGCAAGCTACATCTACAACACGCTGCTGGACAATCCCCGGACGTGGAAGATGGATTCCGCATATCTGGGGCCTTCATTCTCCGATGAAAAAATCCGCTCATTCCTTGATGAAAATAAGCTTATTTATGCTCAATTTTCGGATGAAGCAGAATTACTGGAAAAAACTGCGAAGCTCATTCATGAGAACCAGGTTGTCGGGTGGTTCCAGGGCGGGATGGAGTGGGGGCCTCGTGCGCTAGGAGCCAGGAGCATCCTCGCGAATCCCTGCAACCCCAAGGCCAAGGAGCTCTTGAATGAAAAGGTGAAGCACCGCGAGAAATTCAGGCCTTTCGCCCCCGTTGTGTGCGAGGATGACGCGCTCACCTATTTCGATTGCGACGTGCCGATCCCTGAGCCGACGGATTACATGCTCATGGTCTATCCCATCAAGAAGAGAGGGCAGAAGAAGATTCCCTCAGTGACGCACGTTGATGGCTCCGGGAGACTGCAGACCGTGCGGCGGCACCAGAATCCTCTGTATTTTGACCTCATCAAGAAGTTCGGTGAGCTTTCCGGGATTCCGATCCTGATTAATACGTCGTTCAACATCCGCGGGGAGCCCATTGTGTGCACGCCGTATGATGCGTACAAATGCATGATGGGCACGGGCATTGATTGCCTCGTCATGGGTAAATTCCTGATCAAGAGAGAGGACAACCCTCAGGACAAGTGGGATTCTGAGAAGAATGCGGATGATTAGCGGTCTCAGCCAAAAGTGAGGACTTTATCCGAGCCGCAAACCAGATTCAGAAGCTCTTCTATGGTGGAGACAGGGCAGGCGCTCTCCTGCCCCCTCATCTTGAGGCAGGTCCCGCATGCGAGGAGCGCTCCTTTGTTCATCACAAACTTTTTGATAGCGCCCTCAAGATACGGGAATCTCGCGTCTTTCACCTTCTCAACCTCAA
>CAZCWV010000157.1:0-1861 GCA_964502425.1 uncultured Candidatus Peribacteria bacterium | reverse complement strand
TTTCGGGCGCATGGATGAATTCAATCCCTATCACATTCTTTCCTGGATTCCATTTCATGATTGGAGCGGGGAGCCGGCGGTTCGAGGGCGCGATCACGAACGACAGGCTCCGAAGACCTATCGGTTCCGTGGGGTGGACTATGAGCTTCATGCGATTGCTGCCGGTGGCATGGGGGTGATTTTTCGAGGGGTGGCCGAGAAGGAAGATCTTAAAAAACATCCGGGCCGTCCCAAGACGATCATTTTCAAAGCTGTTCCTCACGACGCTGCGTTTGATACGATGACCTTGCAGGAGATGGCCCTCATGGCGTCTCTCAATCCGGATCCTCATGCTTCTTCCGATTCACTTGCCGGCGCCATGGCTTGGGCGGGGGAAGCCGCGGATGATTCAAAGCGCGTTTCGAAGCGCGTCCCCGGCCGCACGGGCAAAGCTCTGCCGTCTTCGAAAGCGGTTCCGGTGTTTTACGAGGCCGTTGGGTATGCCATGGGGGAGTGGCAGGGGTTTGGCATTGTGATGGAGGATTTGGACCACAGTTTCATTGACCATCTGGAGGATCTTCAGTTGAGTCTGCAAGGCGGAGACGCCCCGATGAGCCTCAAGCGGATGGATGGCATCGCGGACGCTCTTTCGGACATGGCTTCCGCGGCCGATGCGGTGGCGGATCTTCACGCGCACGGCATCGTCCACCGGGATCTCAAGCCGGGAAACTTGTTTCGACGTCCGGACGGCCGCATGGTTGTGGCGGACATGGGCGCCGGCCACCACCCGTACTATCGCGGACGCGAAGAGCTTTCCAAGGAATTTCAATCCGCCTATGACACCATGCGGGCGTACGGCTCGGCGCTCTACGGGCTCCTTCAGGAGCGCGGACTCGGGTTTGCGACGCGCGAGGAAGAGGCGCAAGGGAGGAGTACGGATCATCTCTCCAAAGAAGACGAGCTGGCGCTGTGGGAGGTCATGCATGCGGTAACTTCCGCGGTGTACATGGCGGAGGTGAGCGATCAGGAGCGGTTAATGCTTCTGAAGGAGGCATACCTGAAGGCCAAGCAAAGTTATGCGGACTTTAAGGAGCGTTACACTTTGCCGGAGGTGCCGGAGTTGTCGTCGGATGAACAAGAGAAGTTTTTGGATCGGGCGCTTCGACCCAAGCGTCGTGCTGGAGCCGTCGAAGAAGCTCCTATGGTCGGATTCGACGTGGAGACGGCGCCTCGCATAAAGTCTGTCAAGCCGGCTGAGTCGGTTGAGTCGCTTGATCCCCTCTATCTTAAAGACGAGCTCTTGGTGACGGGGTCAGCGTCGTACATGGCTCCGGAGCAGGCGACGGGCACGAGTCTTTCGACGGAGGAACGGCGTAAAATGGACGTGTACGCGCTCGGCGTGATCGCTATGGAGCGGTTCCGGGTTGGGAAAATTTGGGAACCGGACAAGAATGTCGCGACGATGCACGATGAGGACGCGGTTGGATCGCCGGACCCAATGTCGTCCATGCGACGAGTGCAAGAGATGATGCGCCTGCGCGCTTATGATCCGGACGGCGGGTTAAAATGGGGAGAGGGCCTCCGTGAAGGCGGGGACGCGTTTGATCGAAGCATCATCCCGTTTTTGCGCCGCGGCCTGATGGCGGCATCTCCGCAAGACCGTATGGAGGCGTACGAGGTTGCGATCGCATTGGGCAAAATGGCGAGTGAGTACCGCGAGCGCGCAGAAACCGAGCGCGCGCGGCAGGAAGCGGAGCGCAGAGCAAGGCGCGCGGCGGGGTGAAAATTTAGAGATCGAGATCTTTGTGGATAACCGGTTGTGCTTTATGGCCGGTGTTGTTGTAATTGGGATGGAGGATTCTTGATGGACAGACATTTCTAC
>CAZCWV010000156.1:0-1866 GCA_964502425.1 uncultured Candidatus Peribacteria bacterium | reverse complement strand
GTTCTGGCCGGAGACCGTGAGGTACGCCTCGCCGTTGAAGTCCGTGTCGTAGCCGGATTTCGCCAACGCCGCTACTTTCTTCTCCTCGTTCACCTTCCAGTTGATGAACTCTTCGATGTCGGGGTGGTCCAGGTCCAAGGTGACCATCTTGGCCGCCCGTCGCGTGGTGCCGCCCGATTTGATGGCCCCCGCGGCGCGGTCGCCGATCTTGAGGAAGCTCATGAGGCCCGAGCTCTTGCCGCCGCCGGAGAGCGGCTCCCCCGCCCCGCGCAGCTGCGAGAAATTGGTCCCCGTGCCGGAGCCGAACTTGAAGAGCCGCGCCTCCCGGGTCCACAGGTCCATGATCCCGCCCTCGTTGACCATGTCGTCCCGCACGGACTGGATGAAGCACGCGTGCGGCTGGGGGTGCGTGTACGCGTCCGTGCTCTTCTGGATCTCCCCCGTCTTGGGATCTGCGTAGAAGTGCCCCTGCGCCGGCCCCGTGATGCCGTACACGGTGTGGAGGCCGGTATTGAACCACTGCGGCGAGTTGGGCGCCGTCATCTGGTGCACGAGCATGTAGGCCAGTTCATCTTCAAAGGCCTGCGCGTCCTGCGCCGTCTCGAAGTACCCTTCCTGCTCCCCCCACTGCCGCCAACACCCCACGAGGCGCCGGACCACTTGTCTGACGCTCCGTTCCGGGCCTTTGACCACATTACCGTGATCATCCATCATCACGTTCCCCTTCTCGTCGTACTGCGGCACGCCCGCCTTGCGGAAGTACTTGCTCACCATGATGTCCGTAGCCACCTGGCTCCACTCCGCGGGAATCTCCGCCCCCTGCATCTCGAACACCGTGGAACCGTCCGTGTTGACGATGCGGCTCGTGCGCTTTTCGTACCGCACTTCCTCCAGCGGATCGCTCCCGGGTGTCGTGAACATGCGCGAGACCGAGAGGCCCTTGCGCTTCCGCGCCACCCCCGTGAGCATCTCCTCCTCCACGGCGCTCGCCTTCGGAATCTGCGTCTCTTTCTTGGAGACCTTCGCGGCCGACGAAGCGGAAGCGGAACGCGCGGAAGGAACTTGTCCTGAGGAGCTCTTTACGGGCGACGAAGGATTCATAGGACAAGGAAAGGAAACACAATCTGTAGGAGTCGGAGGTGAACAAATACACAAGATATTGTGTCGCGCGGGTGAGGTCAAGCAATCCGCGACCTGAGGATCGGGATCGTACTCCACTCCATTCGCGAAGAGGAAATGGATGTCGTTGACGGCACGTTGGAAGTGCCGTGACGCGAGCAGTTTGAGTCAACGGAACACGCTGTCGGCATGTTGTCATCCCCGCCCCACCAACGTCACCTCTTCATACACGCACCCCGCCCTCGCCACTTTTCTGATCCGGATACGTGCCCCTATCAGGAAGCGAATCTCGCCGACTCATGAGATCATCCATGCAATTGCGACTCGCCTGTGCATATTCCTGAAGTTCTTCTGCTGATAGAAAACGTGTATTGTCTTTCAGGAGGATGCACATACCACAGGACGGTGTATCACTCCCTCTTCTTTCGGGTTGTTTCATAGTGTTGATGGGAAAGAATGTTCATTATTCCTAACACTTTGATTGGGGTCAATAGACCCGCCCCACCAACGTCACCTCTTCATCCACGCACCCCGCTTTCCGGAACGTTTCCCACGTCCGCGCCCCGCCCTCAACGAGGATGCTCGTGATGCCGTGGAACTCCCCCTCGGAACGGGAGAGGACATTCCAGAGTTCGGCGCAGTCGAAGAACCCCTGCATGACAGACACGTCCCGGACCGTCACTCCCCTCCCCTGCAGCTCCTTCTTCCGATCCTCCTTCCCCTGCTCGGGCGCAGGAGAAGTGATGA
>CAZCWV010000155.1:0-1883 GCA_964502425.1 uncultured Candidatus Peribacteria bacterium | reverse complement strand
TGGGGAAGCCACCGGAAATGTCGATAATATCCTCATGGGGGTCCGGGACTTTCCCTTAAGTGACAGAGGAATGGCTCAGGCGGATGTTTCGAGCGTCGCGATTCTCGAGGCAAAACACGCCGGCCTGAAGTTCACTCGTGCTTATAGCTCCCCGCTTTCCAGAGCTTTTTGGATGGGCAATGTCGCTCTCGGCCATGCAGCTGTAAGCGAAGATGAGGAGGGCCACAAGCATATTGACTACGTCGGTGTCTCCAACGCACCTCAGCTCACTCTGGATCATCGCCTCCTTGACCGCAACTAGGGGGAATTTACCGGAAAATCACTTGCAGCTGTCCAGAATGCTTCCCAGAACCAATTTCGAAGGTGGGGCTATAAGGACAGCTTCTTCTACGCTACCGGCATTCGCGTGAAAGGCGGAGAATCCTGGCGTGATGTATATGACAGATGCGCTTCATTCTTGGCTGAGGTGGAGGCGCGGTATCGAAATGCACACATTTTTGTGGCGGCGCATGCGAGCAGTTTGCTGATGCTCTCTTACGCCCTCACGAAGACACCCTTACCAAGACGCATTCAGGATGATGACATTGAGATCCCTTACGCAACGCTCTTACGTTATGAGCCATCAGCCGGAGGAAAAGCGAAATTTACTGGCACCATTCCTCCAAAGGACTGGGTTCCGCGCCATCTCAGGAAAGAATAATCCTTATGGCTTTCCCACTCACACCAATTTTCTGAGGTTCTGCAGGCTGTAATAGCCGATGATGGCTATCCACATCAGGTTGAAGTAGATTGCGTAGAAATAGATGAACCACTCAGGCCGGTTGAGGAAAGCGCCCAGCGAGAGCAGGTGGAACTGGATATCGCCGTCAATCCAGAACAGAAACGCTTGCGAAAGAAGATTGCCTTTCAGCGGATCCTGAAGCTGTTCGGTCTTCCTCTGGCCCCCGAAGTTCTGGAAGGCCCGCTCTTGCGTCACGAAATAGAGATAGGCCCCGACCATGAACGCGATTCCCCAAAACATCCACCACATTCCCGGAGACCGCGCAAACAGCGCGTACAGGATGAGCGCCGACCAGACAATCATCACCAGGCGGTCGCTGATGCCATCGATGTATGCCCCATACTTGCTCCGCTCGCCGCGGATGCGCGCAAGATGGCCGTCAGTCACATCGAAGACGTGGAACATGCGAACCCAGAGCCCGAAGATGATGAGACTAAGCCAGCTCCCCTCCAGGATGAGGAGGCCCATCAGCAGCCCCACGACCGCGTTGGCCACGCTGACCATATTCGGGGTTATCCAGCTGTGCCTGAGCCGCTCGGCTATCCACTCCCCGAATGGCTCAATGTAATAGCGCGCCAGAGGATTCCACACTTTCCTCTTTCCCTTGATCAATTCAGACATGGTGCAGCACCTCAGAGTAGGCCCTTATTAACTTTTTCTTGATTTTTGCATACTCCCAGGCCTTCATGCGCTCCTGGACAGCTTCTCCGTTGCGGCGCCTCAGTTTCAAATCCTTGTAATATCTCAGGAGATTCTCGGCCAGCGCGTCAGCGTCATGAGAGGGGTGATAGAGCGCGTCCTTCCCGAACACGGTCGTGAAAGATCCGATCCTGGACAGGCACATCGCCTTTCCCGCGGCAGCAGCCTCATAATTGGTGAGCCCCTGCGCTTCAACGGAAGAGGAAGAAACATACACGTCCACAAGGGCGAGCAGCTCCCGGATTTCAGAAGGGGAACGGTGCCCGAGCCAGCGGATGTTCTTGTTTTTTTCGATGATGGCCTGCACAGTGGCTGATGTCCCTTTCTGTTCGCGGTATCCCTTGTTCTGCAGCATGTCCTGGCCGACGACGATGAACTGCGCGTCCCGGGCGTCCTTCTGCCG
>CAZCWV010000154.1:0-1890 GCA_964502425.1 uncultured Candidatus Peribacteria bacterium | reverse complement strand
GGCGGGGGAGAGGGCGGGGTGAGGGGGCGTGCGCGAAGCGAAAGAAATCAGATGGATCTGGTACAATAGGGACCACGATGGTCGCTCGTGCATCCCTCCGGAAGCAGAAGCGGATATTCACCCTCACGGGCGCGGGTTTCGTCGTGATTGCCCTTGCCCTGGCGTTGTGGGCGTACCCCTCCTTCCGCCTGAACGGGGAACCGCAGTTGCCGCAGGAACAGCTCCAAGCCCTCCGGACTTCCATTGCACAGCGGGGCGTCATGACCAATATCCTCTTCCGGGAAGAGGAGAGAAGGAATGTGGCCGAGGACGGAAGGGGACGGCTCCTCCTGTTCTTCATCGTGGAAGGAGAGATGCCGTACGGGGAGTACCAGAACCAGATCGGGCGGATCAGCGACGGCCAAACCGTGCGTGCGGAAACGACGGAAACGATCCCCATGCTCTGGAACCGGTACGACGTCCTCGAGGTGCGTTACAAAACCGTTGGCCCGGATGGGGGCGTCATTTCCCAGCCCGTGGAATTTCCGAAACCGTGACTCACCGCGGCCGCCACAGCTCGCCCTGCGGCACTTCCTTCACCTTCTCGAAGAGTACGGGATCGATGCTCGCATCCGGCCGCTTGGGCTTGTACCAGAGGAGGAGCGTGACGTCGTACTTTTCCAGCGCTTCTCTGGGGTGGGATGCCACCCACGTGCAAGCCTCCTTGGTGACCGCCAGGCGCTCCACGTAGAGCTCCGCGGCGCGTGCGCGGCCGAGGCGGCTCTTCTCGCTGAGCATGATCGGCATCCACTCCAGAGTCGCATCGCCGAGGCTCGGATTGAAGACGTACTCCGAGAGGCAGTACCTCTCCGCGAGCTCCCGCATGGGCATGAGGAGCACGCGCTCGTGCTCCGTGAACACGACGTCATCGTCTGAATTCGCCGCCACGTAGAGGGCGGTTTCAAAGTCCGTGAGGACCGTTTCCTTCACGCCGTCGCGCTGCAGGGAATAGAGCCCGTTGAATTCCTTGAAGTCCGGAAACCCCCGCGAGAACCCGCCCCAGAACGCGTAGGCAGGAACGGCTGCGAGGACGAGGATGAGGGAGAGGAGGAACATTGCCCCCGCCATGAGGGACCGGCGGCGTTGGACGAGAAGGACGATGAGGAGGAGCAACGCCGTGTATGCGACGTAGGGATAGTAGTGGGTGGAGAACGAGAGGACCCTGCCGTGGAAAAACTGCTGGTGGAATGCCGCGGTTCCCCCCACGACGGAAGCGAACACGGGCCAGGAGGCGCGGGGAACGGTGCGCCTGAGCATCGCCCACAAACTAAGCGCGGCGAGGGAGAGGAGAACGATGCTGCGCGGGATGGATTCAAAACCCCGATCAAAAACCATGGAGCTTCGCTCGGCTACCTCCCGCGAGAGAGGGTTGGAGAGGAATGCCCGCATCTGGAAAACGTACGGAGAGGCGAGAAGGACGGCAAGGGAACCGATGAGCGCAATGTGCGCATACCGTGGACGTGGCTGCTCCCGCCGGAGGAAACCCAGGAGGCACAGCACGCCGAACGTCGCCCACATCCACGTCCAGCTCCAGAAGTAAACGTAGGGGAGGAGGCCGAGAAACACGCCGCACAGCACGGCGAAGACCACGGTCCTCTCTTGCCACCAGTAGATGATCGAAAGGAAAGCCGCGAGGGCAATAGGCAGGCTCCACGACTGGTGGACGAAGCGGTGCAGCGGGTGGAAGAAGAGCAGCAAGTACACGAAGCCCGTTGCGGAGGCGATGGGAAAGGATGCGCCCAAGCGGCGCGCGGTGAGGGTGACGATGGGGAGCACGAAAGACGCAAGGAGGATGGAAACGAGCAGAGCGACCGTGGTGCCTCCAAATCCCGTCCAACCGAACGCCATCCC
>CAZCWV010000153.1:0-1910 GCA_964502425.1 uncultured Candidatus Peribacteria bacterium | reverse complement strand
CCCGCAGGGCAGCATCGCGAAGGAATGGCGGAATGTGAAGGCGGAAGGGCACGCTAAAGAAGTGCTGGATACTCTTATGGCCCGGTAATTTCATTGGCAAAACTTATTTAAACGCCTTGCCTCAGGAAAAGCACCATGGGGGACGCGAAACTGCACATAGCCATCATTCTCGACGGCAATCGCCGCTACGCGAAGAAGAAAGGGCTGGCCCCCTGGGAAGGGCATAGGTTCGGCGCGGAAAAGGTCAAACAGCTCCTCCAGTGGTGCCAGAAGCTGCCGGTGCGGGAACTCACGCTCTATACGTTTTCTATCGAGAACTTCAAGAGATCGCAAGTGGAGAAGGAATTCCTCTTCAAGATGTTCCGGGATGCTATGGCTTCATTCAAGGAGAAGAGAACGGAACTGGAAAAGAAATATGAGCCCTTCAACATCCGGTTTGTTGGCAGGCTGGAGATGTTTCCCAAGGATATTAAACAAAGCATGGAGAAGATTATGAATGGAAACAGGCCAGGAAGGCGGACGCTCAACCTCGCGATGGCCTATGGCGGAAGGCAAGAGATTGTTGACGCTGTTAAAAAAATACTAAAAGAGAAGATTCCCGCTGTGGATGAGGCGGCAATCGCGCAACGCCTTTGGCTTTCTTCCGAACCCGACATCATCATCCGGCCTGGCGGAGAAGTGAGGACAAGCAATTTCCTGATGTGGCAGTCGGCATACTCTGAGTGGCATTTCACGCCGAAGCTCTGGCCGGAGTTCACGAAGAAGGACCTTGAACGGGCGATCAGTGACTATCAAAAACGGGAGAGGAGGTTTGGCGCATGAATCTCCTCGAGGCCATCACCGAGAAGGCAAAAGCGTTTCAGGCCACTTCGGTGAAGATTGTCGCGAACTACGGCGCTGACGGCATCAGCGGCGCTGCCTTATTATCGCTCACCTTCCAAAGGCTGCGCATCCCCTTCGCAACCAGCTTTGTCATGCATGTTGACACCGAGATCCTGGAGCAGCTGGCGAAGGAGCCGTATGAAACCTTTGTCTTCGTCGACACCGGGGCGGCAGCTTCCGGAACCCTGGGGCTGGTGCTGGCGCAGAAGAAGGTGCTGATTATCGACCATCATCCCGGAGAACAGCACGCTGACATGCTCAACCCCCTGCAGTTCGGGCTGGAGGCGGACAGCATCAACAGCGCGGGCATCGCCTATCTGTTCTGCAGGCAGCTCTGGCCGGACATCAGGAGCCATGCGCATCTTGCGATAGTGGGAGCGCTCGGGGACCGGCAGAAGATGGAGAGCGAATTCCACCACCTGCTGCTGGCAGAGAGCGTCTCAGCCGGAACATTGGCGCGGAAGAAAGGCATAAAGCTGCTCGGCTACCAGACCAGAGCGCTCAAGCACATTGTGCCTGAATGCTGCGGCGAGCATGCCAGCGAAGTGCTGCGCGACTCTGAGCTTGACCCTTCGCTCCGGCTGAGCGCGCTGGACGAAGTGCAGATGCTCAAGCTTCATGGCGCGCTGGAGAAGCATGTCGGGAGCCAGGAACTGCAGGAGCAGTATCTCCTGGGCGAGATGGAGGCGCGGGAGTTCGCGCTCCTGCTTGAGGCGTGCGGGCGCTCTAAGGATGTCGGGGCAGGAATGGGCGCATGCTTTGGAGATGCGGAGCTGAGAAAACGGGCAAGCGACTCCTTTCTTCAGTTCAGGAAGGAGATGCTGGAGGCGAAAGCCTGGCTGGCGGCGCACCCTGAAGCGGTGCATCTTGACCGAGGATTGGTGATCGTGAACGCCGGGCTGGCTGTCCGGCCGCAGATTGTTGGAGCGCTAGCTGAGGATCTTTTACAGGCTTATGAGACCTCCCTTGTCATGAGCAGGATGGAAGGGAAGACCAAAGTGAGCTTGCGCTCAAAAAAATTGGATTGC
>CAZCWV010000152.1:0-1923 GCA_964502425.1 uncultured Candidatus Peribacteria bacterium | reverse complement strand
AATCCCGCCTCACTCGAACTAATCCGGCGAGGATGAGGAGCCAGCGACCAGGGTGTCTCCCGTAAGGGAGAATCCGCAAGGGTCAATGGCGGTTGTCCAGCCTTGAACGAACTGTGAACCCGTGGTGGCCTTACACCGTGCTCGACCTGTCGTGAAAAGGGGAAGAGCAAGAAATCCCGGATTTAGGCGGTGCGGGGTGATTAGGGCGGGGATGGACGGCGCGACAGCATGACGCATGACCCGGGGAGATTCCGCTGCGTCTGGCACTCGGTTAATCCGGGTTCAAACCAGTAGTCTACGAGGGAATACATAACCTCCACGGACGAAGCGTATCGGGAAGTCAGAGGAGTCCATAGTAGTCGCAAGGACAGGGTAATGCCTGTTCGGTACGAAGGGGCTCCGCTTCACGGAAGGAGGGCGTTTTGCCCTGGTGGCGCATGCCAGACGGAAGTGACGCAGAAGACCTCCTTCCCACGGCGTGCCGACAGTGCAAAAAAAAACTCTCCTCATGAGGAGAAAGGTCGGGACGATCAATATTAAATCGAGGAAGAAAATTATGCAACGCCAGTCGGCGCTACCCTTGATGGCCCCCGTAGACGCGGTGTGGGCGCGCCTCACGGCGATGTCCATGCTTCACCGCGCCTTTCGGCTGGTGAAAGCCAATCGCGGGGCAGGCGGCGTGGACAAAGTGAGCATTGCCGGATACGAGCGTCACCTTGACCAGAATCTCAGGGAACTCCGCAGGCAACTGCGACAGGGAACGTATGCACCGCTGCCCGTGCGCCGGGTGTGGATACCGAAAACGAACGGGGACAAGCGCCCATTAGGCATTCCCGCGATACGGGATCGCATAGTGCAACAAGCCCTCCGCCTTGTCCTGGAGCCGTATTTTGAACCGCTGTTCTCTGACGCGAGCTACGGATTCCGTCCGAGACGCTCCGCCCTTCAGGCCGTTCATAAGGTGGAGGAACGCCTCATCCAAGGATGCGCGTGGATCGTAGAAGCGGATATCAAGGACTTCTTTACGACGCTCAATCACGACCGCCTGCTTGATCTGGTCTGCCAGTGTGTGCCCGATCCCAACATCAGGAAGCTCGTGGAGTCATTCTTCGCCGCCGGAGTCATGGAAGAGGGAATAATGAAGCAGGAGACCGCAGGCACGCCCCAGGGCGGGGTGATCTCACCCCTGCTCGCCAACATCTACCTCAATGGCTTTGACCACATAATGGAGGGCGCCAACCTCATCCTCGTGCGGTACGCGGATGACTTTGTTGTGCTCTGCACGAATCCGCGCCAAGCTCGCTATGCCCTCCGCAAGACACAAGAGCTCATGGCCTCGTTGGGACTTGCGTTGGCGCCGGCAAAGACCGCGATCTTGCGGTACCGAGAAGGATTCGACTTCCTCGGCTACCGCTTCCAGCAGTACTACGGCAATCACAAGGGCCCAAGGAAGAAGGCAATGGACGCGTTCAAGGACAAGATACGGTTCCTTACGCGCCGCCAACAGCCCAAGAACGTGAAGATGGTAGTTGAGAAGCTCGTACCGGTGATCAGAGGATGGGGCAATTACTTCCGCCACGGGCAGGTAAAGATGAAGTTTGAAGAACTGGACGGCTGGGTACGCATGCGCCTGCGCTCGTTTATCGCCAAACAGAAATGGCCAGCGGGGCGCAATTGGCAATACCCCAATAGCCACTTCCGACGATTAGGATTGATCAGTCTCGCCGACCTCCTCATTCCCTGTCATGGGGCAACCGTGTCGGAGAGCCGTGTGCGGGAAATCCGCACGCACGGTTCGATGAGGGGACGGAGTTGAAAAGCTCCTCCTACTCTATTACATTCAGCTTTATGAAAATTGCAATTCTCTCCGACACGCATGACCACATTGGAAATTTAGAGAAAGCGGTCGCGCACATCCGCGGA
>CAZCWV010000151.1:0-1937 GCA_964502425.1 uncultured Candidatus Peribacteria bacterium | reverse complement strand
CGAAATTCCAATGATGAAGGGCGAAGGAGGGTGGCGGCGGGACACCTCTCCGCCTTTTTCTCCATTCCAGGAGAACGGTTCGTTTGCCCAATCGTATGTGATATCAGGCGGAAACAGTCTGTGGGATTTCTGCCAGTGTAATTATCGAGATGTCTCCGCTTTGCCGGTTCTTCAGTTCCACCCCCTTCTGTTCGAGTGTTTTCGGCGACACGACGATGCGCCAGGGGATGCCCAAAAGTTCCGCGTCCGCGAGGCGGGAACCAACGGAATCATCCAGACGATCGTCGAACAGGCAGGGAATCTTCGCTTGCGTGAGGGTGGAGAAGATTTCCTCCGCCTGTATGTACGCTTCCTCCGTCGGTTTCTTGACGATAGGGATGATCACCGCACGTGCCGGGGCGACGGAGGCCGGCCACACGAGCCCGCGCTCATCAGCGAACGCCTCAGCCACGATTCCGAGCAGGCGTGAAATGCCGATGCCGTAGCAACCCATGATCACATCGTTCACTTTCCCGTCTGCTGCGGTGTAGGTGAGACCGAACGGCTTGGAGAATTTGGTGCCGAGCATAAAGATGTTCCCCGCCTCGGAAGCCTTCGCCTCCCGGAATTCCTTCCCGCCCGTCACCGGGCACTCCGTGACGCCGGGTTCGTAGATCTCCTTGTTCACGGCGATGCGCTTCCCCTGCCGTTCGGCTTCCACACTGATGAATATGCTATCTTCCCCATTGGGGAGGAGAATTTGGTACTCGTGGGAGTACTTGGAGAACGTTCCTCCTGCGGCGTAGGTGAGATAGGTGAGGTCCCCAAAGCCCAGCCGCTCGAAGATGCGATCGTACGCTCCCTGTACCGTCAGGTAGTACCGTTCCAGATCCTCCTGGTCGGCATGGAAGGAGTAGAGGTCCTTCATGAGGAACTCCCGTCCGCGCAGGATGCCGGACTTCACCCGCAGTTCGTTGCGGAACTTCGTCTGGATTTGGTAAGCGGCGAAGGGGAGATTCCGGTATGAGTGCACGTACTGCTTCGCAATGGGCGTGACAATCTCCTCGTGCGTGGGGTTGAGGCCGTATTCTTGATCGCCTGCCGCCGGCACGTGGAACAGCACTTCGAAAGCCTTCACGTCCCACCGTCCGGTTTTCTCCCAGTATTCCCGGGGGGAGAGCGCCGACATCAGGATCTCCTGCCCGCCGATCCCGTCCATCTCCTCGCGCACGATGGTTTCAATGTTCCGCAGCGCGCGCAGGCCCAGCGGGAGGTAGGAGTACACGCCGGCCATTGTCTTGGCGATGAAGCCGGCCCGGACGAGCAGGTCGGCGTTGCGGCTGCTCGCATCCGCCACGGACGTCTTGAGGGTTTTGGTGAAGAGCCGGGAAAGGCGCATGGGGGCATTGTAGCGGTGATTCCCGAATCACCGCTAGCCGCGGATCGCGATCCGCGGCTACAATGCCCCATATGACCGATCACGCTGCTATCAAGCGTCAGCTAGCCCAACACCGCGCCCACGAAATACACAACACCGCACTAGGGCCTTTCATCCACGATATCGTCTTCGGCGCGCATGACGGTATCGTCACCACGTTCGCGGTGGTGGCGGGGACCGTGGGGGCGGACTTGCCCGTATCCGTCATCATTGTGCTGGGAATCGCCAACCTGCTTGCCGACGGCGTCTCCATGGGAGCCGGCTCCTTCCTTTCCCTGAGATCCGAGAAGGATCAGTACGAACGGATCCTCAAGGAAGAGCTGTACGAGATCGACAAGATGCCCGAGTTGGAGCGGGAAGAAGTCCGGGAAGCCTACGAGGCCAAGGGGTTTACGGGATCCGACCTCGACCGCGCGGTGGCCATCCTCACGCGGGACAGGAAAGTATGGGCCAAGACGATGATGCACGAGGAACATGGCATGACGGGGGAAACGACTGCGCGGCCGCTCCTCCACGGCTT
>CAZCWV010000150.1:0-2039 GCA_964502425.1 uncultured Candidatus Peribacteria bacterium | reverse complement strand
ATTTCTGGATACCGTTAGCCGGCGGTTTAAACCGCCGGCTAACATGCAGTATTCTGCGAATTCATTCGCAAGGCTCAGTGCAGTAGCTTCAAAATCCTGCGCGGCGGGGACGAAATGACGAAGGAATGCATGAGCGCATCAACGTTCTTTTCCCTCAACAAAAACCAGAAATGTGATATTCTGCCAGTCACCCGACTCCGCTCTTCGTCGCTTCGCTCCTCAGAGCTCCGCCGGGCACGCATGTTCTCCACCAACGTACGATGTCATTCTTCGATACCTTGAACAAAATCCTCGGCGATCCCAATGAGAAGGAGATCAAAAAGCTCTGGCCCGTGGTCAGGCAGGTGCAGAAGGCGGGGGAGGATTCCGCAATCAGGGGCCTGACGCTCGAGACGCTGCCCGAGAAGACGCAGGAGTTCCGGGACAGGATTTCAAAAGGCGAGACGACGGACGATCTCCTCCCCGAAGCCTTTGCCGTCGCCATCCGCGCATGTGAACTGCTCAAGGAATCCGGACGGAAGGAGCAGATGGGCAAGCAGGAGTTCGCGTGGGACATGGTGCCGTTCGACGTGCAGATTATGGGTGGCGTTGTGCTCCACCGCGGGAACATCGCGGAGATGAAGACGGGGGAGGGGAAGACGCTCGTGTGTACGTTGCCCGTCTACCTCAATGCCTTGGAAGGGAAGGGCGTCCACGTCGTGACGGTCAACGACTACCTGGCGCGTCGCGACGCCACGTGGATGGGCATGCTTTACATGGCGCTCGGCATGAGCGTGGGGACCATCGTCCACGACCTGCCCACGGCCGACCGGCGCAAAGCGTACGCGGCGGACATCACGTACGGCACCAACAACGAGTTCGGGTTCGACTACCTGCGCGACAACATGGCCACGTCCCTGGCCCGCCAGGTCCAGCGCGGGCTGCACTACGCCATCGTGGACGAAGTGGACTCCATCCTCATCGACGAGGCGCGGACGCCGCTCATCATCAGCCAGCCGGCGGAGGAGAGCACCACCAAGTACCTCCAGTACGCGCAGCTCGTTGGGAATTTGGAAGAGAACGTCCACTTCAACCGGGACGAGAAGCAGCGCGCCGCAACCCTCACGGAGGAGGGGATCAAGAAGATGGAGGAGATGATCGGTGTGGAGAACATCTACACGGACCGCGGCTTCGAGGAGGTGCACCACATCGAGCAGGCGCTGCGCGCGCATGCCATCTACAAGCGTGACGTGGATTACCTCGTCAAAGACGGCGAGGTGATCATCGTGGACGAGTTCACGGGCCGCCTCATGCCCGGCCGCCGCTACAGCTACGGGCTGCACCAGGCCATTGAGGCCAAGGAGGGCGTGGAAGTCCAGCGCGAGAGCAAGACGCTCGCCACCATCACGTTCCAAAACTACTTTCGTTTGTTCAGGAAGCTCGCCGGCATGACGGGGACCGCCAAGACCGAGGAGGAGGAATTCGAATCGATCTACAAGCTGCGGACCATCGTTGTCCCCACGCACCGCTCCATGGTCCGTGCGGATAAACCCGACATGGTCTACAAATCCGTGGCGGCCAAGTTCCGCGCCGCTGCCAAAATCGCCAAGGAGAAGTACGACCGCGGGCAGCCGGTGCTCATCGGCACCACGTCCGTGGAGAAGTCGGAAGCCATGAGTTTGCTCCTCGAGGAGCTGAAGGTCCCCCACCAGGTCCTCAATGCCAAGCAGCATGAGAAGGAAGCCGAGATCGTGGCGCAGGCGGGCCAGAAAGGCGCCATCACCATCGCCACCAACATGGCCGGGCGCGGCACGGACATCAAGCTGGGCGCGGGGGTCACGGATTTGGGCGGTCTCGTCATCCTCGGCACGGAGCGGCACGAGGCGCGGCGCATCGATAATCAGCTCCGCGGCCGCAGCGGCCGCCAGGGCGATCCCGGCGAGAGCCAGTTCTTCGTCTCCATGGAGGACGAATTGATGCGCCTCTTCGGCGGCGACAGGCTGAAGACGATGATGGAGCGCCTGAAAGTTCCCGACGACATGCCGCTGGAGAGCCGCATG
>CAZCWV010000149.1:487-2099 GCA_964502425.1 uncultured Candidatus Peribacteria bacterium | reverse complement strand
GGTGAACGACAGCCTGGGCAACTTCGGCAACGCCACCGCGGGCTACGGCTACAACGCCAACTACGTGGTGTTCATGGACAGCGTCGCGCCCAACAGCACGCCGGTCAACTACACCACCGCAGGCACCTACCCGGTCCAGGCCAACACCAGCTCCGGCGCCTTCAACGTCTCCCTGTTCCTGAACGACACCGCGGAGAGCGGCTTCGCGAACGGCACGGGCTTCGGCCTCTCCGCCGTGTGCCTCGTGTCCGTCGGCGGCACGGCGAACCAGACCGTGGCCGTGAGCGCCGCGAACAAGGCCGGCCTCGGCTGGTGCAACGGAACAGGCCTCGTGCTCACGGGCGTAGCCAACGGCAACCAGACCGTGAACATCTGGTACAACGACAGCGTGGGCAACGTGAACATCAACTCCACCACCTACGTGTGGGTCGACAGCTCCGCGCCCAACATCACCATGGCGAACATCTCCGCGCTCAACGCCTCCATCCACAACCGCTCGGGCGTGCTCAACCTGAGCGTGCTCATCGACGACAGTGACGGCGTCGGCGTGGCCGGCCCCTGCGTCATCAACGTCCCCGGCGCGACCAACTACACCACAGGCATCGCGCGCGGGGGCGTGAACAACGGCTGGTGCAACACCTCGAACATGACCCTGGTCGACGCCACCGAGGGCAACCAGACCATCACCGTGTGGGCCAACGACACGCTCAACAGCACGCGCTCCAACAGGACCTTCACCATCTGGATCGACCCCGCGGTCCCGAACATCACCTCCTTCAACATCACGAACAACACCAACATCTCCAGCACGGAGCCGCTCCCCTTCGCGATCCTGGCCAACGATAGCACGGGCGTGGGCGTCTCCAACTGCTTGATCTTCGCCGCGGGCCAGGCCTCCAACACCACCACGAACTCCACCATGGTGGCGGGCGGCGGCGCCGTGGCAGGCCTCTACTGGTGCAATGGCACGCTCTCGCTCTCCGGCGCCACCGCGGGCACGAACTTCCTCACGCTCTACGCCAACGACACGGTGAACAACACCGGCAACTCGAGCAACAACTTCGCCATCGTGGTCGACGACACCGCTCCCCTCGTGAAGGTCCGCTTCGACACTGGCGGCGGCTCCAACACCTCCAACATCACCGGCGGCTACGTGAACGGCACCGCGGTCCAGGTGGGCAACAACATCACGCTCAACGTCTCGGTGCTCGACCCGACCGCGGGCCTGGCCGGCGGCTGCCCCGTGTACATCGCGGACCAGTTCGTGGCCAACCTCACGATCCAGAACATCTCCAGCAACCTCGGCTGGTGCAACGCCTCGATCCAGGTCCCGGGCAACCTCACCTCGGGCAACAAGAGCATCAACATCTCCGTGCGCGACTCCGCGGGCAACTGGGGCTCCAACACCACCTTCACCGTGGATGTGACCGCTGACGCGACCGCGCCCACCATCGTGCTCCACAACAGCACGCACATCGGCGGCGGCGCCTACGCGAACACGACCCTGGCCAAGCCAGGGACGACCACCATCACGCTCAACGCCTCGGTGAACGACGGCTCCGGCTCCGGCCTCACCGCGGGCGGCTCCTGCTACATCTCCATCGGCAACGTG
>CAZCWV010000149.1:0-477 GCA_964502425.1 uncultured Candidatus Peribacteria bacterium | reverse complement strand
CCGCCACCAGCCTCACCATCGCCAACATCTCCAGCAACCTCGGCTGGTGCAACGGCACCATCACCGTGCCCGCCAGCGTGACCGACGGCAACCGCACCATCAACATCAGCTTCGCCGACGTGGCGGGCAACAACGGCTCCAACAGCACCCACCAGGCCGACGTGGACGGCACCGTGCCCACAGCCAACGTCGTGCGCCCGGGCAACACCTCCAACCTCTCGGGCTCCACGCTCCTGAACTTCACCATCACCGACGTGCACAACACCACGCTCGTGGCCTTCTACAAGCTCGGCAACACCACCGGGAACTATTCGAAGACCGTCGCGCTCAGCGCGCAGACCGCGCTCACGCAATGGCAGACCTCGGGCTACTTCAACGACACCCTTGACACCACCCTCTTCACCGATGGCAACTACACCCTCTGGCTCACGGTGAACGACTCCATCAACAACATCAACACCACCTACGTCAACATCA
>CAZCWV010000148.1:0-2166 GCA_964502425.1 uncultured Candidatus Peribacteria bacterium | reverse complement strand
GAAGGAGCACATAGGAGAGAAGAAAATTTTTCATAGAACTGGCTTACGAAAAATCAATAGTGATCCAATCTCGATTAATCCATTGCCAAGCTTTTCCGGGTGCAGGCCTATCAATGGTACCGTCTTGCTTTATTCTAATCCACATGTATTCATTGGTTTGTAGATTATATGTACGAATTATTCGTGTTCTTGCGCTTGGATCTTCATCCCACGCAGTCCAATACGCAGGAGTAAGGGAAGCTGCATCAAGCTGTTCCGAACGTGTGTAGGCAATCCACTCGTTCAGAGCTTCGTCTTGTACCTCAGGAGTCCATCCTCTGATGTCATCATCCCAAACAACGGTACGCGTGGCGTTGTCACCATACGTCTGTACCAGTCCATCAGGACCCGGATCGGAAGCGGTGATGTGGTCAACAGTGCGCTCTAGGAGATGCCGCATATCAATGGGAATCATATTCCCGCTGGTATCATAGTGGCCAATCTTCAAATGCACGTGTGTGGAAAAACAGGTATCGCTGCCGCTTCCCCGGCCTCCTACTACCGCGATATTCTCATCGCCGATGATCTTGGTTTCATTCTCTATGAGATATTTCAAATGATTGCCTTGTTGGTCATGTGCTTCAAAGATTCGGTGCCCTTGAGGACTTTTGGTGCCGGTGTCACTGATGAGCAAATGGTAGAATTCCGCACCCCATCGCACGTCTTGGCCGTTCACTTGCGTCGTGTATTGTACCGTGAGAGAGCCGGAAGAATCTCCCATTTTTACGATTAAGCCTTCAACTCCCGGACCACCCATCCCACGGATATACTCATTATTTTCACCGCCAATCTTGTTGAGGTCTACTGCATGGAAATCATCATTCAAACCGGTGTGATAATCGGAACCCAAATCCCATGTCCAATCATTCCCGTCAGCAACAGGAAAGTGTTGCGCGATTTGCGTGAGAATCACATTTTCCTTCACGTAGTTGCCATTCTCAGGCGCTAACGTCGAGTAGTCTCCCGTCCCATCCCACTCCACGAAGAACTGGTTGGAATAACCGAAGATTGCCTCGGAGTCATCCGTTGCACCTTTGGGCCAGCATACGTATTTGATGATGAAAGCGGGGAAATCGAGCCGGCCGATTTTCTCCACGGGGAATTCCGCAAATAGCTGGTTCCGCATTTCTCCCGTGAGGGGGGTGAAGAGCAGCTGCTGTTCCCTGTTATCCCCGCGCATCAGGTAGAGGTTCGAATGGTCCACATCTTTCCCGTTGATCTTCCACGGAATGTCGAACGCAACGCGAATCTTGCCGTTCCTGTAGTACACCCTGTCCGTGTCCGCATGGATGGCGCCGTCCGATTGCGGGAACTCGGGAGTGTCGCTGAAGATGGATCCGAACCCCCCATGCTCGAACAAGTTGATGAGCCCTTCGGAGAAGCGGTCGTAGTCGTGGCTGACGGTGATGTTCGAAAGTCGCTCGCGGGGGATGCCGAGGATCTTTTCAACCTTTGCGGCCATCAGAAGGACATCCTTTGCAGGTACGCTGAGGATATTCTGGAAGATCCCAAGGAAGATCCTTCCTGCCTGTGTATTTTTGTTCACATAGTGTCCTTTGATGCTGATGGGTTCGGAAGGGGAGGGGTCGTTGTACCACGAAAGCACTTCCGTCATCGTTGATGCAGGATCCAATGTGTTGAGGTCAATGGGAACAGGAGCCGACGGGTGGCCGCCGATATCCTGCAACAGGTCATCGATGGGCGGGACGAGGTCCGTATCAAATCCCATGTCCGCCATCACCAATATCATCTTTGCCCTTTCAATCGCCACCAACTCCTCCGACGAGATCCCCCTTTCCAGGAACGCCTCATAATCCGCGGTCTGCGCCGCGATGGTCATCGCCATGGAGGCCTGGATGGAATCCACGGTGGGTTGCGACATTTCCGAGAGCGCGACTTCGGTCCGCCAGTTTACCAGCGTGGGCGAGCTGAATATCGCATCCACGATCTTTCGTTGCAGCGTCTCGATTCTCCTCGATGTCACCGCTGCTTGTCGCTGCCCCTCCGTGTACTCCCTCACCCTCGGCGGATCCACCCTCCTCCCCGCCTGTCCCACGACATTCCCCGCCGCGTCCAGGATCTCGATGGAGATCACGTCCTTGTCCTGCCGGATGGCGCCGTTGGCGG
>CAZCWV010000147.1:0-2168 GCA_964502425.1 uncultured Candidatus Peribacteria bacterium | reverse complement strand
GCACCCTGAGCAGGGTCTGTCTGATCCGCTCAGGACTCAGGTGAGTGTACTGTAATCGCACGCGGTGTTCGAGGTAGCGCACCAGAGCGTAGGCCGCATAGCAGATGGCGAGGTGGGCTCTCACTCTCTCGGGTTTCCAGTGGAATACCGGCCTGACTTTAAGGTCGTGCTTGGTCACCCGGAAGGATTCTTCCACCTGCCAAAGGTTGCCGTACTGTGCGAGAATGTCCTGGTGACTCAAGTTCTTCGCGTTCGTTACCACTCCATGGAGACCGTCCCAGCGGCGGTCTTCTTTGATTTTGTCTTCATTCAGGGCGATGGTGGCCCCGGCTGACACGGCGAGATACTTCTTGGCGCCCCCGTTCCCCAGGTACTCCTTGGGGTTTTTCTTTTTCTCCAGTTTCTTTTTCGTCCGTTCAATCGCCTTGTCGCGATCGTGCGCATCCTTGTCCGCTCTTCCCTTCCTCCAGCTCACGAGGAGGGTTCTTGCGCCGTAGGAAAATTGCCCAATGCGGTATTCACCTTCCTTCACGTCCGTGTAATTTTTCTCGTCAAGTATCTGCGCCTGAAGCTTCTTCGGGATGTTGTGCAATCGGCTGCCGACTATGTATTCAATTCCGCGCTCTTCAAATTCCTTGAGGTTGCGCTCGGAGAACATCGCGGCGTCGCCCACAAACACCACTGTACCGATCTGGTACCGCTCTTGCAAGTTCTCAATGAACGGGATCACGGTGTGCCCTTCATAGGTGTCGCCGGGAAAGGCCTGGTAGCCCACCGGTAATCCTTCTTTCGTGACCATGAGAGCGATCAAGACCTGCGGCTGGTTGAACGTCAAATCCTTGCTGTAGCCGTTCTTTCTCAGTTCGTCTTCCTCGAAGGCCTCGAAGTAGATCGTGGTGCAGTCGAAGAAGATGATGTCGATCTTGTCGGGAAACAGCCGTTTCGTGTGCGCGTAGGTGAGGTCGTTCAAACGGGTGACTGCCGCGTCGTCGATTTTATCCATCATCTCGTAGACCGCGTCGAGGTCAAGGCTGCGGCCGAAGTCTTCCTCCAACAGGGCGACGCTGCCCCGCTTGCTCAACGGGTTGGCGATGCGGGCCAGGACAATATCGCGGAAGAGGCTCACGGCAATTTTCTGTCGCAGGGGATTGGCGAGGATCGAGGCGAATTGGAGCTCGTCGAACAGATCGCCGTACACGTCGTGGATGCCCCGTACGATCCGCTCCTCTTCAAAGAGGTCTTTGAGGTTGACGCGGCAGTCGGCATCGCGCGCATCCTCTTTTCGCTCTTTTCCGCGCACCGCCATCCGGGCAAGCTCTTCCGGCGTGAACAACAAACCCTGCGGGCCGGCCTCCAGCCGCGTCTTGATGGATTCGGCGAGGAGTTTGAGCTGGGCAAGCTCGTGCTCGTTCCTTGCCAGCCCCACGTGACGCACGATTTTCTGCACGATCCTGCCGTCGCGGCGGATCGATTCCACGATCTGCACCATCTTCTTGGGACTCAACGGGGTGGTCTTGATTCTCACGTACATGCCTTCAGTATACACCCGTTACGCAGATTGTCCCTGTGGATTAGGCACTACAACGCACTCTCTGAATCTCAACCGCCAACCTTAGCCTCGTTTCCATAGCGGGAAGGAGGCTGAGGGGGGAAGTCGGGGGCGAACGGCGGCTTTTGCAGTATATTTGAAATACCATTGACAGACACATACATTAGACATATACTACAAGTATATGTTCAGAACTCAATTATATTTACCGGAAAAAGTCCATCACTCCGCCAAACTGCTCGCTAAGAGCAGAGGGCTGTCCTTGGCGGAATTGCTAAGAACATGCATTGAGCGCGGAGTAACAGAGGAGCGGCTGCGGTTGGCAAAAAAACCATTGAGCAGTCTTGCAAAACTCAATATCACCGGCGGTCCGAAGGATCTCTCGGCGAGAATGGATGATTACCTATATGGAGGAAAGTAAGCTGTCATCGATATTTGAAGACAAGAGTTTGTTAGCACAGGTATCTGGAGGGGAACCCGCACCTCTCAATATTCAAATTTTAATGGATGCAGATGGGTTTGTGGCGATCGTGAAAGGAGATGACACGAATCATCGGGGCGCGCTTGATATCGTGAATAGGCTGGAAAAACGCGGGGGGCTGTTTTTAATAACCCCCTT
>CAZCWV010000146.1:0-2262 GCA_964502425.1 uncultured Candidatus Peribacteria bacterium | reverse complement strand
GAAGCCTATTGGAACTGATCATACTAAAATAACCCGATTCGTTTCGTTCTTCTGAAGAGAGTACTCAACGGAAGAATTGCGTTACCTCGTCCCCCTCTCCACCAAAAGGGGGAGAGGGCGGGGTGAGGGGACGTACGCGGAACGAAACGACTCAACTCAATCCGGTATCACTTGCCCCGTAACACCGTACACACCCTTTCCACTTCACTCTTCGATCCAATAATGATAGGCGTGCGTTGGTCCGTGGACGTGATGCGCAAATCGAGAATGGCATCCGTCCCGTTGCTTGCCGCCCCTCCAGCCTGCTCTATGAGAAAGGAGAACGGACCGCACTCGAAGACAAGACGCAGCTTCCCCTGGGGATACTTCGCACCCCCAATGTTCGTGAAGATTCCCTGTCCTTTGCTGATGATGTGGTGAATGTCCGCCACCATAGCACCGGAGTACCGGAGTGTAAGTTTCTCATCCAGCCAAAGATCCATCATCTGGCGGTACGCAGGCGTATCCACCACCGCGCGAAGGTTCCCCGGGCTGTAGTTCTTCGTGGTGTCCGCCACGCCCAAGTTCTCACGCAAAAGGATGAATTCCCCCACTTCGTTGAGAATGAACTCGTGGACGCCCTTCCCGATGGTGTAGACGAGGATCGTGCGCGGCCCGTAGAGGACGTAGAATGCGGCCACTTGCTCCCGCGGCCTGCGGCTTAAAATCTTGTTCCCCTCGTAGATGCCGAAGATGGAACCAATGGAGAAGTTGGTATCCACGAGAGACGATCCATCCAGGGGATCGAAGACCACCGCGTACGGAAGCGCTGGATTGATCTCTACAACCTGATCGAGCTCCTCCGAAGAGTAGCAAGATACGAGGTGACTCTCCCCAAGATGCTGCTGGATGATCTGGTCGGAGAGCACGTCCAGCTTCACTTGCTCCTCCCCGAACTGGTTCCGAGTACCCGCCAAACCCGCCTCCGTCGTCCGGATGGCATAATGGATGTACCTCGTCGCGCGCTCGATGTCATTGATGAGATGCCGCAGCTTGTCACTCGCGCCCGAGCGATACAGGTGGGCGTTGAGGGAAACGCGCGAAGGCGGGGGACAGTGTGGTGTGCTTGGCATTGTGCGAAAGCATAGCATTATTGCATCAATTCTCCCACTTTCCTCGCAAGCTCCGTCACCCGCATGGCATAGCCCCATTCGTTGTCGTACCAGGAGAGAACCTGGACGAGCGTTCCGCCCACGACGTTCGTGGACTCCAAATCCACCGTGGAAGAGTGTGGATCCGAAACGTAATCCGCCGAGACGAGCAGCCCTTCTTCCACGCCTAGGATGCCCTGGAGTTCCCCCTTGGCGGCGTCGCGGAGGAGACCGTTGATTTGGTCGATGCTGGTTTCCGCCTTCACTTCCAACGCAAGATAGGCTGCGGAGACATCTGGAACAGGGACGCGTAATGCCATGCCGTCCATCTTCCCCGCGAGATGCGGAAAAATCCTGCCGATAGCCTTGGCCGCTCCGGTGGTGGAGGGAATGATGTTGAGGGCGGCGGCGCGGGCAATACGCAGCTTTGAACTGCCCGAGGCGTTGTCGAGGAGGTTCTGCGACGCGGTGTAGGCGTGCGTGGTGCACATGAGTCCGCGCTGGATGCCGAGATGTTCGTCCAACACCTTGATCACGGGCGCGATACAGTTCGTGGTGCAGGAAGCAGCACTCACAATGGGGAGGGCGCCCTCAAGAGCCGCATCGTTCACGCCGCGCACCACCATCGTCATGTCGTCCTTGGCGGGTGCCGTGACGAGCACCGCGCGCGCTCCCGCATCCAGATGCCCCTGGGCCTTCTCTTTCGTGCGAAACTTTCCCGTAGCTTCTATCACAAGATCAACCTGCAGCTCCTTCCAGGGGCAGTGGGCCGGATCCCGTTCCTTGACCACGCGCACGGGGGCTCCTTCCACAAGGAGATCATCGCCATCCACCTCCACACTGCTCGCGAAGCGCCCGTGGAGCGAATCGTACTTCAAGAGGTACCGACGCATGGCAGCGGTACTGGTGGCATTAATAGCCACAACGGCGACCTCGCCTCGGAACCGTTCGATGAGCTGACGGTGTACGACGCGCCCGATCCGGCCGTACCCGTTGATGGCGATGCGTAACATGGAGTGATGATACGCAAACGGTCCGGTCGTGCAACCTATTCGAGTCCGCGCTCCTCCATGATGAATATTGAATGATGAATTTTGAATGTTGAATAGTGACGAATGGCGCTCTGCTATGC
>CAZCWV010000145.1:0-2346 GCA_964502425.1 uncultured Candidatus Peribacteria bacterium | reverse complement strand
TGGTCTACGGCATCCTGAGCCAGAACCGCAAGATGGACATCGTCTTCGATTGGGACAAGATGCTCAGCTTCGAGGGCAACAGCGCACCGTACCTCCAGTACACGCACGCCCGCGCCCGTTCGGTCCTCCGCAAGGCGAACGTGAAGAAGACGTCCGCTCCCAAAGGGGAGGTGCTGCTGGCGCCGGGGGACCGCCTGCTCGTCCGCACGATCCTGCAGTACCCCCTCGTCCTGGAGGACGCGCGCGACACGCACCTGCCGCACAAGCTCACGAATTACCTCTACCAGCTCGCGCAGGACTTCAACGCGTTCTACAACGCGCAGCCCATCCTCAAGGCTGAGGAACCTCAGCGTTCGCTTCGCCTCCACTTTACGACCCTCACGGCCGACGTCCTCCGGTCCGGCGCGGAACTCCTTACCCTCCGCGTCCCGGACCGCATGTAATCCGCTCATTTTTTCTCATTTTCCCCGTCCCCATGCACCGTTCCCGCCGCCCCTGCCGCAGACGCCGACGCGCGAGCACCCCCTTCGGTTCCATCGTCGCGTTCCTCCTCCTCGCCTCGTTCGGCATCCTGTTCGCGGGTTGCGGGAATAATTCCATCGTCAAGGGGCCCGATGAGGCGCCGGTGGACGACATCACGTTCACGGAGGAGGATTTGGAGCGGTTCCAGCGGCTTGCAGGTATCGAGGAGGAAGGGGCGGCGGATGGGAGCGGAATGCTCCTGACGAGCCAGGGTTCGGCACCCGACTTGCGGACAGCGGAAGGGACGGGAGGTGCGCTGACGGGGGCGGCGCCCGTGCTCGACCTCTCGATGGTCCCGATGTACAACGCCATCCGCGCGGGGGATGCGGAGGAGGGGAAGAACTTCTACCGGGTGACGAACACGTTCCTCAACGTCCGAGCAGAGCCTCGGGTGAGTTCGGCGCTCGTCCAGCGGCTCAACGGGGGGGACATGGTTACGCTGATGGAGTTCGTGGATGCCGAGTGGGCCAAGATCCAGCTTTCGGGCGGGAAGACGGGGTATGCCGCCTTGCGCTACCTCGGCCGCGTGACGACGGAGAGTCGGCTTGCGGAAGAACAGAAAGCCTTCCAGAGCCTGTACTATGTGCACTTTGCGTTCGTGAACGTGCGAGCCAAGCCCGATCAGAAGAGCGAGAAGCTGGGGCAGATTGACGGCAATGCCTTCGTGCGGCCGCTGGCCATCGAAGGGGATTGGGCGCGCGTGTCGTACCAAGGGAAGGAAGGGTATGTCTCTACGGGCTACCTCTCTCCCTTCAAGCCCACATTCCTCGTCCGGCAGGATGTCTTCACGCTCCCCATCCTCCGGTACCGCGCGGACGAGACCGGCGTGCTGGAAGCGATGGAGACGCACCTGCCGCGTCTCAAGCAGGCCGGCGTCACCTTCCTCTCCCTCCGGGACGTTGAGGCTATCCTCGTTCAGCAGGAATCCAACCGTAATGCCACCCTCCCCAACAAAGCCCTGGTGATCGCGGTGTCCGGCTTGCAGCGGACGAACATCAAGCGCGCATCGGACATCCTCTACGCGGAGGGCGTGACCGCCACGTTCTTCCTCCCCACGACCAACGTGGGGATGGCGGGCATCACCCAGAAGAACCTCATGACATTCATCGCCAACGGCTTCGACCTCCAGTCCGGCGGACACTCCGGGCAGGATCTGCGCGCCCTCACGAATGCGCAGGTTGTGCTGGAGATTGCGCAGAGCCGCAAGACCTTGGAAGAGCTGACGGGCAAGAAGGTGTTTGCCATCGACTATCCCCAGGGCGGCGTCAATGACCGCGTGGCGCAGGTGGCGGGGGAGCAGGGGTACCTCTTCGGACTCGGGAACGTACCCGAGAAGCAGTTCTATCGCGCGCAACTTCTGCGCTTGCCGAGCTACACCGTCACGTCCTCGATGACTGCGGACGACGTGGTGACGCTCGTGCAGTAGCATCTTGCATCCTCCCTTTTTTCTTCTTCCCGTCCCCTGGCCATGAACTCCTCGCCATAGACCACTCTCATCGTTCACTATCTCCATGAGCCGTCCGAACGGAGAGAGAATTTGAAGCCCGAGTTCAGGTAGGGACAGGAATCTTGAATCTTTTTTTATGTAAAGAAGATATGTCATTTAGATCCTTGCTCATTATAAGGACGCCACAAGCATTTGTTCCATTCCTGCGGGTCGAAGACCCGCTCTGGTTAAAAAGCAGGTCTATGACCCGCAGCCCGTGTGTTCATGAAGTCTATCATCTTGTCTCCATCACAGTTCGTCTGCCAAATCATCGGGGGGCGCTTCATAATCATTCATCTGATTGTTATCCAACGGAGACTTCGCCGATTTGGGGGGAG
>CAZCWV010000144.1:806-2351 GCA_964502425.1 uncultured Candidatus Peribacteria bacterium | reverse complement strand
CTCGGCACGGGCTTGGAGCGCGATTTCCAGGAGACGTACCTCGCCCGGGCGAGGGAGGAGTACCTCGTCTCGCTGCTGTCTGCCAAGGAAGCCACGGCGCAGAGCCAGGATGCGCTCTCCACGTCTCTCGTGGAAGCGGAGCAGACGCTCGCGGATCTTGGGAAGCAACGCGAGGAACTGATTGTGGCGTACGGTGAGGCGGATGATGCGTACGAGGAAGCGCTCCGGACCGTGCAGGTGAGTGAGGAGCAGCTCCGGGCCATCAAGGCCGAGATGGGACGCGTCCACTCGGACGTGCTCCGGCTCCAGGCGGAAATGGCACGCATCGACGCGCGTATACGGGAGAAGGCCAAGCGCAAACTCATCGACATGGGGCTCATGGATGCGCAGGAGAGTGACGGCACCGTCAAGCTCCCGAGTGTCACGTTCGGCTGGCCCGTCTACGGCCCCGTCACCGCGGGGTTCCAGGACCAGGCGTACCTCAAGCGCTTCCGCGTGCCGCACAACGCCGTGGACATCGCGCAGCCGCAGGGTTCCTCCGTCACCGTGGCGGCGGATGGCGTTGTGTTCCTCGTCCGCGACGGCGGCGCGCGCGGATACTCGTACCTGCTCGTGGGGCACCGCGACGGCTACGCCACGCTCTATGGCCACCTCTCGTCCTTTGCCGTATCCCCTGGGGAGGATGTGCGGCAGGGGCAGGTGATCGGCCTTTCGGGAGGGCAGCCGGGGACGCACGGCGCCGGCCTTTTGACCACAGGTCCGCACTTGCACTTCGAAGTAATCAAGGCAGGGTCGAACATCAACCCGCTGACGGTGCTGCCGTAACCGGTCTGTGTGCTTGTGCAAGGAAGGTATGAGCTCTATCATTCGTGAAAAGTTGTGGTTTCACTGTGCTGCTTTCCCACATCCTACTATGCGTTTTCTGAGAATGACATCCGTCATTTTGACCCTGGGAATCCTGGTGCTTGCCGGGACGGCATTCGCCAGTGCCGATGCTGCTGGGCAAATGCAGGAGCGCCTTTGCGCGCGTGTGAACCGCGGCTTCGCAAAGAATGAACAGGCGTATGCCCGCGTCAATGCCCGAATTTTGAAGCGTTTCGGGTTCCTTTGTCCGCGGGGAGCGGCGAGTTCAGTTCCTGTTAAGCCTCAAACACGCCGCGCGGTGCAACCGTCAGTTTCACTTAATGAAGGCTACGTGCTGAAGCAGGCTTTTGGATCTCTTCCATACCACTCCGTTGCTGCAGGCAGTGGGGGATGGATCGACAGGGTCGCATCCGTTTCGAGTATCGTTGACGGGGCAAGCATCACGTACGGTGATACCGTTCATGTCCATGTGTTCAAGCTCTCACCGGCTTTGAATTACGATAGCCTCAACTCCATTGTTCAACGCTTCGATATGACGGTATGGGATTCTTCATTCCTGAGCCCTCCTGCATTCAATTACTTCTTTAAGCTCCAGAACAAAGCTGATTCCACCCAGCAAATCGTGGTCTGGTACAGCAGTGCATTGTTTGTGGCCATCGAAGGAACATCCATACTTGACGA
>CAZCWV010000144.1:0-796 GCA_964502425.1 uncultured Candidatus Peribacteria bacterium | reverse complement strand
AAGATGTAATCGAAGCATATCTCACGCATTACCCGACTTCCGTACGGCCCATAGGGGCAATCACTTGTACAGACTCGGATGGCGGGCAGAATTACGCGCAAAAAGGCGTTGTACTGTGCGGTGGTAACACCTACGTTGACTACTGTCAGGCCAACGAACTTCCGGGGTTATTGGTGGAGTATGTTACCGATGGAACAAGCATAGGTACACCTCATTACTACTGTCCAAACGGTTGCAGCGATGGCGCTTGTCTTCCATAAGGTAAGGAAGAATCAGCATTCATACTGCCCCCACAATCACCACAAATTCACCCTTCTTCGTCAGACGGGGAACCGTGTCCAATAATGTGCTCACATTTGTTTGCACAATATCCTCGTGCATCTTCGTGAGCTCCCGCGCGATCACCACGGGGCGGTCCGGCTGGTCCCGGAGCGCCTCAGCGAGTTCCGTCAGTGTCTTCCCGATGCGGTGCACGGACTCGTAGAAGACGATCGTCCGCTCCTCATCTTTGAAGGAAGCGAGGAGCGTCTTCCGTCCTTTCTTCAGCGGCAGGAATCCCAGATAGACAAAATGGTTGATGGGCAGGCCGGAGACGGAGAGGGCGGCGAGGAAGGCCGACGGACCCGGCAGGGCTTCGATGGCGATCCCTTCCGCCCGCGCGCGGCTGACGATCGCGAAGCCCGGGTCGCTGATGCCCGGCGTGCCGGCGTCGGAGACGAGGGCGAGGTGCTTCCCGGCCTTGAGGAGCGTCAGGATATGGTCAATCCTCCCCGGATCGGAGTGTCCGTGGAAACTC
>CAZCWV010000143.1:0-2358 GCA_964502425.1 uncultured Candidatus Peribacteria bacterium | reverse complement strand
ATGGTGGGGACGGAAGCGTGGCCGGAGGAAGCGCGGGATGCCTGGGTCGCCCGCTCGCTCACGGACCCCTCTGTCGCCGGAGTGGGGGCGGTGTCGAGCCAGTACCGGGAAGGCCAGGCGGAACTGCAGGCCGACCTTGACCGCAAGGAAGAGATGGAGGAAGACCACGCGGCGCTGGAGGCGCACATCGCGGAGGATGAGGCAATGATCGCGCGCATGGACGTGGACATGGGGACCATCGAGACGGAGCTGGAGGCGCTGGAGGCGCAGACCATCACCCTCCCGAACGACATCAATGCGCTCACGGAACGGATCGCCGCGCTCTCCGCGGAGGACACGGTGGTGGAGCAACAGATCACCGCGGCGGAACGGGTGCACAATTCCTGCACCATCCGCTACAACGCCGCCGTGACATCGCGGACGGTGACCGAGAAGTGCCTGCAATCCACCACGCGGAGCATGGATTCCATCCAAAGAATCGTCACGCGGTACGAGGAGCTCGTCGTGCTCTACCCCAACCGCCCCATCTTCGCGACGTTCCTGCAGAAATACAGGAATCTCCTGGCAAACTACCAAGAACGGCAGACAAGGTACGAGATCCGTTTGGAGACTCTCAGGGCACGGGAAGCAACGGCGAAGGAAGCGTTGGACACAGCCATGGAAAACGTCACCGCCCTGCGGGAGAGGGACGTGACACTCGACGCCAGCGTTGCGGAGGCGATCGCGGAGAAGGGTGCCGCGGCACAGGCGCTCCAGGCGGAAATCCTCCAGCACGAGGAGTACGGCGCGTGGGAAGAAGGCGTGATGGACGACCTGGCGGCGGAAATCACCGGGAAGACGCAGGAACTTTCCGCGGCGCGTGACGCCATCCTCGCGGCGGTTTCTGACGTGGTGCAGAACCCCGTCATGCTCGAGGACGATCCCGATCTCTTCGAAGAAACCATCGCCCTCGGACAGGGACGGGCGGAAGCAGACGGCTCCTGGAGGATGGACATAGCGGGCGGCGGAAGCGCGAGCATCAAATCCTGGCAGGGACTCTCCCCCGCTTCCCCCTCCGTGGGCCAAACGGGGACGGAGAATATCCGCCGCGCGCTCGTGGCCGCGGGCATCACGCAGGAAACGGTGGAACAGACCATGAAGCTCGCCACGGATCTCTGCCTTGCGGAGGGCTACCCCTCATACCCACAGAATCCTCTCGCGCCATTGTTCAACGCCACATTTACACAAGGCACACTCGGACCCGTGCACATTGTGACCTCCAACGGCGTTTATGATCCGTGGATTCCGATACGGTTCATTACCGTGAAAGACGGAACCGTCGCCTCTGGTGTGTTCGGGGGCTGGAATGCACAGGGACAGCCGAATTACCACGATTTTGGGCGCGGCTACGTGACGCTGAACCTGCAGACCCCCACGTACGTGCAGTGGGTGGATGTGGAGTACCTGGGAGGGACGGCATCGGCGTCGCTGGAGATCACCAAGGAGAACGGCTCCCAAATCACCATCCCCGTGAGCGGGACGATGCAAGTCCCCGTGGACGCCATCGTGCGCTCCATGACGCTCCGGCCGAACGGCGACACCGCCGCCTTCGGCATCCGGCGCATCGCAACGGATGCTCCCGACCTCCCCGCCCTCCCCGAGGGGGACGTGCTGGAGACGGCGGGGGGCGTGACGGCGCTGGACTTCCATGAATCCGGCAAGCGCGTGACGGACGTGTCGTTCACCTCACTCGCCGACCGGCCGGGCACGGTGCTCACCGCCCACCTCTACAATGGCGAGGAGGAAACGGGAACAGTGACCGTCCCGGCGGACGGCCTCGTGGACTTTGCGGACCCCGACGGCATCACGAGCGTGGTGATCACGAAGAGCAACCCCTCCGCGTCCGTGTTCATCACCGACATGACCATCGAAGGCTGGGCCGACCTGCCGCAGGCGGAGGCCGGTGACCTCTCGGCAGAGACGAACAAGGCGGTGGGGATGGGCGCCTCGTTCTTCACCCCGCCCACGCAGGAACTCCTCAACGCCGCCATCCAGCGCGAGGGCATACAGCGGGGCAGCGTGTGGTACGAGGCCAACCCCAATTTCTTCGCCCACGTCCTCGTCCCGGTGGATCCCTCCAAGTACACCCTCATCGAGCTCCCCTCGGCGGGCACCGCGACCGTGGAGAGCGTGATGTTCATCAACAGCCAGGGCAATCTCTCGGCGCTCGACACGCCGGAAAACCCGTACTGGAGGTTCGTGGAAGGCCCGGGTACGCCCGCTGTGATCGTCTTCCCCGGCATAAAAGACCTCGTCCTCCGCATCCGCGGCTCCGGCCGGTTCGAAGTGGCCACCCGCGAGGGCGAGACCTGCAGCGAC
>CAZCWV010000142.1:0-2375 GCA_964502425.1 uncultured Candidatus Peribacteria bacterium | reverse complement strand
CTTCAATTTGGGGTACTTTGCGACATCTTTTTCTGTTTTATATTCAGTCGCACTGCGGACTAAAGCGACGTCGGCATCTGGAGAATCTTCCATGCGCACGTGAGGAATATTTCCGAGCGCCACAATCGCATCCGCACTGATGTCGTCCAGCGCAGCGATGGTGACCGGATGAAGGTCTCCGTCGAGTCCAATATCACCCTGGTACATTGCTGTTTCGCCATTGGCCATACGAATCGGGGGGGAGGAGATACAAAAACACCCCTGTCTCTGAGGGGTGCGGATGGAGCGTTCTTCTTCTGCTCACGCGTGGCCGCACCGCCTCGTAGAGGAGGAGCAAGACCAGGAGCTGGAGGAGAGGCGTGCTAGGAGCACGGGGCAAGCGTAGCTGCGCAGCGACGAGAGTCAAGCAACGTGGCGAGCCCGCAGACTTTGCCGCATGCGTAAGCCTTCAAGTCTTTTTCTCTTCCTTCGTGAAGCGCACGGAATCGAGCACGCCCTTCTCGAGGAGCGGCCCTTGCGTGACGAAGCGGTAGACGATGCCCGCATGCCGCACGATGATGATCGTCTGTCCGGCCGTACGTAAGTCCACACGTTCAGCCCGTTCACCTCCCACGGTCATGTCCGTGATGCGCAGGATGACATTCTTGTCGAATTTGTACGCGAGGAATTCGGGCGTATGCCATCCCTTCGGCCTATCGTCGATCACGATCCCTTCGTCGCTCGCACCCGAGCCAGTGTAGAAGACGATGGTCCGGCCGAAGAGCTGCGGATTGCTGGAATCCTCACTCACGCGCCACGCAGAAGGTATCTGCATCTCAAATGCGTACTTCTCTTTCACGTACGTCCGGAACGCGGGGGCACTGGAAGAGGAGATGCTCTGCCCTGAGGGCGAGAGGAATGTTGTGGAACTGCAGCCGGTTAGGACGAGAAGTGTAGATACGAAGAGGAGTTCCTTCATCGATGAGAGAGGAATGGAGCTCTATGATAGAGGAGGTGAGGGACTTTCTCACAGGATTGGGTTGCCCGGCTTCGTCTGCAGACTACGCCGAGGCATCCTGTTCTTTCCTTGCGAACATCTCGGCGGAGCGCCGAGCGAAGCGAGGCGCGGAGACGGATGGAGCCGCTTCGGGGACTCGAACCCCGGACCTACTCATTACAAGTGAGTTGCTCTACCACTGAGCTAAAGCGGCACAACGATTGATGGAGGAGAAGGATCAAACAGAGAACGAGCAAGTACTTATCTATTGCGCCGCGACAGGTCGCGGCTGGGCACTGAGCTAAAGCGGCACAACGATTGATGGAGGAGAAGGATCAAACAGAGAACGAGCAAGTACTTATCTATTGCGCCGCGACAGGTCGCGGCTGGGCACTGAGCTAAAACGGCACGTGACAGAAGTATGAATTAAGAATGGAGAATTATGAATGGATTCTTCTCTGTACTTCATAATTCATACTTCTTACCTCTCCTCAGAAACGATGAATATTATTGATTACATCTCCGAAAAGACGGATAATAGGGGTCTCTGCTCTTTCGATGATCGCCCCGGCGTCGCCTTCGGGCTATGCCGTGGGAGGAACGTCCGGGCATCACCGGAACGCCATGCGGGTAACGCCCGTCCACGCGTCATATATCAGGTAAAGGCGCGTGCGGACCAGTGCCACAGTGACGAAGCTCCGAAGCACTATCTCCGCAAGGAGTCCAATGCCAAGGAGAGTGAAACGCCTCGGATCGACCGAGGTCCGGCTACGTCCCGCCATGCGGGACTGCGCCGTGACGGTAAACTCATGGTGATGCAAGGAGGAATTGGGTTGGGGGAACCGGCGATGGTTCCGTCGCCCCCCCGGCTCCTCCGCACGAGGGCGCGGGCAACCGCGCTCCTAGAGAGATGATCATCCTCGGATGGAGCAATCCGTCCGCAGACAGGACCCGGCGTATGAAGGGGCAGAGAACGAAGGACACCCCGGAAAGGGTGTTTTTCGTTTGTGATGTGAAAGAGCGATGAGAGGATAGAAAGGTAGAATGAGGGCAGGAAAGGCAGAAACGTACGTTGCTTATCCTGAGACCTTCCTGCCCTTTCTGCCCTCTTCCTACCTCTTCGGCAGTCTCACCGTGAATGTTGTTCCGTCTCCCGCGGCACTCTCGAAGGAAATTTTCCCACCGAGGTTCTCAACGATGGTCTTCGCAAGATAGAGTCCGAGGCCGGATCCTTCTGCATCCGCCTTCCTCGCATTACGTGCCCGGAAGAACTTCTGGAACACATGTTTCTGCTCTTCCACGGGAATGCCGATTCCCCCGTCCTGGACCATGATGAATGCCGATCTCCCGCGGATCGTCAGCCCTACGCGCAACTGCCCGCCTTCCGTTGAATACTTCG
>CAZCWV010000141.1:0-2399 GCA_964502425.1 uncultured Candidatus Peribacteria bacterium | reverse complement strand
CGGGAGAAGGACGTCCTCCTCCAATCCACCTCCGTGGGGCCGCACCGCGACGATTGGGATATCCTCGTCGAAGGCCATTCCCTGGCGCACGTGGCGTCACGCGGGCAGCAGCGAGCCGCCGTCCTCGCGCTCCTCTTCCTGGAAGCCTCGTACATGGAGTTGCGGCGGGGCGAACGGCCGGTGATTATCCTGGATGACATCCTCTCCGAGCTTGACGACATGCACCGCCAGCGGGTGGTGGAGGCCTTCCCCAGCCACCAGGTGCTCCTCACTTCCACGCACCTGCCGCCGGCGGTCAACGATGCCGTGGTGTGGCGGGTGGTTAATGGAGTTGTGAAGAGACAGTGAAGTATCTGGATCAGGCAATCTTCGTCAGCAACGGCCGCGATTGCACGGCGCCGTACACGGCAAGGGCAAGGGCGTCTGCCGCGTCATCCGGCTTGGGGATTTCCGCCAGGGAGAGCATGCGAACAACCATATCCTGCACCTGCCTCTTGTCCGCTTTCCCGTCGCCCGTGATGGCGGATTTCAGCTGGAGGGGCGTGGGTTCCAGCAGGGGGATACCCGCTTGGGCGAGGGCGAGCAGGATGCAGCCGCGGGCTTGGGAGACATCCATCGCGGTCTTGACGTTGGTCTCGAAGAACAGGCGCTCCACCACGGCGAGGTCCGGACGGGTGGTCCGGAGGTATTCCGTGAGATCACGGTGGATCTCTTCCAGACGTTCCGGGAGGCTCAGCCCGGGCTTGGTGGTGATCACCGGCCACTCCACGGCGCGCAGCTCATGCGGGGAGGGGGCGTCCAGGAGGCCGAGGCCGATGGTGGCGAAGCCGGGGTCGATGCCGAGGATGCGCATGGGGATAGTGTAGAACAATGAAGCGTTTGATTCTCACAATCGAGATGTCCATTTGTATCCTACTTTTCTTTTCTGGGCGAAAAGAAAAGTAGCAAAAGAAACGCACCGCCGCCTGCTGCCTACCGTCGCGCGTTGTCTGCATTCTTACAAACCGGTGAAGGCTCGTAGGGTTCTCACACGCTGGAACGCGCGACACCCCTTCACCCCCCGAGGCGGCGGATTCCCCTCCACTTTCTGCTCAATTGAGAGCTTTCTTTGTTACCGCACAAATTGAAGACAATAGACAATTATGGTATAATCAATATTAGCCGATCTTTGTCAGTTAACCTTTGATTGAGAGGGGATCTCCCATGAACGTGGAACTGTATGCAAAGTTGTGCGCAATGCTTGCGTTGCTGTTGGTGATCCTGTGGGTAGTCATTCGACACCCCAGTTACACCATGAACAAACCTTATCTTGAGGTACAAGCCCGCCTCTGTGGGTGGGCTGCCTTTGGAACAGGTTTGTCCGCTGCCGTTCTCGGCGTTGTGTGGCTCCTCCTCAAGTAGGGAGACTGACGTCGAGATCGGATCGGGGTGGCGCTCGTCGCTACCCCGAATATTTGTTATTAGCTCAGCTATTCCTCTCTGGAGAAAATGGCTGTTTTCTGCTATAATATGAGGAAAAATGGACTTCGGATCTTCCGGTACCTGTGCCAGGCTTCACCGCCATTATGTGGCGGTTCCGTTGGTGACGATCATGTTGCTGCTCTCCGTCCTCGGCCTGAGAACAACCTTGTTCGCAGGCGCCGTGGAAGGCGTGCCAAACGGGGAAATCGTCACGTACGCCACGGGGAAATACGTGCGCTTTTCCTCGGGTATCGCCGCCGTTGTCCAGGGGAACGGGGCGGGGCTCGTGGACGGTGATGTGCCGGAGGGGCGGCGGGGAAACGTGCTCCTCTCCGCGGAGAGTATCTTGCGGTTCCGCGCGGGGTTGTACGATATTTCGGGTATTGGCGCCGCCGCATACGTTTCGATGCCGGAGGGAGGGGCGGCAACATTCGCGGCACTCACCGCTCCGCTCCTCGTAGCAGACGTACGTGGGGGGAGCATCATCATTCCCGTGGGAGAGCAGTGGAGGGCGGGGGAGGGGGGCATCCCTTCCATGACGGACGATCCCGCAGCCTGGCTGACGGTGAAGCAGACGGAGCCGCTCCCGGCGTCGTTCCTCCGTGATACGCGGCTTCTCCTCGAGGATCTCGACGCCTCATTCCTCCCTGCGGCGATTTCCGAGGAACCCGCACTCGCCACCTTTCCCTGGCAGTTGCCGGAGGCGCGGGTGAGGGCGGTGAAGCAGCAGCGGGAGGAGGTGATCGGCTTTCTCCGCTCCCTCATCAACGGGAAGGAATGGGATCGGTTGGAAACGTTCCTCGCTCGGCCGGAAGCCGCTGCGGCCCTACAGGACCCCGAAATACAACATTATATCGCCGCGCTCCTCGTCCGCTCCGGCGGCGAGCGGCCCGCGGCGCTCGCGCTGCTCCCGTTCCTCCTCAGTGACCCCGATCTCT
>CAZCWV010000140.1:0-2436 GCA_964502425.1 uncultured Candidatus Peribacteria bacterium | reverse complement strand
GGCTCACGACGATGAGGAGGCTCTCGGGTTTGAGGAAGTGGTGGTGCAGCTTGAACTCGCTCGCGGGGGCGAAGTTCACGTGGTTCTGCGCGATGACGGAGAAGAAGTACTCCGCTGCCATGCATGCCTTCCCGGCGGTGCCGCATCCCACGAGGAACGTGCCCTGCGCTTTCTTGATGGCTTGTGCCAAGGTGAGGATTTGCTCCTCATCCTGGTTGACGGCGCGTGCCACGCTCTCCTTCTGCTCCATGATCTCCTTGAGCATGAAGTGCTCGTAGTTGCCCTTGCGCGCCTGCTCCACGGACCAGTTGATCTCCACCTCGCGCTTGGCGCGTTCGCGGCCCGTGGCGATGTCCGAGAAGATGATGCTCTTGCCGTCCGTCACCACCATTTCCCCGTCGTCCAAGTACTGCACCGTGCGCGTGTGCTCGAGGAACGCAGGGATGTCCGAGGCGATGTAATATCCATCGACGCCGACTGCCCCCTCCCCCTTCTGGACGCCGATGATGAGAGGGGAACCCGCGCGCGCGGCAACGAGCGTCTGTGATTCCGCATGGAGGGCGAGGATGGCGAAGCGACCCGAGAGACGCTGGCAGGCGGCGCGCACCGCAGCGGCGAAATCCTTCTGGGATTGGAGTTCCTCCTCAATGAGGTGAGGGATGATCTCGGTGTCGGTCTGCGAGAGGAAGCGATGGCCGCGGGTCTTCAACTCGTTCCGGAGCGCGTCGTAATTTTCCACGATCCCGTTGTGGACGACGGCGATAACCTTGTCGCAGGAGAGGTGGGGATGGGCGTTCTGTTTCGTGACGCCGCCATGGGTGGCCCAGCGCGTGTGGGCGAGGGCGAGCGACGATGTTTCCTTGGCAAAGTCCTTGCTCTTCACGCCGCTGATCTTCCCCACGTCCTTGCGCACCTTGATCCCTTTGGCCGTCTTCCACGCAACGCCCCACGAGTCGTACCCGCGGTATTCCAAATTCTTCAATCCTTCAATGACCAATTCTGCCGCGTCGGTGCGACGACCGATGTATCCGAATATGCCACACATGGGGACATTGTAGGGACGG
Organism: uncultured Candidatus Peribacteria bacterium; assembly: GCA_964502425.1. GTDB lineage: Bacteria > Patescibacteriota > Gracilibacteria > Peribacterales > Peribacteraceae > CAIKAD01. The sequence goes on along the minus strand of CAZCWV010000140.1, from coordinate 1,372 downwards.
CAGGGTGAGGGTCAATATAGGAAAAAGGATGATTGGTGCTGGTGTTTGAGGTTTCGGAGAATGAACGATATCCAAAGTACCAAGTACCAAGTTCCAAGTACCAAGCTCCAAGCGCCAAGCACCAATCGTAGAAGCAGGATTGGTATTTGTAACTTGGAGCTTGCGGCTTACCACAATCCAAAACCAAGGGAGAAAAGACAGGTGCCAAAATAAAAGAAGTATGGTATAATAACCTGAAAGACATTCTTTCTTAAGAACGGTACAATGCATGCCATGGCAACTCCCCTCTGGTTCACCACAGACGAACAACGGATTTTTACGTCGCTCCCCCCCTCCGTCCAGGACGGCTGGGAAGTACGGGAGGAGACGCAGGCGTTTACGGACACGCCGGAGCGAAGAAATGCGCGTCTGAATCTCATGCGGTTGCATGACCCAAAGCTGCTCGCGTTCCAGAAGCAAGCGAGGATAGAGTCTGCACCGGATGCAATCGGGAAGCTTTTGGAAGAGATGGACATGCGGGACGTTGCGGAAGACGATTTGGCCGAGCTCTTCTTTGCGCTCGGACCGGACGTCCTCACGCACATCATCACCCCCCTTCTCGGCGCAGCAAAGGATGACGGGGACGTGGATGATATCGCGTCCCTTCTCCTCATCCGCCATTCCCTCCTGGCGTCCTTTTCTTCCCAATCCTGACCATGTGGTTCTTCTCGCGCACGAAGCGTGATTCCGCAGCCGACAGTGGGCGTCCTGAGGTGACCGCGGGCAAGCCGGAGGCGCTCCCGCCCTTTAAGGCGACGCCCGAGGCGCTGTCGCAGTACCTTTCACTCAAGACGGACGAAGTCCTCACGCAACTCAAGAGCGTCGATGGCCGCAGTGCTCTCTACGCAAAGCTGATGGAGCATGAAGCTGAACTCCAGAAGATCCACGCGTTCAATCCCGCCGAGCTCGAGCGGCAGTTGGAGGTCACCGGCGAAGCGCTCGTGGCCAAGGAGAAGTTCCTCAAGGATGTGCAATCGCCGGAGAAGCAAGGCATGTTCCGCAGGGCGTGGGAGAAAGTGAAACACTTCCCCCGCAAGCATCCCGTCGTTACCGCGCTGCTTCTCGCAGCACTGTTGGCCGGAGGCGTGGCGGGAGGCTTTTACCTCACGGGGAATTGGGAGCTCCTGCTCTCGTCTACGGGGGTGAACAAACTCATCCAGTCATGGCGGGCGACGGGGCAGCTCGTTCCCCCCACGCCAGGCACTCCCCCGCTCCCCGGTGGAGGGGTGTTCGACATCCCCGGCGGTGCCGCGCCTCCCGACTTGGGCATCCCGACCTGAACCCTCCCTTCTCCCACACACACAAACATGGCAACATCCGAATCACCCAAGAA
>CAZCWV010000139.1:0-2438 GCA_964502425.1 uncultured Candidatus Peribacteria bacterium | reverse complement strand
GATGTCATTTGTCCGCTGGTATCGTCGCCATCCCCAAATCTCCAGCCGTTCCCGAATGTCTTCCTACATCCTTCCCCCTGGCCGCTCCTCCTCCAACCGCTCTGGATCGAGCGGAAGGGGAAGGAGTTGATCGCGCGGCATCAGCATAAGGTCATGACTGTCCATGAGTACCCGCCGTTCTATAACGGTCTGGGTGCGACGTTCCTCTCACGCGCCACCAAGATCCCCTACGCCGCCGAAGTCCATCACATCGTCGGCTATCCCGTCGCGTCCTCCTTTTCGGAATGGATAGGCCGATGGCTCTCGCGGATCGTTCTCCCGCTTGAGAGCTACAGGGCGTCTGCCCTGCGTGTGGTGAATACGGACGTGCGAGGCATCCTCAAACGCTGGGGTACCTTGTCTGAGAAGATCCGAGTGGTTCCCTCTTTCTACATCGATACGTCCCTCTGGAAGCCGGATGACACCGCGGCAAAGAAGTACGATCTCGTGTCCTGCGGAAGGCTCGTGGCCAACAAGGGGATGGCCGAACTGCTTGATGCGCTCAAGGAACTTCCGGGTGTTTCTCTCCTCGTCATCGGGGACGGGCCGCTGCGCAGCAGTTTGGAGCGGCATGCGGAGACGCTCGGCCTCTCTTCGCGCGTGACGTTTGCGGGCTGGCTTCCCTCGCTGGGGGCCGTGGCGGCTGCGCTGCGGTCGGCGCGCGTCTTCGTGATGAATTCCCGCAGCGAGGGCGGGCCGCGCGTGGTCCTGGAGGCTATGGCGGCGGGGCTTCCGGTGATCGCCACCGCGGTGGGCATCGTCCCCGACGTGATTCGGGAGGGGGAGAACGGCGTCATCGTCCCCATGGAGACGTCCGCGCTCACGGATGCCATCCGCCGTCTCCTCGCGGACCCTTCCCTGCAGAGAAACATGGGTCGCGATGCCGCGAGGGTTGCGGAACGCTTCGAGAGGACGAAAACAATTGCAGGGTACGCGCGCTTCCTCCAATCCTTGGCACACTGATATGTCCCGTTCCGCCACACCGTACTCCGGCGAGGCCGTGCGGCGCTTCCTCCGGTTTGCGCTCGTGGGTGCCGCGATGACGCTCCTGGATTTGGGGCTCGTGGCGGGGGCCGTGGAGTGGGCGGGCATCCCCGTCGTCCTCTCCTACATCCTCTCTTCCATCATCTGCATCCTCGTGAGTTTCCTGCTCAACCGAGGCTGGACGTTCCGAGGAAGGGGACAGGCGTCCCATGCGCTCCTCCTCTTCTTCCTCGCCTACGGTATTGCCGCCGCGGTGAACGTGGGCACGGCATCCGCCCTGTACCTCTTGGCCGCCGTTCCGTACCTCCTCGCGCGCATCGTGGGATCGGCCGTCGCGCTGGGGACGTCCTACGGGCTCGTCTCCAGGGTCGTATTCCCCCGTGGTACCATGCCTTCCGTCATGTCCATCCCTCCCGCCGCTTCCCCCGTTGCCAAGCAGAACGTCCAGGCGTTCAACCAGGACGTCTCGGAGAACGATGGGTACCGGTACACTACCAACCCTTCCTACTCCTCCCTCGTCTCCAATCGGCGCATCACCGATGCGGTGGTGGAGAGGATCCCCGCGTCCGCCCGAAGCCTCGTGGACGTTGGGTGCGGGGATGGTTGCTACACCGCGGAGATGGCCGAGCGCCGCCCCGCCTGTGCGATGGACGGCTTCGACCCCGCCGAAGATGCCATCCGCGCCGCCACGGGACGTTTTCCCTCGTTGCGGTTCACCGTGGGGAACATCCTCGCGCCCGCAACGCTTCCGCAGAAGGCGTACGACGTCGCCGTGGTGCGCGGCGTCTTGCACCACCTCTCCGACCAGCGCGCCGCTCTGCACAACTGCACGCCGCTCGCGGAGCTCCTCATTGTGGTGGAACCCAACGGCAACAACCCCATCGTCAAGTTCATCGAGCGGGCGTCGCGCTACCATCGGGAACACGAGGAACAGTCCTTTTCCTCCCGCGCGCTTCGTCAGTGGTGCCGCGAGGCGGGGTGGGAAGTGAATGAGACGGCGTTCGTGGGATTCGTCCCCTTCTTCTTTCCCACGCTTCCTTCCAAGATCATCCACTTCTTCCAACCGCTTCTGGAAAAGATCCCGCTCCTTCGCACAATCTTCGCTGGGCAGATTGTGATTGTGGCGCATCGCGTGGCGTGACGGTGTCCTTGGGATAACAAAACAAACAACAAAAAATAAACATAGCCGCACCCCGGAGTTTACGGTGAGCGATAGTGAACCGTGGGTGCGGGTTTCGTGACAAACAACAAACATAGCCGCACCCCTTCGTGGGTGCGGGCTCGTGACAAAACAGAACAGCAAACTTGGTGGAGGGATAGGTCCTACTTTCTTTTGTCAGGGCGACCCTTCGGTTCGCTCCGCTCACCTCAGGGCAAGCGCCATCCGCTTGCCCTGAGCGAACCCGAGCGATAGC
>CAZCWV010000138.1:0-2509 GCA_964502425.1 uncultured Candidatus Peribacteria bacterium | reverse complement strand
GTCGGAGTTCTTCCGACCGGAGAAAAAAGAAGAACAAGGCAAAGTAGAAGGGAAACGCGAAGACACTATGTGATTCGAAAAAGTTTCCCATCCCCACGGCGAGCGTCACGGTGTAGAGCATGGCCGCCACGCGCAGGACAAGCGACGCCTTTGACCGGATCCCAGGAGAGGAGGCCGTCCATCGTTGCCGCACGAAAAAGAACAGCAACAGGAGCACGATGACCCCGAAGAACGGGTAGGGACGATGGGTGAAGAGATCTTTGCACCATTGCAGGACATAGATTCCCCGCAAGAACAGTGGAGTCTCGGAGAAATTGAATCCATGGTATGTGCTCTGCAGCCGCGTGGAAAAGATGAAGGGAAGGTACTGGTAGAGATACGGCCGCAGCCATCCCAAAAGAGCGAATGCCGTGATCCCCGCGCCCGCTGCGATGAGCAATGGCAGCACCCACCGCCGCCAGAACTCCCGGCAATCGGGCGTGAACACCAGAGCCGCGGCAAGCGTACCGAGAAGGAACGGCTCTTTGAAACTCACCGCACCGCCGATCCCCGCGGCTGCAAGCAGGATCCGTTTCCACGACATTTTCCCCTTCCAGGCAATGACCACGGCATACAAGAGGCCGAAGAATACGCCATACGCTTCCGTCTGGATGGAAAACACGCGGAAGGCAACGGAGAGGCTGAACACGGCTCCGAGGAGGAGGGAAAGGATGCAGAGGAACACGCGTTCGCGGGAAACATGCGCACGAGCAAAAAAGAAGAGGAGAACGGGAAAGGAGAGGAGCACGAATACAAAGAGCACGAATGCCGGGAACTCGTCCCCCGTAAGCCACAGCGAGAGCGCTGCGACGAGGAACACGCCCGGCGGCTTCATCTCGAAGAGATCGACGTAAGGAACCAGCCCGTTGAGAATGCCCCTCCCCATCACGAAGTAGACCATGAAATCCGGACTCACGGGCCTCTGTGTAAGGTAGAACGAAACGAGTGAGAGGAGATCCACGGTAACCTTCGCGAACGCAAATGCCGACAGAAGCACGAGCATTCCTGGGAAGGAAAACATGGCAGCACGCACCCAGGTGACGAAGCTCCGGATATTCACATGGCCAGCGTAGCGACGACCCTACCGCATGTCACGGAGCAGATGTTCCCCCACGATAGCCGCAACGCGCCGTGCACCTTCCTCATTGAAATGCACATCGTCGTAAAATAAGGCAGTGTCCTTGGGAAGCAATGATGCGAGGTCGATGCAATCGATTTTCCGTTCCGCGCAAACTTGGAGCAGCATCTCGTTGTACTTCTCCATACCTTCTTCCATGGCAGTAATGGAGTAATACTCGCCGGATTCCCACCGCGTCATGCCCACCCACCCAAACCACAACAGATCTTGCGCCTCCTGCGGGAGATCCTTCCGCCATATGGATGGCTGTGTCATGAGCGTAATGGGAACTGCTTGCCGCTCCGCCTCATCCACCATCTGGTTGAGACGCGCCCGGTACTGCATCAAAGCACTGGAGAGATCCGGTAGCATCTCCCTGACACGCGCCTGCTTCCGGTTTGCGCGCTGCTTCGCGTACAATTCCCCCGCACGGTCTTGGAAATCCTTCCGGGAGAAGTAGAGGAGCTTAACCTTCGTGAGGAGAAACCAGAACCGCGTGCGCTTGTAGAAGGGGAGTCGGGTATCCGCGTACCGCGGTATGACGTCGAACGCGTGCACGAGGACGTCGGGCGTGGATTCCACGGGGGAGATGTTCGGCTGGAAGGCGTCATCTTCGGCCAGGCGGTCGATAAAATCATTGACACCCACGAGGGCGACGACGCGTGAGACATTGGAGAGCTGGGGAAGGAGGTGACGAAGCTGCACGACGTGCGCCAGCGTACTGATGCCGCTCTTCCCCGCGTTCCCCACCCACACGCGACGGCCGCTTGCGGCGCTGATGTCCTTTTGCAGAAGAGCCTCCCACGTCTCATCCTGGTCCAAATACAGGCATTCCGCTGTGCACCCGCCGATGACGAGGATGCGGTCCGCGTCCTCCGGGGACAGCTCGTCGCCCCTCAAGCCGATGGCATTGGTGAAGAAGCGCGATTCTCCGCTGATCCCCGGCAAATACTCCGGAAGCGGCCGGGAGATGATCTGCATATGCGGCCGCCAGACGAAGTAGTTGTGGAAATGAGGAAGGGCGGCCCCCAATCCCCATTCCAGGACAATGAGGGAGATAACGGACGTCACGAGAAGGAGTGCCACGTTCACGACAAGCCTGTGGAGACGGAAACCGAGCATCGTGGCACAGTATAGGAGAGTGGAACGGGGGAACGCCATGACGCAAGCATCGCCCCGTTGGTTAGTGCTGCTGCCCGTTCCACTCCCTGCCACTTGGGAATAATCCAAACAATATCAGAAATGCGATCACTCTCTTCGCTTCGTCCCTCCTTCTCCACCATTGAAGAGGGAGAAGGGGGACAGGTGGTTGAGGGGAGGCCTGGGGAAGATTCGCAAAGCAAAAGACAAGGG
>CAZCWV010000137.1:0-2525 GCA_964502425.1 uncultured Candidatus Peribacteria bacterium | reverse complement strand
GAGCAGTTGCCTCTTAAGCAATTGGCCGTGGGTTCAAATCCCACCTGACCCACCACCTTAGACCGATTAACACCACCATCCCGGTTTAACCGCAATGGAGGCGGCGAGCGTATAATTACCCTATGCGTCTTTCATCCATCATTCTTCTTCCATCCCTCTTCGCCTCCACGCTCCTCTCCGGATGCGGCGGATGGGGCGAGCAGGGCATCAAAGACGAGCTTGCGCGGGCGAACCGTTGCGAAACGGCGGATGATTGCGCGTGGATTGGAAGCAAGTGCCCCTTCGGTTGCGAGATTTACGTGCACAGGGACGAAGCGGCGGCGATGAAGGCGCTTGTGGATGGCTTCGATGCACAGTGCGTCTACGGCTGCATGCAGACCTTCGGCGTGGAGTGTAAGGATCGCCGTTGCGAACCGGTCCTCCAAGAACCGCTGACCGAGGGGAATCCCGGCGCGGCGTGCGATACCCACGACGATTGCATCACCCCGGCACGTTTCCTCCTGCGGTCGAACTGCCCCTTCGACATGCGCTGCATCGAGGATGCCTGCGCCGTCGTGTGCCCCGTGGATTTTGGGAGTAATCGGCAAGACAAGCGCTGCGAGGCGGACGCGGACTGCGATTGCAGCGGGTACGCCGGGGACGACAAAGAGGATTGCCGGTGTATCGACAACGCTTGTGTCGCGGTGATGGAAACGGACTGAACGCTCATACCATTCCCATTTCAAAACGATACCGCGAAGCGTTCACTTCGTGGCTCGTATACGAGCAAAGGCCAAGGTTGATTGGTATCACTGAAAACGCGAAGTGGTATCAGAGCGGGATGATCGATTCCAGGAGCCTGTTATACGCGTACGCGCCAATGCCGGCCACGAGAATCAGCACGGCGCCGACTGCGACGAGTGCGCGCCAATGCGTCCTCTTCTTCCGGGGCGCGCGCAGTTGATCAATCTGCTTCTGCTGGGAAGCGAGCTTCGCCTGCATCGCGTTCAGCATCTGCTGCTGGTTCTCATCCATGGCGGAAGCATACGCGCCTGCAGGCGGCTATCCCAAATCTATCGGGTGTCACGCTATCATTTCCCCCTCGCCTGCTGTTCCTGCAGATGCATGCGGATAGCCCGGTGCTGTTGGATCTCTGCTTCCTTTCCCTTGAACTGTTTCTGGAGGTTTTCCAGCGTGGCGGCGGCGTCGCCCGCCGCGTGTCCGGCATTGATCTGCGCTTGCAGGGCATCGCACTGTTCCTGCAGGTCGTCCCGTTGCTTGCAGAGGTCGTAGATGAGCGTGGTCTCGGCGTGGATGGCCTCGTCGGTGTCCATGGTCGAGAGCAGCTGTCCCGTGGTCTCCGCGACGGTGACGTCGTCCACGGGGGAAGGCGCGGGGGGTGGAGGAGGGGATTCCTGTTCGGGAACAGCGGTCTCCGCGGCCGGTGCGGGCGGCGGCGTGTCGTCGCCGGGGATGATGGCTGGGGGCGGAGTCGGTTCGGCGGTCTTCTCCGGGTATTCCATGGACATACCTTGCCCGGCGATCCAGGTTTCCGCCGGAAGGCCGGACGCCTTTGCGAAGATCGTATCGAGGATTTCTTGCACCTGGATGCAATCAGTCGCTCCATCCAAGCGGTGTGTGACGAATTGCGCGAGGAAGTACTCCGCGGCTTTTGCGCGGTTGGCCGCCCCGTTCACGAAGTACTGTGCATCCATCGTGCGGGGAGGGGAGGCGCCGGTGTCGGAAGGTTGGTCCGTCATGCGTCGGGAGGATCGGATGTATCGTCAGGAGTGACGGGCGATTCGGGCGTTGTCGGGGTGTCCGCCGCCGGCAGGGCGTCCGGCTCAGCGGCAGGAAGTGGTGCTTCCACCGCGATCTTTCGCGTGGGACGAGCGGGACGCTTCTTCGCCGTCTTGCGGCACGCATCCACCGCCTGGCGCAACTCTGCCGCCAGCGCCGCGAAGGCCCTGTCGTACCGCGCGAAAGCATCCAGGTATTTCTGGTTCCGTGCCTCGCGCTGCTCGGGGGTTTCGTCCGGATGCTCGCCCTGCACGCGCCCCGCGAGCAATTCCTGTTCGATCTCCCCCATCAGCGCGTCGTACACCTGCTGCCCGGTGGGGAGGCGGAGGGCCGGTGAGGTGGGGTCGGAAATCATTGAGGCGGCAGTGATGATGATGGTTACTTCGGTCTTGTCTCAGTTTCAGGAGTCGGCGTTTGCAGTGCTTCGGGGAGCTTCAGTCGGATGGTGTTTATTTTCTCGATGATGATCGGGGCATCCTGGATTTCCACTACACCATGTTTGGAAATATTCACACCGTTCATGTTTACATCCACGCTCGCGGCTTGCTGCTGTAAGGTGCTGAAGAGATCAGGCGGCACAAAAGCAATATGGGCGGATAATCTATTATCATCCTGTTCGAAATGCATTCCTTGGATAATGGGATAGAGCGCGGATTCCTGCGGGACTAATTGCCGAATATTGGTTACCGTTGCACTGGTTTGCTCTGCGCTCTCGTCATATTCCTTTTTCATCACCTCCAATTCTT
>CAZCWV010000136.1:0-2528 GCA_964502425.1 uncultured Candidatus Peribacteria bacterium | reverse complement strand
TCATCGCCGCGGCCATCGCCATCGTCGCGATGACCGGTGAATATGCCCTCTTCCTCGGGTGGTCGCTTGTGTGCGAGGTGGGGAGCGGGGAGTGCAGGTTGTGAAGTGAAGAAGTCTTTTTCGATCGAAAGAAAGGGGGGGTTCTATGGCCTCATAGAACCTATTTCATCTCTTTGGTAAGCCAAAAAGTAAGAGTTCCCCAATTTTCATGTTGTGAGAGGCCTCTTCAGGAGACCCAAAGTGGTTAACAGTAGTGCTGATGCAACAACATGTCGACTATCCATTGGCAAAAGAGCTCATGACCACCATGGTCGAGCATAGTCAAAAACCCGGAGAAGGAAGCTGTGAGTTCGTACAGGCCATGCAAGAAATACTCAGGCCGTTTCCCGTCCTTACCACGGCCTACTCCGATCCCATCCATAGCAACCGCCAGCTTCTCGCGGTGGATATCGGTGACCCCGAGGGTAAACAGGCTCTTGTCGCCACAAGCCATGCGGATGTGGTCGGTGTGGAAGGCCAGCACTGGTCTACCCGTCCCTGGAAACTGACGGAAAGGGACGGCTACTGGTTCGGCCGTGGAACCTGCGACACGCATGGAACGGGCGTGAGCATGCTCCTCGCTGGTTTGCGTGAAGACGTGCATTCATTGCTCACAGAGCTCCGCAAGCGAGTGACGCTCCTCTTCACGTATGACGAAGAGGCCACGTCGCCGGGATTCTCCATGAGAGGAGCACGCCTTGCAGCGGGACTCCTGGGCAATGAACGCATCATTGAGAGCAAGTATTTCGTCGTCGGGGAACCGACGGAAATCAATGGGGAAATCACGCCCATGCGGGGGCATAAAGGCCGCTTACTGGCGCACTTCAAAGTGTCGACAACAGCGCCCGGACATGTTTCGCAACCCGTGGAAAACGCGCTCATGAGTGCCGGCCGCATCATCCATGAAATCGACAATTACGGACGCATGATGACATACGGGCATAACGACGCCAACCAGCATTGCCAAATTTTCTCGCCCCCATACACCACTGTGCAAGTATCCGCCGGACGTGTGAAGGACCGCGATTACTCCACAACACCCAGCGACGCGGAGTTCACGGTCGATGCCCGCACGATCCCCCACTACCACAACGTCCGCACCGACGAAATCCTCACGCTCATCGAACGTCAGAAACTCCCGCCGCATACGACGGTCACCGTTCGAATGGAAAAGTCGGCGCTGGGTTCCATCACGGATGCCGCATCCCCTATCGTCCGACTCGCCGAGGAGGCTACGGGAAAACCAGCAGTGGGCTTCAACGGGGGTACAGAGGGGAGGATCTTCCGGAATGATGCAGGGATGGAAGGCGTGACGTTGGGCCCGGGAGACTTGCAGTTCGCCCATATGTCTGACGAGCGGATACGCATTGCCTCTCTTTTTGAAGCTACGGACATCTTTTCCCAGATATTCAAGAAAGCCGCTGCATTACCTTCAGTGTCCCAATGAACAACTGTTCCACCTATCTCGTTTCGGCGCCGACACGTACCCCATGGTGGGGACAAGGCATTCTGCCCAATGAAGGTTGCCATCCCATGGAAAACCATGCCGGCCAAGCACCCTCTACCGAGGGGATCCGACAGGAACAGGAGGCACTTGCAGCGTGCTACCGCGACAAGGCGCTCTCGGTCATCCACGTCCCTTTTTCCCCCTACCTGGATATTCGTTACCGCCATGACGGTATCTACATTACGGACCCTGCAGTTACCACCATCTCCAAAGAAGGGAAACCCATCACGTTCAAGGCAAGATTCAGCGCGCGGTACCGCCGTCCCGAAGCACGATCCGTTGAAAATCTCCTGCGATCCCTCAATCTTCAAGTGAAGTCTCTGCACGGCGGTGCTCGCCTCGAAGGTGGCGAAGTCCATTACACACCGTATGACCACCACTATTTCGGAGGTCTCTATCGTGCCAACGAGCGCGGACATGATGCAGTCGTGTCACAGAGCCAAGTGACCGGAGAACCTGTCTACATCGCTTCGGAAGGATTCCACCTCGACACGATATTAACACCCGTCATCGATGCACGTGGAAAACTGCGAGCGGTCCTGGCATCCAAACCCCTTGTGAGCGGAAGGAGTTGGGATAAGTTATGGCGACACTGCACATCGTATGGAGCGGATCTACTGGAACTCGACCCTCAAGATTCCATCGGAACGGGAACGGAGGATCATCAAGACGGTACCTATGCATCAAACTGTATGCCTCTTCCGGCTACATTGGTGGGAAACGGTCTCTTCCGTACACCGGGAGTGGAGGAATACCTGGAACATCACGGCATTGACCACGTGTGCATTCCTATGCCGGAATCCGCCAAATCCGGAGGCGCAGCACACTGCCTCACGCATCAGTTGCCGAGCATGGAATTGCATTCGATGGGACCCGTCACGGACTATCTCCGCAATTACATGCGCTGGGAAGTGCAACGCCTCATAGCGTTCCTCGAGTGCAAGACGCACCCCGTCGCGGAAATCCGTTCCGTGAGTTCTCA
>CAZCWV010000135.1:0-2541 GCA_964502425.1 uncultured Candidatus Peribacteria bacterium | reverse complement strand
ACACAGACGTTGAATGCGGGAGGGACGGATGCGGGGAGCACGTTCTACAACATCCACCAGACAGGTGCCGCAACGCTTCAGACTGTGACAAGCGACCTCAAGACGGCCAGCGGCATCACTCTCGCTGCCGGAGCCGGGACGTTCGATAACGCGACGAATGACAGGAATATCACGGTGGAGGGGAACGTGACGATGGATAGCACGAGAGTGGATCTGGGTGATGGAACGTGGACGGTTGGCGGAGACTTCGACTGGAAGGACGTGGAAACATGGAACGGAAACAGCGCGGAAATTGTGCTCACGGGAACGGACAAGAACTACGTGTCGAAGGATCAAACGAATGTCTACCGGCTGACCATTGCCACCGGCGCAACGATCACCACTTCCTCGAACGGAACGTATGTCTACGTGTCCGATAGGCTGCGCATCTTCGGTTCCATAGCCATAGGCAACAACACCTATCTCACATCCCGCGCCAATGCGGTGACGGAAATCGGCTCCACTGCCGCGGTAAGCAACGGATACCTGTACTTCCAGACAGCACAACCCGGAAAGGGGCTAATCTCCTTGGGGAATGGCTCCACAATAACCTCAACGGTGATCCTCGGTGCTCCGGCAAATGGCGCTCGCCTGGCTGCCGGTACGTATCTTGGCACCGTCATTGTGAACTACAATGCTGAATTGGCACTGGATGCAGGTGCGTACACCTTCGGTGCGCTGAACCTCTGGGCTGTGAATGCGGGATCTGTGACGCTGGCGAACAGCATCAACGGGCCCACGAGCATCCGCGTGAAAGGCAACCTGACCTACGATATCGACTCCACGGGGAACATCACCGTGAATGACAATGGGCAGGACGTGGACTGGATCGTGGAAGGGAACATCGTCAACCAGGACACGGGCGCGGGGCAGCTCTCGTGGACCAAGGGAACGGGGACTATCACGCTCTCGGGTTCCACGACGCAGCAGGTGGACTTCATGGGACAGGCGATGGAGGACATGGTAGTCGCCAAGACAGGAGGGCGTGCAGTGTTCACGGGAACGGGAACGGTGGATAGCTTGAATGTGACGCAAGGGACGGTGGACTTCAATGGGAAGGCGATCACGACGGTGGGAGACCTGACGATCGGAACATCCGGACAGGTGGAGCCCAAGGGATTGCCGGGGTCGGTGGTGACGGTAGGAGGGAATATGAGCCTCACGGGTGAGAGTGACGACCTCCTGGACCTGAGCGCCACGGGGAGCTGGACGTTGAACGTAACGGGGACGGCTGAGGCTACGGCAGTCACGGTGCAGAACGCGGATGCGTCCGGCGGCCAGATGGTGACCGTGACGGACGACGACAGCATCGACCAGGGCGGCAACAAGAACTGGAGCTTCAGCGTTTCGGACTGGGACTACAGCCGGAGGATTACGGTGAAGCAGGACAACGTGGATGAGGATCTGCACAACTTCCCACTCCTCGTGCGGATAACGGCGGATACGTCCCTCGCGGACAATGCCCAGAGCTCCGGTGCGGACATACGGTTCGCGACGTCCACGGGCATGATGCTGCCCTACGAGCGGGAGAATTACCGCGTACGTGCAGGATCGGGATCGGGGAACTTCTGGGTCAAGGTGCCGCTCATCGATGCCGATACGGACACGGAAATCGTGATGTACTACAAGAACAGCTCCGCGAGGGACGGACAGTGGAAGGAGGGGGTGTGGGATGGGAATTACGTCATGGTGCAGCACATGCAGGACGCCACGAGTACGACGACTGAGGATTCCACGGCATTCGGGAACGACGGGACGAAGACGGGTGCAAACGAACCCGCGGAGACGGCAGGGGCCGTAGGCAGGGGGCAGGACTTCGACGGTTCCAACGACGCCCTCACCCGCGGGAGCTTCACCAACGCCTTCTCCGCCAACAAGGCCTCGGTGTTCGTCTGGATGAAGGCGGACGATGTGACGAGCACGAACGCCGATACGCGGGTGGTCCTGCTCGGCAACGCCTCGAACGCCTATGGCCTCGGCTTCACCAGAGACACGCGGGAAGGCAACAACACGAGAGTCTGGTCCTACATCAACGCGGGCGGCACAAACAAACTGGTCACCATTCCCTCACTCCTCAACACATGGCACTACTTCGGATTCACCTACGACCAATCCCTCCCCAACCCCCAGTGGAGCGTCTATGACAATGGGGCGGCGGTGGGCACCAGGAGCTTCACCGGGAGCATCCTCACGCCCACGAGCCTTGCCATCGGCGGCGGGACGCAATTCTTCTCGGGTCTCCTCGACGAAGTCCGCGTCAGCAACATCGCCCGCAGCGCGGCCTGGGTCAAGTTCGAGTATCACAACATGCTCGGGGCGCAGACGCAGGTGCAGGCGGCGCGGGGAACGGTGGCAGGGACGCTCTACGGGGATGAGGGGGTTACTCCCCTTACGGGGAAGACCGTGGCCGTGAGCTTGAACGGCGGGGCGGCGGCAATCACCGCGGAGACGGATGCGGGCGGGCAGTACCTCCTGGAAGACGTCCCGATGACGGGAGGGACG
>CAZCWV010000134.1:0-2546 GCA_964502425.1 uncultured Candidatus Peribacteria bacterium | reverse complement strand
GGAACGCTGACGTCGAATGAAGGTGCCCCCCCCCTTGCCGGGAGGAAGGTCTCGATCAGCTTGAATGGCGGAGCCGTGGCAGGGAGCGGCACCACGAACGCGGAAGGGATGTACTCCATTACCGACCTGCCCGCCATGACGGGTGGAACGGTGGTGACGGTATTCTCGGACAATAACGCCGAGGATGCCGTGACGGTTGTCTTGGGCGACGGCGGGAGCATGGCGAACATCAACCTCTACCAGAATGCACTCATCGTCCGGAGTGAATCCGGCTCCGCCGCCATCACCAATGCCCATCTGGAGATTGCCGAAAACAACGGAGACAGTGACATTTCGGCCCTGTACGGGGTGACGAGCGGGAATCTCAGTGTCGTTACAGGCAAGGAGCTCTTGGTCTGGACGGGGGATACGTTCACGCCGGGAGGGGAGGTAGAGGCGACGGCTTACGACGTGAACGGGACGATGTCGATGGAGGGGAATGCATACACCGTTGCCGGGAACTTCGATGCTACGGGCGGGACATTCAGTGCGACGGGCACGGGCACGTTCACCGCCACGAGCGCGGGGAAGACGATTACGGCCGCAGACAGCACGCTCGGGAAGGTGGTGTTCAACGGCGTGGGCGGGGGATGGACGCTCATGAGCAATATTACTGCCAGCACGCTCAAGCTCGCTTCCGGAAGCCTCGTGGACAACGGGAAGACGGTGACGGTGGGCGGGAATATCTCCATCCACGCCAACGCCTCGCTCACCTCCACGGGGATCTGGCGGATGAGCGCGGATGGAAAGGTGATGAATCCTGGAAGTACGAATACCTTCGGCGTGTTCCAGGCAGCGAATGACGTGACGGCAACCCTCGCACAGCACTTGCGCGCGAAGAAGATCGTCCTCGGCGCCTCCTCCACCGTCACAGGCGGGAATTACATCATAACGTTGTTGCCGACGGCGGACGACTTCATTGATATGGTGGATTCCAGCACTCTGAACGCGCTCTATATCCAAATCGCACCGGAAGCCACTCCCCTGTCGCAGAAAGCGTTCCACACGTCCTCCACTGTCACGTATGTCCTCAGGGACTATAAGACCATTCGCATGACGGGCGACTGGACAACGGGGTCACTCTCCGTCTATGCATCGAACTGGGCGGATACGGAAGCCGAGGCCATGGTGTTGGACACCAACGGGTACAACCTGACGGTCAACGGCAATGTGACGATCGGAAACTCCAGCTCCAGCTATCCCAACGGTTATCAGGGCAAGATCCTCTTCAAGAACGGGACGCACCGCATCTCGGGTAACTTCTCCGCCGGCGGTCAATACACGCAAGGCTACGCGGAACTCGGCTCCGGCACCATCCTCATGGGCGGCAATGTGGACTTCCGCTACACGACGGTCCTCCCCCAGCAATCCCACGTGGTCCTCTACAAGGCCTCCGGCACGCAGACCGTGAACAGCAACACGAATGCCAACGCCTTCTACAAGTTCACGCACTCGGGCGCCGCAGCGGTGACGGTGACGGGCAGCAGCCTCAGCATGGGATCGGGATTGACCCTCAAGAGCACGGCCGGAACCTTCAACATGAGCGGCTTGGACCTCACGGCAAACGGACTGACGGTGCAGGGAGGCACGTTCACGGGCGGAGCTGGGAACGCGGATATCAACGGGAACGTAACGCTTGCGGGGGGGACGCTCACGGCGCCCACGGGGAGCTTCACGGTGAGCGGGAACTGGAACAAGACGGGAGGCACGTTCACGCACAGTAGCGGGACGGTCACATTTGACGGAACGAGCGGTATGCAGACCTTGGATGGCGGCGGGACGGACGCCGGGAGCACCTTCTACAACATCCGCCAGACTGGTGCCGCCACGCTCCAGACTGTGACAAGCGACCTCAAGACGGCCAGTGGCATCACGCTGGCGGCGGGGGCGGGGACGTTCGATAACGCGACGAATGACCGGAATATCACGGTATTGGGGAATGTGACCATCGACAGTACACAGGTGTACTTGGGTGACGGGACGTGGACGGTGGGAGGAAGTTTTGATGCCACCGACGTTACAACACTCAGCCGCAATGCCTCCACGCTCATCATGACGGGAACGGGCGTGCAGCTGCGCGTACCCTACTCTGCGACGCGGAATGTGTATCGCCTCACCATCGCCACGGGTGCCAGCGTAGAGGTTCCCTCCAACGCAGGCGGTGCCCTCGTGCTCTACGGCCTCACGTCGCTCTACGGCACCCTCGCTAACAATAACGTCGCCCAATACGTACAGATGGGCGACGGGCTGACCATCGGTACAGCGGGCGAGGCGGCGGGCAACGGCACCTTCTACCTGTCCACGGGAACATTGACCGGGCATACCGAAAACATCACCTGCGGCATCTTCCAAGTGATGGGGTATGCGACGAACTCCATCCCGCCGGGAACGTACAACCCGAGCAGCCAATTCCTCATATTCAACTCCACCACATCCGCGCATGTCTTCTCGTTCTCCGCGGGCACCTACGTCTTCACCTCCGACGTCGTCTTCGTCAACTACAACGC
>CAZCWV010000133.1:0-2548 GCA_964502425.1 uncultured Candidatus Peribacteria bacterium | reverse complement strand
TGCTATACTCCCCGCAATGGACTTCCTGAAGAATGTGCTCCGCGCGCTCAAGAGAGGCTGGATGGCCTTCGCCCATGTCCTGGGCTGGGTGAACAGCCGCATCCTCCTCACATTGCTCTACATCGTCGTCATCGGGCCGTACGCTGTCATCAAGCGTGCGGCATCGTTGTTCCAACGCCGTCCCTCCCCCGCCAGTTACTGGATCCCCAAAACCCGCGAGCCTCCCACACTCGAAACGATGCGTCGTCTGTTCTAATCAACTCTCTCCCGATGAAACCGGTCTACATTCTCGGCCTGTCCTGCTTCTACCACGACAGCGCGGCGGCGCTGCTCAAAGACGGCGTCCTCGTTTCGGCGGCGCAGGAGGAGCGGTTCACGCGCATCAAGCACGACGAGAACTTCCCCGCCAATGCCGTGGCGTATTGCCTGCGCGAAGCGGGTATCACCAAGGATGATCTCTCTTCCGTGGTGTTCTACGACAAGCCGCTCACGAAGTTCGAGCGCATCCTCATCACGATCATCGATGCCTGGCCGTTCGGCTACTTCCAAATGCTCCAGTCGCTCGTGCTCTGGCTCTCGTCCAAGCTCTGGATGCGCCAGAAAATCTCCAAGGAACTGGGGTACGGCGGCGAGATCCTCTTCTGCGAGCACCATCTCTCGCACGCGGCGAGCGCGTACTACTCCTCGCCCTTCGACGACGCGGCGCTGGTGACGGTGGACGGCGTGGGCGAGTGGGAGACGACGGGTATCGGGTTCGGCACGGGGAACGAGGTCGTTCTCACGGACGTGATCCACTTCCCGCATTCCCTTGGTCTTCTCTACTCCGCCGTCACGGGGTACCTGGGGTTCAAGGTCAACAGCGCGGAGTACAAGGTGATGGGGCTGGCGCCGTACGGCGATCCCAAGTCGTACCTGGAGCGGATGTGGAAGCTCATCGACTGCAAGGAGGACGGCGGCTTCCGCCTGAACATGCGTTACTTTGCGTACACATCGGGATTGCGGATGACGAACGGGAAGTTCCATCGGCTCTTTGGGAGCCCGCCACGCGCGCCCGAGGGTCCCCTCGAGCAACGGCACAAGGACATCGCGGCGGCGCTGCAGGTCGTCACCGAAGAGGTTATGCTCCGCATCGTCCGTCATGCGTACCAGCTCCATCCAAGCGAGAATCTTTGCCTGGCGGGCGGGGTGGCGCTCAATTGCGTGGCCAACGGGCGGATTCTGCGCGAGGGGCCGTTCAAGCAGCTCTTCATCCAACCGGCGTCCGGCGACGCGGGAGGGGCGCTGGGCGCCGCGCAGTACGTGTGGCACGCTCTCCAGAAGAACCCCAAGACCGCGGCCTCCGCACTCGACCACGTCTCCTACGGCCCGGCGTGGAGTGACGCGGAGATCGAGGCGTTCCTGCGCGAGGAGGCGCCCAAACTCGCGGGCGGGGAAGTTCAGTGGACGAAGTATCCCACCGAAGATCTCCTGCTGGACTACGTCTCCGGCCTCATCGACGGCAACAACGTCATCGGCTGGTTCCAGGGGCGGATGGAGTTTGGGCCCAGGGCGCTCGGGAACCGATCCATCATCGCGGACGCCCGGAACCGGGAGAATTGGCAGAAGGTGAACCTCAAGATCAAGTTCCGCGAGTCCTTCCGTCCCTTTGCCCCCACGGTGCTGGCGGAGGACGCGCCTAACTGGTTCGATCTCCCGTGCGAGAGCCCCTATATGCTCCTCGTGGCGCAGGTCAAACAGCAGGGCATTCCCGCCGTGACGCACGTGGACAACTCCGCGCGCATCCAGACGATCAGCCGCGGGCAGAATTCGCGTTACCACGATCTCATCGAGCGTTTCAAGAAGCGCACGGGCTGTCCCGTGATCATCAACACGTCGTTCAACGTCCGCGGCGAGCCCATCGTCTGCTCGCCCAAGGACGCGTTCCTCTGCTTCCTCAACACGGCGATGGATGAGCTCGTCCTCGGGTCGTATGTCCTCAAGAAGGAGGACAACGTCCACTTGGTCAAAGGGGATGCGCAGGAGGCGTATCTTTCTCGTTTTCATCTTGATTGAGAATACTGACCGCTGACAGCTGACAGCTGACCGCTTCTCCTTTACACTATGGCCATGCCCCACGGAAAGCTCGCCATCTTCAAAGACATCTGGGATTTTTTGCGCGTGCGCAAGAAGTGGTGGCTGGCGCCCATCCTCATCGTGCTCATCCTCTTTGGGTTCCTCCTCGTCTTCGTGCAGACCTCGGCGCTGGCGCCGCTGATCTATACGTTGTTTTAAATACACGGTTGTCGTTATTCTTGTGTATAAAACGTGTATAGGCATGTTTATCATTATACACGTTTGGTATTGTCTATCTGTATAGAACGTGTATAATACGAGTATAGATTATATACGTTTATCTATGGAATACTTCAAACTTGAAAAGCCGGATGTAAGCAAAATTGACAAGGCGAAAGCCCTTTCCAAGTATTTCAAATGGGCGGAGAAACATCCGGATAGGAACATTGTGTATCAATTATCCGAACCATCCTATTTGTATTGGGATAAGATCAAA
>CAZCWV010000132.1:0-2572 GCA_964502425.1 uncultured Candidatus Peribacteria bacterium | reverse complement strand
TTCGATCTACCACTGTGGGTAGATGAAAACGGTGACGGAATCCTGACGATGGACGAAGCGGCCGTTGCGCCGGGGACGGCGAACTACCAGGATGTTTCGGGAATTGCAGATAAGGAGCTCGCTCTCAGCAAACCGTTCATGGATCCCACAGATGTCGGGAACGACCAATGGGGTACGGTGCTCTCGGCGAGTGCACCCATCCTGAATCGCAATGGACAGCCTGTCGCCATTCTTGGCCTCGACGCCGACTACTCCGATGTCCTCAAGCTTCACCGTGAGAAGTTCTTCTTCCCGCTCTGGTTCATCGGCATGCTCCTCGCCTTGCTCTCTTTCCGCCTGCTCGCCCTCCGCATCACCCGTCCCGCCCCATGAATCCCATCCCTCCCAGCATCGAGACGTACCTGCAGGAAGCCGGCTTTAGCGCCACGGAGCTGTTGGTGCTGCGTAACCTCATCGACGAAGCATTCACGTTGCGGCAGCTGGCGGCCAAGACGGGGAAGAGCACGGGCGTGCTGGACCAGGCGGTCAAGAAGCTCCTCCGGCGCAATATCGTGGCCAAGGAGTGGGTGAACGACACGCACAAGTACCGCCTCGTCTCGCTCCAAGCCATCGTCAAGTGGGTGGAGGAGGATACGAAGAAGAAACAGCTGATGCTCCAGCGCCGCCACCAGAACTTCGCGGCGTTCATCCAGTCGCTGGAATCGGGGCAGAAGCGGCCGGAGATGCACTACTTCGAGGGGATGCAGGGGATGGAACGGGCCTACGAGGAGCTCCTGGAGCATGGCAAGGAACTCCTCCACTACTTCCCCGTGACCTGCTCCGTGGAGGACGACCCCATGCGCGACTTCCGCGTCCAGCTCTTCCGCAAGCGCCGCGCGCGCGGCATCTTCTCCCGCTACATCGTCCCCAATACCCCCCTCGGCCGCCGCTTTGCCACCCGGGATCCCTTTGAATACCGCAAGACTTTGCTCGTGCCCGAGGACCAGTACCCCATGAGCTTCGAGAAGGTGGTGAGCGACGACATCGTGGCGTGCTTCAACCACGCGGAGAAGGTGGTGTGCTTCATCTGCTACAAGGAGCTGGCCGAGACGGAGCGGCGGATGTTCGAGAGGGTGTGGAAGGGGCAAGGGGAGGGGAATGTTGCTGCCCCCATCCCCGCCGATTCACCTCCCCCTGCAGGGGAAGCGCACCACGAATCATCCAAGGTCCCGCTCTCTACCCGCGCCCTCTCCGGCCTCCGCGAGTTCTTCCTCAGCAAGAAGAGCTTGGCGCTGTTCGCGGTATTTGCCATTCTTTCTGCACTTGTTACGTATGGGTTGTATTTACAGAATTTTAATCTCAATACTCAACGTGTGCGTGAACGTTCGATGTCCATTGCAGCCACTGGTGCCATGCAGTTTGACGTGAAAGACCTCGATCAATTGCATGTCCTGGATGATTACATGAAGCCTGAGTACACGAAAGTAATAAATATATTAAATGAGATACGGTCAAAGAATGACGGTGTGACGTACGCCTGGATCATGCGGCCATCGCAGACAAAGACAGGATATTGGGAGTATGTCGCAGATGCCGATTCCATTGATCCTTTTTTGAAAAAAGATATGAATTTTGATGGAGTGATTGATGAGAACGATGAACTTCAATATCCCGGTCAATTATATGAGGTAGTTGAGCCGGAGATGGAGGAAGAAATGAATGGATCATTCTGCCTGCCGGGATATCAACAAGATCAATGGGGAACCTATCTCAGTTGTTCCTCTCCCATTCGAGATGCGTCTGGAAAATCAGTCGCAATATTTGGTAATGATATCAAGATAGAAAGAGTTACATCTCTTACACGACAATCTATTAATCATCTGTTCTATTTTATTGGCCTCTTTCTCCTCTTTGTATTCATTCGCCTTGCGGCGTTCAACAAGTCGCTGTTTTTGGAAGTATGGCAGGTATTCAATCTGCGGAAGGTGCTTCTCTCACTCGCGCTTGCGGCGGAAATCGCGTTCTTTGTAACACTCGGTCTCCACTATTATACGTTACGTATGGTCAAAAATGAGATGGGACAAAAGGTAATGGCCATCGCTGCCACTGCAGCATCGGAGTTTGATCCTGATGATCTTGAACAAATACATTTCCCTCGTGATATGCAAAAGGAGGCATATCAGAGGGTATTTGCTTCGCTGAACGAACTGAGGGACCAAAACACAACGGTGTATTCGACGTACATTATCAGGCCGATGGGCGAAGACCGCTTGTACCAATTCGTTGCGGATGTTGACGTGGATGTCGGCAGCCCCTATTGGACGGATTTAAATTCTGACGGGCAAATGGAGATGTTGGAGATTGCAGCGGCGCCGGGGACGTTTTACGTTGATACCGCTGAGGACGATTACTTAAGTCGTCTCAATGCCCCGGCGGCAGATAAAGAATTTGTTAGCGATGTGTGGGGCACGTGGATCTCTGGCTTTGCGCCCATCCGATCGCAAACTGGTGAGAAAGTGGGGATACTCGGTGTCGATATCATTGCCACCGACGTTTACGAGGCGGTACGGCAGCGATATATCTTTTCTTTGTG
>CAZCWV010000131.1:0-2607 GCA_964502425.1 uncultured Candidatus Peribacteria bacterium | reverse complement strand
GGCGGAGCGCTTTTCTTTGCTACTTTCTTTTGTCGCCCTGACAAAAGAAAGTAGGACCTATCCCTCCGCCAAGTTTGCTGTTGCTGTTTTGTCACGAGCCCGCACCCACGGTTCACTATCGCTCACCGTAAACTCCGGGGTGCGGCTATGTTTGTTTGTTGTTTGCGCACTGCCAGGGCTCAACTACAACCAGAGGTGCCGCCACAATCCAAACACACCTCGCACGACCCGTTCCTCTTCATCCGCATGCTCCCGCACCCGCTGCACATCGTGCCCGTGAAGCCCTGGAGCTTGGCGTGCGCCGTCTTGCCCTCGCTCTCCTCCACCTTGGAGACGACCTCGGCGATCTCCTTGGACGTCTTCTCCTCCACGGCCTTCCCCAGATCGGGTTGGACCGGATGCGCGCCTTCGTCCACCACCGGCAACCGCATTGCAAAGGCCTTCTTGCTCATGGAACCCTCGCCGTAGGAACGGTCCACGAGCTCGGCGTTGTGGTACTTCTTCGCCTTCTCCTTGGTGAGGAATTTGAGCGCGAGCCACCGCCCCAGGTAATCCATGATGGATTTGACCATCGGGATCTCCTTGTTGGCCGTCATGCCCATGGGCTCAAAGCGCACGTTCACGAGCTTCTCGCAGAGGACCTCCAGCGGCACGCCGTACTGCAGGTTCATGGAGAGGCTCAGCGCCAGGCCATCCATGACGCCGGAGAGCATGGAACCCTCCTTGGCCATCTTGATGAAGAGCTCGCCGGGCGTGCCGTCGTCGTACATGCCCACGTGGATGTAGCCCTCGTGGCCGGCGACCGAGAACTTGTGCGCGATCGCCTGGCGCTCCTCGGGGAGCTTGCGCCTGCGGGGGACTTCCTTGATCACGAGCTTCTCAATGATCTTCGTTTCCACGATCCTCTCCACCGTTTTCTCCTCTTTTTTGTCTGACGTGCCGGAGAGCGGCTGCGAGAGCTTGGAGCCGTCGCGGTAGAGCGCGTTGGCCTTGAGCCCCAGCTTCCAGCCCAGGGCATACGCGTTCTTGATGTCCTCCACCGTCGCCTCGTGCGGGAGGTTGATGGTCTTGCTGATGGCACCGGTGATGAAGGGCTGCGCGGCCGCCATCATGCGGATGTGGCCCTCGGCCGCGATGGAACGCTTGCCGATGCGACCGCACTTGCTCGCGCAGTCGAACACGGGGAGGTGTTCGGGCTTGAGGTGCGGCGCGCCCTCCACAGTCATGCTGCCGCAGACCACCGCGTTGGCCTCCTCGATCTGTTCCTTGGTGAACCCGAGTGCGCGCAGCACGTTGAGGTTGGGGTCCGCGATGTCCTCGGCGGAGAGCCCCGCGCGCTTGAGCGCCTCCTCCCCCAGCGTCCACTTGTTGAAGGCGAAGAGGATGTCGAACACCTGCGGGAGCGTCTTCTCCACGTTGGCGATGTCCTGGTCCGTGAAGCCCTTCGCCAGAAGTGATGTGCGGTTGACATGCGGCGCGCCCTCCAGCGTGAGCGTCCCCATGACGTACGTCATGATGTCCCGCACCTCGGCGTCCCCGTACCCCAGCGCCCGCAGCGCCGGCGGCACGGACTGTGTGGCGATCTTCATGTACCCGCCCCCCGCCAGCTTCTTGAATTTGACGAGCGCGAAGTCCGGCTCCACCCCCGTGGTGTCGCAGTCCATGAGGAGGCCGATGGTCCCCGTGGGGGCCACCACCGTCACCTGCGCGTTGCGGAAACCATGCTTTTCGCCCATCTGGAGCGCCGTATCCCAGGCTTCCTTGGCGGGGGCGAGGAGCGCGGGCGGACAGGCATCCTGGTCGATGCCCACGGGCGTCACGTGCAGCCCCTCGTACTCCTTGGCAGGCGCGTCGAAGGCCGCGCGCCAGTGGTTGCGGATGACGCGCAGCATATTCTCGCGGTTGCGGTCGTACCCCGGGAACGCCCCGAGCACGCCCGCCATCTCCGCGCTCTGGGCGTACGCGTCGCCCGTCATGATGGCCGTGAGGGCCGCCGCGATGGCCCGGCCCTTCTCGGAATCGTAGGGAATCCCCATCCGCATGAGCATGGCGCCCAAGTTGGCGTATCCCAGCCCCAACGTGCGGAACGCGTAGCTGAGACGGGCAATCTCCCGGCTCGGGAACTGCGCCATGAGGACGGAAATCTCCAGGACAATCGTCCACAGCCGCACGGCATGGCGGTACTTCTCCACATCAAAGGAACCGTGCTCTTCATCATAGAACTTGAGAAGATTGAGCGATGCGAGGTTGCACGCCGTATCGTCCAGGAACATGTACTCGCTGCACGGGTTGCTGGCGTTGATGCGCCCGTCCGCGGGGCACGTGTGCCAGTCGTTGATGGTGGTGTCGTACTGGACGCCGGGATCGGCGCAGGCCCACGCCGCGTAGCTCACCTGGTCCCAGAGCGCCTTCGCCTTGAGCGTCTTGCAGGGGACGGGTGCCCGGCCCTCCTCCGCGGCCTTGCGGAGCTCCGTGCGCCAGTAGAGGTTCCAGTCCCCGTCCTTCTCCACGGCCTCGAAGAACCCGTGGGCGATGCGGACGGAGTTGTTGCTGTTCTGGCCGGAGACCGTGAGGTACGCCTCGCCGTTGAAGTCCGTGTCGTAGCCG
>CAZCWV010000130.1:0-2730 GCA_964502425.1 uncultured Candidatus Peribacteria bacterium | reverse complement strand
AAGACGGCCCCTCGCGGGGTCGCCCCCGCATTTCATTTCTCCAATATTCCAATACTCCATCACACATCCTGCACCGACACCTCGCTCGCCGCGTCCGCCATCTTCTCCTTGACCATCTTGCACAAAGCCCCCACTTCCGCGCCATTCATTCTTCCTGATCGCCCTGTGAGTTCAGCGCATCGCGAAGTCCGAGCAGCTGTTGAAATTCCTTTCTAATATCCTCAACAGCCTCAAACAACTTGGCTGAAGGGAGTGTTTTCATTTCCCTCTTAAGATCTTGTATACGGGCATAAAGATTCCCTATCTGCACCAAGGGTCCGATGTGACTGAACCGTATTCCATCCTCCACTTCGTCCAGTACAAAAAGCAGTGCTTCGCGCGCGGAAAGCGTGTGATCAGGATCGGGATGCGACTGCGTGACATGCGCATGCTCCGCGATGACATCTCCAAAACAATCACTGAAGAAGCTGGCCATCGGTCCATCATCATCCGCCTTCCCATATTCTTTTTCTACGTCACGTAGAAAAGAGAATGCCCGTCCACGAAGAAAGCTGCTTGGCGTCGCCAGCATATCCCGCATGATCCCAAGCAATTGTTCACGGTAACTATCTGCGTGGGTCCAATCGCCACGATGTGTTGCTTGTGCAAAGCGGGCAGATACCTCTCTATATAAATCACAGTTTTGTGTAAATGCGCGCTCCATATCCAATCTAGAAGTATCCACATCGTTCCTATATGGCTCTTGTTCCCATGAGTCATCCATCATCATATAATCATATTATAACTTTTGTACTTTCTTGTCAAGTTTTGCAGCGCCCCTCAGAAACTGCCTCTTTATACTTATCACACAAGCTTGTACAAAATGGCGAAGTGAGAAAAAAGAAAGACGGCCCCTCGCGGAGCCGTCCTTTTCACATTTCCAATGTCCAATGCTCCATTCGCACGGAGCGCGTCAGGCATTCCCCTCCTCCAACTCCACATCCGCTTCCTTCATCTCCTCTTTGGCCGTCCCGCCGGAAGCCTCCATCGCCGCGCCTTCCTCTATGCCCGCGCGAACCTCGTCGGAGGACTCGGTGCCCACTTGCTCGAGCTCGGAGATCTTCTCCACGTCCACGTCCGACACCAGCGCCGCGGACTCCACCTCGGCTTCAACGTGGGAACTCATCTCCACCACTTCCGTCTCGCCCTTCTCCACGGTGACGCGCTCCTCCAGCGGCACTTCCTCCTTGAACTTGAGCAGTTCCACCTTCAAGCCGAGCGCCTGGAGTTCCTTGACCAACACATTGAAGGACTCCGGAATGGATGGGCGGCGGATGGGCTCGCCCTTGACGATGGACTCGTAGGCCTTGCTGCGACCGATGACGTCATCGGACTTGATGGTGAGCATTTCCTGCAACGTGTACGCGGCGCCGTAGGCCTCCAGCGCCCACACTTCCATTTCCCCGAAGCGCTGGCCACCGTGCTGCGCCTTGCCCCCGAGCGGCTGCTGCGTGACGAGAGAGTACGGCCCCACCGAGCGGGCGTGGATCTTGTCTTCCACGAGATGGAGGAGCTTGAGCATGTATACCATCCCTACCGTCGTCTGGTGCGCGAACCGCTCGCCGGTGCGACCGTCGAAGAGCTGCACTTTTCCGCTCGTCGGCAAACCGGCCTTCTCCAGGTATCCCGTGATCTGGTCGGTGGAGATCCCGTGGAGCGCGGGCGTGGCGATCTTGATGCCCAACGCCTCGCACGCCCATCCCAAGTGCGTCTCCAGAATCTGCCCGATGTTCATGCGGGACGTGACGCCCAGAGGGTTGAGGATGATGTCCACGTGCGTTCCGTCCGCGAGGAACGGCATATCTTCCCGGGCGACGATGCGCGAGACGACGCCCTTGTTCCCGTGGCGTCCGGCCATCTTGTCCCCCACCTGGATCTTGCGCGTCTGCGCCACGAATACTTTGATCTGCTTCAGGACGCCCGTGGGGAGTTCGTCCCCTTCCGCGCGGTCGAACACATGGACGTCGACGACCTTGCCGCCGGCGCCGCCCGGCAGGCGGAGCGAGCTGTCTTTGACGTCCTTTGCCTTGTCGCCGAAGATCGCCTGGAGCAGGCGCTCCTCCGGCGTCAGTTCCGTTTCGCCCTTGGGTGTGATCTTGCCCACGAGGATATCGCCCTCATGAACCGTGGCGCCGATGCGGACGATGCCGTCCGGACCCAAGTCCTTGAGTTTAGCCTCCCCCACGTTGGGGATGTCGCGCGTCACGATCTCGGGCCCGAGCTTGGTGTCGCGGACGTCCGTGATGTAGCTCTCGATGTGGATGGAATCGAAGTACCCTTCCTGAACGAGGCGGTCGCTGATGATGACCGCGTCCTCAAAGTTGTAGCCTTCCCAGGAGAGATACGCCACGAGCAGGTTCTGCCCCAACGCCAATTCACCGTTCTCCGTCGCAGAACCGTCCGCGAGCGGCTCGCCGCGGCGCACGGTCTGACCCCGCACCACACGCGGACGCGTGTTGAAGCACGTCCCCTGGTTGCTGCGCACGAACGCTTGGAGCTTATAGGTCTGCTTGCGGCCGGAACGGTAGACGACGGAAACCGCCTGGGCGTCCGCAGCCGTCACCTCGCCATCCTCCTCCGCCAGGATCGCCTGCCCCGCCGCGCGGGAAGCCAGCCCCTCCATGCCCGTCCCCACGAGCGGGGCGTGCGGCTTGATGAGGGGGACCGCCTGACGTTGCATGTTCGTTCCCA
>CAZCWV010000129.1:0-2778 GCA_964502425.1 uncultured Candidatus Peribacteria bacterium | reverse complement strand
CTAGGTGATACCAATCAATCTTGGCCTTTGCTCGTAAACGAGCCACGAGGTGAACGCTTCGGGTATCATTTTGAAATGGAAATGGCATGAGTCAGGGCTATCCAAGGACGATCCCCGGGTTGCTGCATGAGAGCCTCGTTCCATAGGTCTGCGCGTTCGTAACGATTCCCTGCTTACGTTAGAGGGTATGGGGCGTGTTCATGAAATGCGCGAGAGGATGCGAAGAAATGCAGGGTAGACCATTGACAATCTCTTAAAAATAAGTATAATATCCGCACACTTTTTCACCAACACACACTATGCTTCCCCTCACCTCCAACCACTCTTCCTCCCAAGCTTTCTCCCTCGATGATCTTTCCTTCGCGGAGATTGAGCATGGCCGTATCCGCAGGGAAGCCGAACAGCTCGTCCAGGACGCGTGTGAGGCAATAGCGCAGGAATTGCACGTGAGGGACGGTGTCATCCTCGCCGAAGCCCGGGAAGCGGTACTGGCGGATGCCCTCATCGATGTCCTTGATGCCCCGTCGTCCGTGGAGCGGGATGTGGAGGTGTACACGCTCACGCGCGCATCCAGCCTGGCGCTCCGGACGGCGCTGGAGGATGGGCTCCGTGTCTTCCTCCAGCGGGCCGGCGCCAGGAACGTACCGGAGGACGTGCGCATCACCCTCACCCTCGGGATTCCGGCCTACGAAGAAATCCCTCTTTCCGGGGGGATTTGCCCGCAATGAACGTTTGCGCGTCCGCGTCCATTCCTCTATAGTCGAGCGGCTTTGGATGCGGGAATGGGACGAATCGTCAGCATCCGCCCCGGGTGCCGTCCTTTCGGCAAGGTTCCCGCTTCCTACCATTCACATCCTTCCTCCCTATCATGGACCTCAATAATCTGCGCAACATCGGTATCATCGCGCACATTGATGCCGGCAAGACGACGACCTCCGAGCGCATCCTCTTCTACACCGGCCGCCTCCACAAGATCGGCGAGGTGCACGAGGGCGAGGCCACCATGGACTGGATGGAGCAGGAGCGCGAGCGCGGCATCACCATCACGTCCGCCGCCACCCAGGCGCACTGGAAGACGAAGAACCCCGACGGGACGGAGCTGGATACTACCATCAATATCATCGACACCCCCGGCCACGTGGACTTCACGGCCGAGGTGGAGCGCTCGCTGCGCGTCCTCGACGGGGGCGTGGTGGTGTTCGACGGTTCCCAGGGCGTGGAGCCGCAAAGTGAAACCGTATGGCGCCAGGCGGACAAGTACCACGTGCCGCGCCTCGCCTTCGTGAACAAGATGGATAAGACGGGCGGGAACTTCTTCATGTCCCTCGATAGCATCTTCGACCGCCTCAGCAAGAACGCCGTTGCCATCCAGCTCCCCATCGGCGCGGAGAACGAGTTCACGGGCATCATCGACATCATCGCGCAGAAGGCCTTCACGTTCGAGGGTAAGAACGGCGAAATCCGCAAGGAGATCCCCATTCCGGAGGATATGAAGAGCCAGGTGCTGGAGTACCGCCTCACGCTCATGGAGAAGGTGGCGGAGAACAGCACGGACGCGCTCATGGACACGTTCCTCCAGAACAGCGCCCTCACGGACGAGGAGATCGTTCGCGGGCTGCGCATCGCCACGGTCAATAACAAGCTCTACCCCGTGCTCTGCGGCAGCTCGCTCCAGAACATGGGGGTGCAGCTGATGCTCGACGCGGTGGTCGCCTACCTCCCGTCCCCGCTGGACCTCCCGCCGGTGAAGGGGAAGAACGCCTCCGCCGAGCAGGAGGAGGAACGCAAGCCGAACAACGACGAGCCCATGACGGCCCTCGCCTTCAAGATCGCCACGGATCCCTTCGTGGGCAGGCTCATCTTCGTCCGCGTCTACGCGGGCGTCCTCAAGTCCGGCAGCTACATCC
The DNA here is from genome assembly GCA_964502425.1 of uncultured Candidatus Peribacteria bacterium. Classification (GTDB taxonomy): domain Bacteria; phylum Patescibacteriota; class Gracilibacteria; order Peribacterales; family Peribacteraceae; genus CAIKAD01. The sequence goes on along the minus strand of CAZCWV010000129.1, from coordinate 871 downwards.
TCAACGCCCGCACGGGCAAGAAGGAACGCGTGGGGCGTCTCGTGCGTCTCCACGCCGATTCGCGCCAGGAGATCGAACAGATCGAGGCCGGGGACATCGGCGCCGTGATCGGGCTCAAGGACACGCGCACGGGCGACACGCTCTGCGACGAGGCGCACCCCATCCTCCTGGAGTCCATCACGTTCGCGGAACCCGTCATCTCCCTCGCCGTGGAGCCCAAGACCAAGGCCGATCAGGAGAAGATGGGCGTGGCGTTGCAGAAGCTTGCGGAGGAGGATCCCACGCTGCAGGTGCGTTCGGACGAGGAGACGGGGCAGGTGATCCTCAAGGGGATGGGCGAGCTGCACTTGGACATCATCGTGGACCGCATGCGGCGCGAGTTCAAAGTGGAGACGAACGTGGGCAAGCCGCAGGTGGCCTACCGCGAGACGATCCAGAAGGAGATCGAGCACGAGGAGAAGTACATCAAGCAGACGGGCGGGCGCGGGCAGTACGGCCACGTGGTCTTCACGCTCAAGCCGCAGGAACACGGCAAAGGCTATACCTTCGAGAACAACATCGTTTCGGGTCGCATCCCCAGGGAATTCATCCCCGCGTGCGATAAGGGCTTCCAGGAGGGCATGAGCCGCGGCGTCATCGCCGGATATCCGCTCGTGGACATCCTCGTGGATCTCACGGACGGATCCTACCACGATGTCGATAGTAACGAATTCGCGTTCAAAATGGCTGCGTCCATCGGTCTCCAGGCTGCGGCGCGCAGGGCGGACCCCGTCCTCCTCGAGCCGGTGATGAAAGTGGAAGTCGTGACGCCCGAAGATTTCTTCGGTGACATCATGGGGGACCTCAACTCCCGCCGCGGAACCATCCTCGG
>CAZCWV010000128.1:0-2787 GCA_964502425.1 uncultured Candidatus Peribacteria bacterium | reverse complement strand
AACCCCTTTTGGGGGTTACGCGATTTCGAGTCGCGCGCCTTCGACCACTCGGCCATCCCACCACGCGGCATTGTAGCGATTGGATCGGGGAGTGATACCGTATTCTTTCTGTCATTGACGAATAGATTTGATTCTTTTCTAAACACCATAAAATGTAGCGCAAAAAATCAGATATTTTGGCTTCAAGAAGATAAGAACTTCATATCCCTGCGTGAGGATGCCATGCGTTCAATCTTCGATTTGTTGAAGAAATTACACTTGCAGAGGCCAAAAGCACCCCTACAATCCCTTTGTTTTACCATTTTACCCCATTCCTATGAGTTACGTCGTTGCGTCAGCAATCAAGGACTACCTCAAGAAGCAGGGCATGATGACCGCCGGCGATTTCCCGGAGGCCGCATCCGCTTCTCTCGAGAAGGCTTTGGCGATGGCCGTGAAGCGCGCCAAGGACAACGGTCGCGTGACGGTCCGCCCGTACGACCTTTGAGACGGTCTTCCGATCGAATCCAAAAGTGCCTCCGTAAGGGGGCATTTTTTGTACTCCCCATTCCCCCCTCTTGGGAGGAGACGGTAGATTATTCATGCAACAGGAATCTTGCCTTCGCTTGCGCCCGCAGGATTATTTGCTGGAGGAGTGTTCCCGGAAAGAGCGTTTGAATATCGGATTCAAGGAATCTTTGGAGATGTTGCGTCCTGCGCGGGGTAAGGATGCAGTTCATCTGTGCGTCATGTTCGTCTTTCTCAAGATCGAGGATGTCATCAGCAATCTGCAGGATTTCTCCGAGCTCTTCGATAGGGATGCCTTTCTGTTCAAGTTCCTGACGGATATCCATTGTGATCGCGATGAATTGCAGCGCGACCGAACCGCGTTCAAGGCCATCGTGTTCGAGCGTTCCCGCCTTGTCTCTATCATACAGTTCCATTGCCAATCTTGCGGCTTCAGGTGTGACAATTGCATTGAGAATGCGTTCGAAGGCTGTACGGGACGTACCGTCGAAGCCCCGCCAATCCGTTGCGACGTCATATGCGCAGGATGCGTATCCCGCAACGGCCGCCTTCCGGGATAGCCGTGGGCTTGTTGATCCACTCAATCCCCTGTAGCAAAGGGCGAGGTTGCGCGTTTTTTCATAGTATCGTTTCTTTTCATGTGGTTCGATGCCCAATGCTTTGCGGTGCATGATGCTGAGGAATTGCGCGTGCATCATGGTCAGCAGGTTATTGACTGGCGCACGGATGCTTGTGTGCAATGGATGTTCGAGACGGATAGCGTCATGATGCCGTGCCTGTTCCCCAAAGAAGCGCTTCGCGGGCTGTTGGTACTTTGCCCACAGGGTCAGCCTCGTAATCCAGTGCTGTATCGGGAGTGTTTCAATTTTCCTCTCGTGCCGTTGTAGGAGCTCCTGTCCTTCTTCCACTCGTTCGTCCCACCACTGCCGAATGCCTGGATGCGCGATACCGAGGCTGAGGTCTGCCTGCGTGATCCCGAGACGTTTCGCATCTTCGCTGGGAATGTTGGTCAAACAGTTCCGGTTGTCTTCAACGAAGTCCCTGAGGGTGTACTGAAGACGCGCTGCCCGTCCAAGATCACGGAATTCGTCCTCCAAGCTCACGTCCTCATGGGCAGCCTTCAAACATCCCCGCACCGTTCCTCGTACATCCATATCGTCGTACGCCTTGTCCAGATCCTGTTTCGGGAAGAAATCCGGTTGTGATCGGCGGCGGGCATCAAAGAGGATCGAAGAGAGGATGTACATTGTCTCTCCATAGAATTCCGTGTGGAAAGTTTCAGCAAGATCGAAGCAGCGGGCAAGAAGGTGCTGTAGGGAATGTTGCGGTGGTGGACATGCGCCATCTTGCCATGCCCGCGTGAACGCGATGGCATCTTCCAGTGTTTCGGCTGGAGAACAAAACCCAACAGGCGCGGGGCGGTCACCATCGGCAATATCATCAAATTCCCGCATGACGACGTAATACATCCGGATGAACTGCTGCCTCTCTTTCCCCTGCGGGAGACTGAGTCCGGCAAGCCGGGTCATGATTTCCATCCCCGTCACAAACGCGCGGTGCTTGAGATTCCGTGGCGCCGCCATAACTTCCGCGCGGCGTTGCCGGATAAAGGCTTCTTCATTCTCTGCATCGCTCAATGTTTTGTCCCACAGATGATCGTCACACTCGCCCATAGAGTTCGCAGGTTGCATGGGGATGGGAAAAAGGAAGGCAGTGTACCATTCCTGTTCATAGTCCCCACGGGATTCCTATTCCCTCGCCCCTCGCTTCAACTCCGCGTCGATGAACTGTTGGATATCCCCGTCCAGGACACCCGCCGTGTCGCTCGTCTCGGTATCCGTCCTGAGGTCCTTGACCATCTGGTACGGGTGGAGGACGTAGCTCCTGATTTGCTGGCCGAAGTCGGCGGATTGCGTGGCGCCCCTCAGCTCGGTTTTCTGCGCCAGCTCCTCCCGCCTTTTCTTCTCCAGGAGCTTGGCGCGGAGCAGGTTCATCGCCTGCTCGCGGTTCTGGAGCTGGCTCCGCTCCGTCTGGCACGCCACCACGATCCCCGACGGCATATGCGTAATGCGCACCGCCGTCTCCACCTTGTTCACGTTCTGCCCGCCCGCGCCTCCGCTGCGGAACGTATCGATGCGCAGGTCATTGGCGTCGATCACAATTTCTTTGGTCTCCCGGATCTCCGGCAGCACTTCCACCAGCGCGAAGCTCGTCTGGCGGAGGTTCTTGGCGTTGAAGGGGGAGAGGCGGACGAGGCGGTGCGTGCCGCGCTCACACCGC
>CAZCWV010000127.1:0-2802 GCA_964502425.1 uncultured Candidatus Peribacteria bacterium | reverse complement strand
CCACAACGGCGTCACGTTCACGGGGACGGGCACCGTGGATTCGCTCCTCGTGAGCTCGGGGACGGTGAACTTCAACGGGAAGGAGATCACGACGGTCGAGAACCTGACGATCGGGACATCGGGGCAGGTGAACGCCACGGGGTTGCCGGGATCGGTGGTCACGGTGGGAGGGAATCTGAGCTTGACGGGTGAGGCGACGGACCTGCTCAACCTGAGCGCCACGGGAAGCTGGACCTTGGATGTGGACGGAAGCACGGCAAACGCGACGTACGTCAGCGTGAAGAATGCCGATTCCTCGGACGGAAGGCCGGTGATGGCGGACTTGAATTCGGAGGACCTTGGGCACAACGCCAACTGGACGTTCAACACGAGCAATTGGAGCTACGCCAAGCAGATCACGGTGAGCCACGCGAACGTGGACGAGGATTTGCGCAACTTCCCGCTCCTCGTACACTTAACTGCGGATACCGACGTGGGGGCCTATGCCATGAGCTCCGGCGCCGATATCCGGTTTGCGACGAGCACGGGGGTCTTCCTGCCGTATGAGCGGGAGGACTTTAGGATCCGTGCAGGGTCGGGGTCCGGGAACTTCTGGGTGCGGGTACCCACGGTGTTCGGGGCAGCGGATACGTCCCTCCTCCTGTACTACGGGAACAACGCGGTGGGGGATGGCAGTACGCCGGCGGGGGTGTGGAATAGCGGGTTCAAGGGGGTGTGGCACTTGGGCGAAACCGCTGCGGACGAGGGAACCGTTACTGATCTCTACCAGGATTCCACATCCAACAACAACGATGGGAACCAGTACGGAACGACGAACATTGCGGGGAAAATTGGCACTGCACAGGACTTCGACGGAACGAACGATAGGGTCAACGTCCCGCATCACGACTCGCTCTCCATCGCAAACGCCCAACCGCTCTCCGTTTCCGCATGGTTCAAGACCACGAGTACTTTGGCAAGGTTTGTCTTCCTGAAGAATGCAGGCTACGGCATGTACTGGAGGGGCACGGGGAGCACGATGGCGTTCTACAACGGAAACTACTTCTACGGTACACAGTCATCGTTCGCCCTCGATACGTGGTACCACGTGGCAGCAGTCGATAATGGTAGCAGCAACTGCAGTTTGTACATCAACGGCGCTCTCGATAATTCCGGCGCTTGCACGCCGAACCGATTTGATACATACGATCTTGATATTGGGTATGGAAGCGCCTACCTCGACGGTCAGATCGACGAAGTCCGCGTGAGCAGCGCCAATCACAGCGCCGCTTGGGTCAAATTTGAGTACTACAACGCGCTCGGCACGGAGACCACGGCCGGCACGGTGTACAGCAATACCCTCACCGGGACGCTGTACGGCGACGAAGGGATTACTCCCCTCTCAGGGAAGAAAGTCTCCGTGAGCGTCAACGGCGGCGCCGTGACGGGATCGGGAACCACGGACGAGGGAGGGCAGTTCACCATCAACAACGTGAGCATGGCCAAGGGAAGCACCGTGACGATCTTCGTGGACGACGAGACCGAGGATGCCGTGATGGTGACGCTGGCATCGGGCTCGAGCTTGACGGACGTCCGCCTCTACCAGAACCGGTTGATCGTGCGGAGCGATTCGGGCTCTACCGCCCTCACGAACAGCCACTTGGACACCGCCGACAACAGCGGCGACAGCGACATTGCCGCTCTGTACAGCGTCGCGGGCGGGAATGTGACGGTTGCCGCGAACAAGGAACTCTTCGTCTGGGCCGGCAAGACGTACGCGCCGGGAGGCAGGTGACGGCGGAGAACGTGGACATCCGGGGGAGCTTCTCGATGGGCGCCAACGCCGTAAGCGTGAGCGGCAACTGGGACGCAAGCCACGGGACCATGACGGGAAGCAACACCGTGACCTTTACGGCAACGAGCGGTACGAAGACCATCACCTCCAGCGGGAGCAAGTTCACCAACGTCACCTTGAACGGTACCGGCGGGACCTTCTCCCCTGCCGACGCGTTGACGCTGGACGGGGACCTGACGGTGACCGCGGGGACGCTTGCTGGCGACGGGGACATCACGGTCAACGGCGGCGACGTGACGGGCGACGGGACGATCAACATGTCACAGGGGTCGTTCCTCGTGGACGGCACCGGCACCTTCGGCGGTGCGACGGATTGGACCTTTGCCCATCTTGTCTTCGGGGACGGTGCCGGAAGTGCAACGACGTCCAAGACGGGCGCCAACAAGATCACGGCGACGAACCAGCTGAAGATCGCCCTCAACCAGACCCTCGCGGCCGGCTCCAGCACCTGGAACCTCACGTGGGGCGGGAACGCGCTCACGGACATCAAGCAGGTCTCCGCGAACTTCTCCCACAGCCTCGCGCTGCGGAGCGACGGCCGCCGCGTGTACGCGTGGGGCATGAATACATTCGGAAAGCTCGGAAACGGCACCGCTGTGGGGAGTGAAGTCCCCATCCCCGTCCTCGGCATCGGCGGCACGGGGTACCTGGGCGAAGGCGAAACGGGGCCCCTCGTTTCCGTCGTCGCGGGAGGGAGCACCAGCTACGCGCTCAAGAGCGACGGCTCCCGCGTGTACGCGTGGGGGTACAACGGCTACGGCCAAGTGGGAGATGCAACGTATACGGCCCGTTACACGCCCGTGGAGGTCCGCGGCATCGGCGGCACGGGGTACCTGGGGGATGGCACGAATGGCGGGCCCATCAGCCAGATTGCTGTAGGGTACCACCACATCCTCGCCCTCAAGAGCGACGGTAGCAGGGTATACGGGTGGGGGCGGAACATCTACGGCCAGCTGGGGGATAACACC
>CAZCWV010000126.1:0-2879 GCA_964502425.1 uncultured Candidatus Peribacteria bacterium | reverse complement strand
CGGCGGAGGTGAATGGCAGGGAGAAGGTGCCCTTCAGCATCTTCCACAAAATGCATCTCAAGGCGTTTTCCCAAGTAGAGGCGTTGCCGGACCTGTTCGGCTTGCGCGTCCTCGTGGATACGGAGGAGGAGTGCTACCGCACGCTAGGATTACTCCATCGTGTCGGTGTGCCCATGGCGAACCGTTTCAAGGATTACATCGCTTTTCCCAAGCCCAACGGGTACCGCAGCCTCCACACCACGCTTGCCAAGTTCCCCGGCGTCCCCGAGGGGGTGCTCGTGGAAGTGCAGGTGCGAACGCGGGACATGCACCGCGAGGCGGAGTTCGGTATTGCCGCGCATTGGAGCTACAAGGAAGTGGGAAGCACGGACCTTGCGGTTCAACGCGTGCAATTGCACCAGGTACTCACCGAGCAGCAGGCGTTGGAGGAAGAGGGGGCGCCGCAGCTGGCGGATCACATCTTCGTCCTTACCCCGAAAGGAGACATCGTGGAACTCCCCGAAGGGGCCACGCCCCTGGACTTCGCGTTCCAGATCCACACGGATCTGGGCGTGGGCTTCAAGGCTGCGAGGGTCAACGGCGCCGTCGTGCCGCTCAGCTATGAGCTGGAGAACGGCGACGTGGTGGAGATCCAGACGCGGCGCACGCCCCAGCCTTCCGCCGAGTGGCTGCAACTCCTCAAGATGGCGTCGTCGCGTTCCCGCCTCAAGCGCTACCTCTACGCGATCAACCGCACGGAGTACGTGACGCACGGACGCGAGATCCTCAATGAGGAATTGCGGAAGTGGCGCATGCCCGGGTTGGATAATGACCTCACGCTCCTCAAGTCCTACGACGGGCGCGAGCTCGCGTTCACCGAGCGGGAGGATCTCCTCTTTAAGATCGGGCAAGGGTCGGAGCGGGTCGGGGCGCTCTTCCTCCACGTGGACGCACTGGAGGCCATCCGCAAGAAGCGCACTCCCCAGCGTGTCAGCCGCTCGCGCATCCCCGACTTGCCGGTGGAGGTGGAGGGCGGCGTTCCCATGCCCATCCGCTTCGCCAAGTGCTGCAAGCCGCAGGTGGGGGAGCGGGGGGAGATCGTGGGCGCCATCACGCGGCTGGGGGAGGTGATCGTCCACCGCAGCAATTGCCGCATGCGCAGGAACGCCAACCCCGCGCGTAGGATCGGCGTGTGGTGGAGGAAGGAAGAGGTAGCCGTTCCCCTGGCCAAGCGCGGTACTCATACCACTTCGCGTTCTCAGTGATACCAATCAATCTTCGCCTTTGCTCGTATACGAGCCACAAAGTGAACGCTTCGCGGTATCATTTTGTCATGGGAATGGTATAAGCACCAAATCACAAATCCCAAGTACCCTTCGTCGCGCTACTCCTCAGGGCGAGCCATCTGGCTTGCCCTGACGAATCCAGCAGGATGAGGAAGGGTACTTGGTACTTGGTGCTTGAGGTTTGGTAGTTGGGATTTTCATGTGGTCGGAATCCCGTCCGGCAGCTCATCCTCTATACTTTCCCTGTGCCCCGCCGTCGTGTCTTCCTCTTCCTCATTCTTACCCTCGCCGCTCTCGCGGTGTACGCGCAGTCGCTCGGCAATGGATTCGTCGCCTGGGATGATCCGGGGCTCATCACGGAGAACCGCCTCGTCCAGGCGTTCACCGCCGGGAACGTTTGGGGCGCCTTCACCTCCTACGATCCGGAGCTCTACGTGCCGCTCACCATCGTCAGTTACCAGGTGGAGCATGTGCTCTTCGGCTTCCGGCCGTTCTTCTTCCACCTCACGAATCTCATCCTGCACGCCGTTGCATCCGGCCTGGTGTTCCTGTTCCTCCGTCGGCTCACGATCGGGGAAACCGCGGCGTTTCTCTGCGCGCTCCTCTTCGCCGTGCATCCCGTGAACGTGGAGGCCGTGGCTTGGGCGAGCGCGCGGAAGGACCTGTTGATGGCTGTGTTCGGTCTTGCGTCTCTCCTCAGCTATTTCCGTTGGCGGGAGGCGGGCGGACGATGGTTTTGGCTCACGGGAGCATTCCTCCTCCTCTCGCTCCTTGCGAAGCCGACGGCCATCGTCATCCCGTTCGCTTTCCTCCTCCTCGACTGGTTCAACGGTCGCAAGGTGCGCTGGGATGCCTTCCGTGAAAAGGCTCCATTCTTTGTCCTCAGCATCGTTTTCCTCCTCATCGGCATTGCGGGAAAGACACGGAATATCGAATCCCTGACGCTGCTACAAACCTTCTTCCTCGCCGCCAAGAGCACAGTCCTTTCTTTCTCCCTGTTCGTCTTCCCGCGATTTTCCCTCCTTTTCCTGCAGACAACACCCGTCACGCTCTCCGGGGAATTTCTCCTCCCCCTCTTCTTGATCGTTGTGGCGGGGATCGCGGTCTTCCTGACCTTGCGACGGACGCATGTCGTTGCGTTTGGGGTGGGTTTCGCCTTCCTCTTTCTCCTTCCGTCCTTTACGGGTTTCTCCAAGGCTGGTTACGTGTCCGTGACATCGGACCGATACATGTACGTGTCCCAGATAGGGTTCTTGTTCCTGCTCGGGACGTTCCTGATGCCTCTCCTCGCCCGACGTGGGATCATCCGGACGGTGACGGTGGGGCTCTTCGTGGCCATCCTATGCATTTCCTCCTGGTCTTCCTTCCAGAGGAGCTTGTTCTGGAAAGACAGCGGGACGCTCTTCACCCGCGCGCTGGCGCAGAACCCCGCGAGCGCTGAGCTCCACCTGAATATGGGGAACCACTACCGGGAGCGGGGGATGCCGGAACAGGCGGCCGCGGAGTATCGGGAGGCGCTGCGGCTCAATTCTCGGCTGGCGAAAGCGCACTTCAATCTTGGGCTGATGGCGCAGCAGGAGGGGAAGACGGACGACGCCCTGGCTGCGTACCGTG
>CAZCWV010000125.1:0-2879 GCA_964502425.1 uncultured Candidatus Peribacteria bacterium | reverse complement strand
ATCGGCTTCGACGGCTATGCGCTCGGCGGGCTGGCCGTGGGGGAATCCGAAGATGAAATGTTCAGTGTCCTTGATGATGTCTGCCCCATCCTCCCCAAGGACAAGCCGCGGTACTTAATGGGCGTCGGTCGCATCAGCCAAATGATCACGTCGGTGGCGAAGGGCATCGATATGTTCGATTCCGTGCTGCCGATGCGCGAGGCGCGCCACGGGACCCTCCACCTTTCGGATGGTTCCACGATTCGCATCCTCAATAGTAAGTTCGTCAAAGACCACGAGCCCGTCGATTCGGAATCCCCTTCCCTTCTCTCGCGTACGTACAAGAAGAGCTACTTGAACCACCTGATGCGCTCCGGTGAACGGCTCGGCGAGACGATCGCGTGTGCGCAGAACACCGGGATGACGCTGCAGGAGATGCGGAGTTTGAGGAAGCGTATAGAGAACAGTGATGCGTGAATTGTGAATCTGGAATTGTGCACAATTCACTATTCAATATTCAAACGTCACTTTGTTGCGATCTTGGTCACTTCAATCTCCGTGTAATCCTGCCGGTGTCCTTTGACGCGGCGATAGCGCTTGCGGCGGCTGGCCTTCTGTATGCGGATCTTCTTGCCCTTCCCCACGCTCAGGATCGTTGCTTCAATGGAGGCGCCTTCGATGTACGGTTTTCCTACGGTTATCGCATCGCCGTCCGCGAGCAGGAGCACGCTTGCGAATGTGAGGGGAGATCCCTTCTCGGCATTCTGGAGAGGGACTTTGAGCTTTGTCCCCTGTTCCACTTTCTCTTGGAACCCGGCGATGTCGACGATGGCGTACATGGTAAAAGAGACGGAAATTCCCATCGAGTCTAGGGAATGCGACGTGCATGGGCAAGGGAAAATGTCGTCCGGTGCGCACGGAGCCCGTCCCTGCGAAGAATGGGTAATTGTATTGATCAAATCGCTGTCCTGTCGTATACTGGGGGTTCACGAAACCATGAAGCACTTCCTCACCGTACTGTTCGGCTTCCACCTCCTCCTGGGGAACGTGTGCCTCATGAACGTTGCCTTTGCAGCAGAAGCGCCCATGCATGATGGACACGCGGGACATGTGCAGATGCACGGCCAGTGCAGCGAAATTGCGTGCATGGAGAGTGAAGCGGGAGAAGACGACAGTTTCCCGCAGGATTGCGCCACCGGCCATTGCTACATGACGGAGTTCAGTGATTTCTCCGTGCTCGCGCCGGGTGGACAGGAAGTGCAGGACGCCCCGGCGTTTCTGCCATTCCTCATCACGCAAGCCCTGCTCGTTTCGGGACCTGCCGTTTCACCGACTGACCAGGATATCTACGCACCATCTCTATCCCTCACGACAGTTGTGATGAGACGTTAGAGGGGAAGCTTTATCATGAACCCGAGAGCGGACGGAATGAGCGAGTGGTTCATGGCAAGCCCGCATACATCGCCCATCATATCGATGGCCGAATGTGTTGAAGGGCTTTGATAATCTTTCCCCATTTCCCTATGTCCAAGCATCAACAAGAACTCATGATCGCGCGGTTCCGCATCGCGGGGATGCACTGTGCCAGCTGTGAACTGCTGCTGGAGCGGAAATTCAAGCAGTTGTCCGGCATTACCTATGCGCACGTGAGCCACAAGAACGGTACGGCCGTGCTCCACGCGCGAGAAGATGATCCACCGGATCCTGTAGAAATTGAACGAATCATCACCGAAGCAGGCTACCGCCTCGCCGGAGACGGAAGCCCCGTCGAACGGACATTGGCAAACCCTGCCGTTGATCGTAACAAGTGGATGGAGATCGGCGCGTCGCTCGTGATCCTCTTCGCGCTCTGGAAGATCCTCCAGGTGTTCGACCTCACGTCCCTTGCTCCCAGCACGTCCGGCGCCCTCTCCCTTGGCGGCGTCCTCATCATCGGCCTTGTCGCGGGGGCGAGCAGCTGCCTCGCGGTCACGGGAGGCCTTCTCCTCGCCGTGGCCGGCACGTACAACAACGTCAAGCAGTCCCAAACACCCTGGCAGAAGTTCCAACCTCTCCTGCACTTCAATATCGGTCGCGTCATCTCGTACTTTGTCCTTGGAGGCGTGGTGGGTCTCGTCGGACAATCCATTGTCCTGAGCCCTAAGATGGCTGGTTACATGAACATCGCCGTGGCCTTCATCATGCTCTGGCTCGCGCTCTCCATGCTCGGGCTGCTACCGAAGCAATCCTTCGTGCGCCCCCCCAAGCGTCTTGCGCACTGGATCGCTGGACTTGCGGAACACCCTCACCCGTTCGCGCCGCTTGCACTCGGCGCGCTCACGTTCTTCCTCCCCTGCGGCTTTACCCAGTCGCTGCAACTCGTGGCACTCGCTTCCGGTGACGTGTGGAACGGCGCCATGACCATGGGTGTCTTTGCGCTCGGGACGCTCCCTTCCCTCCTTGGCATCAGCGCGCTCTCCTCTACGGCGACGGGATCGGCAAAACGCCTCTTCCTCCGCTTTGCAGGAACGCTCGTTCTGGTCCTCGCGCTCTATAATGGTAACAATGCGCTAGCTATGGCGGGGATAGACATCGGCGGCTTTGTCGCCTCCGGCGCGCCTCCGGCCGGTACGGAACAGCAGGCACCCGCCACTCAAGGGGGCACGCAGGAGGTGCGCATGGTGGTGAAGGGCTTCAGTTACCAACCGAGTGCACTCACGGTCAAAGCCGGTGTACCCGTGCGCTGGCTCGTGGACGGCACCGAAGCCTCCGGCTGCACGAGCGCCATCGTTATCCCCAGTCTGGATGTTTACAAGGTCCTCAAGCGCGGTGAAAATGTCATAGAGTTCACGGCGCCCAAGACGGGAAAAGTCGCCTTCAGTTGCTCCATGGGTATGGTCCGTGGCGTTTTTAACGTCATC
>CAZCWV010000124.1:0-2954 GCA_964502425.1 uncultured Candidatus Peribacteria bacterium | reverse complement strand
TGGCAAGCCATGGGGTTCAAGCTTGCCCTGAGCGGATGCGAAGGGTCCCCTCAGCTCCACCATTCGGGAATTGAAACTTCGGAAATGGCATTTCAATCAAGAATGTTGAATATATAGGCTATTCCGGGCGAGTTCCCAAACATGATCTCTCACTTTGCAGCATTCTCAGACGAAAATCCAAGGAGTGGCTGTGTGTTGCGCTTTTCTTGGAGTTCCCAAAGTCGAATTTAGACGAGCTAGTTGTACATGTTCAGAATTTGAAGTATTATCGTCTATTCGCCTATGACCAGCTCGGATCCGCTCAGGCAGTACTGGCAACAAATGAAGGCTGATCATCCTGATCAGTTTGAGGAAAGATGGATTTCAAAAATAGAGCCGGAAGTTGCTACGTTTATAGAGAGACTTAAAAAGCAGAAAGCAAAAACTGTACTCGATATTGGTTGTGGTCTTGGTAGGCATACGATCGCTCTTATTCGATCTGATTTCTCAGTGACAGCATTCGATGGTTCACAGGAAGCTGTTGATACGACGATGAAAGCTTTGAGTGACAAAAAACTCCATGCTGAAGTTTCATTCGGCGATTTTCGAAAGTTTGATTATGGCTTGAATCAATTTGATGGTGCTCTATCTATCAATGTGATCCATCACGGATATGAAGCAGAAGTGAAACTCACGATACAGAAAATCCATGACTCGCTTCAACCACACAGGATTTTTCTGGCCACCGTTCCTATTTTCGGAAGAAAAGATGGAGATGGGCTACACGCAGAACAATACACCTACATTCCGCGAAGTGGACCGGAGATAGGAGTGCCACACTTTCATTTCACGGAAGAAAAAGTATTTGAGCTGTTCGATGGGTTTGAGATCGAAACAGTAAACGGCTCTGTTCCAGAAAATACATATGATCACTTTGTGATATTTGCCAGAAAACGGTGAAAATCCAAAAGTTCCCAATCGTTCCCGACAGCTCCACCACACTTCGCTCCCCTGCGAGGGAGCTTCGCGTGGCAAGCCATGAAGGGTGTTTCTAAGCGAATTGTGAAAAATCCACCGGAATCCTCTATACTCGAGCCATGCCCGTCACCCTCCTCCTCGGCTCTAATTCTGATAGGGAAACGGCCGACAAGATTACCGCCGTCCTCAAGGAATTCTCCGTCCCATCGGAGACACTCGTCGCCTCCGCCCACAAAGTGCCGGAGAAGGTGGTGGAGATCATCAGGAAATTGAATGAGGACCCGCAGCCCCGCGTGATCATCACGGTGGTGGGGATGAGTAACGGGCTCGCGGGCGTGGTCGCCGGCAGTTCGGTGCATCCCGTTCTGAACTGTCCGCCGGCCACATCACTGGAAGAGTACATGGTGGATTTGCACTCGAGCCTCCGCATGCCCTCCGACGTCCCCGTGATGACCGTCCTCAACCCCAAGAACGCCGCCCTCGCTGCGGTCAAGATCCTCGCGGAAGGCGACGGAGCGTTGAAGGAGAAGGTGAAGGAACGGATTGAGAAAGTGAAGAATCAGTATTGAGTATTGTGTATTGCGTATTGAGGAAACACGTACGCTTTGCGTGTCTCCCTTCGACGGGGATACCCTCAATACCCACTACTCAATACCCAATACTCGACACGGACTATGCTACTATCCCCTCCATGACCAAGACGCTCACGCTGGAAACGCTCCGGGAGAAGCTGAAGGAATGGAAGGGCTGCGCTTTGCACAAGACCGCCAACCCCGTCCTCGGCGAGGGCAACCCCAAGGCGGAGGTGATGTTCATCGGGGAAGCGCCGGGGCAGAAGGAAGACGAGCTCGGCCGGCCGTTCGTGGGCGCCGCGGGGCAGTTCTTGGACGAGCTCCTGGGGACGATCGGCCTCAAGCGGGAGGACGTGTACATCTCGAACGTGGTCAAGTACCGGCCGCCCAATAACCGCGACCCCACGCCGGAGGAGAAGGAGCAGTGCATGCCGTGGCTCATGCTGGAGATGGCGCTCATCAAGCCGCGCGTGGTCGTCCCGCTGGGGCGGCATGCGCTCGGCCACTTCTTCACCAAGCTGAGCATCACCGCGGCGCACGGCAAACCTCAAACCCTTCGACAGGCTCAGGGTGACATTCCCGCCGTAACGGCCTTCCCCATCTACCACCCCGCCGCCGCGCTCCATAACGGCAACCTGCGCCAGTCGCTCTACGATGACTTCACGGCGCTGGGCGCGTTCCTCAAGGAAGAGAAGATCTCCCATGCATAGCGGCGTAGCGGTATCGCCATCCCCGTTCCTCCATGCGTTCCCACTCCTCTCCGTCCCTTTCCCGCCGCGAAGCCGTATGAGCAGCCTCGTCTTCGCCATCGCCGTCTCGGCCCTCCTCTCCCTCACCTCCCTGTTCGTGGTGCTCTTCCGCGTGAGTCCCCTCACCTCCCCCCTCTACGCCATCCCCGCCTTCATCGCCGCGCTCTTCCTCTCCGTCAGCACCGTGGCCGCGTTGGTCTTCCTGGTATTGTGGAAGCTCATCCCGCTGCACGCGTGGGACGGGGGGAAAATCCTCGGCATCTCCGTCCGCCAAGGCATCCTCCTGGGACTGGCCACCGTTCTCCTCGTCGTCTTCCACCTCCTGGGAGCGCTCACGTGGTGGATCGGCGCGCTGATCTACCTCGTGTTCGTGCTGGTGGAGGTGGCGTTGAATGCATGAACTTCTCCCTCTACTCTCACCCTTCCCCCGCCTGCTTTCCCCTCCTCCTCCCTCTCTCCCCCCTCTCCCCCGGAGGGGGAGAGGCGCAGGCTTTCGTATTTTCCCTGTGCCAATCCCTCGCTTCAGATGGCCGCGACCGCAGCAATGGCTTTACCCTCCCCCACCGGGGGAGGGCATGGGAGGCAGGTGGAGTGTGGGGAGAGGGAGAAAACAAAACAACACACATTCCCTGCCCCCCTCGGGGGAGGGGTCGGGGGAGAGGGAAAAGGAGGGGAA
>CAZCWV010000123.1:0-3051 GCA_964502425.1 uncultured Candidatus Peribacteria bacterium | reverse complement strand
GTTTCAGGTTGCAGGTTGCAGGATGTATGCAATGAAACGACAAGGATAGATAAGCTCCCATATCCTGAAACCTGAAACCTGCTAACCTGCAACCGCAATCACCCCATGCCCTTCATCCCCCGCCAGGAACCCTTCATCTGTGGACACTGCGGCGCCGCGGTGGAACCCCTCGAACATGGCACCTGCCGCAACCACTGCCCGCGCTGTCTGTGGAGCAAGCACGTGGATGAGAAGGGTCCCGGTGACCGCGCCTCGCTCTGCCAAGGGCTGATGGAGCCGGTCGCGATGGACCAGGACGGCAAGAAGGGTTGGATGATCGTCCACCGCTGCGTGGAGTGCGGGAAGGAGATCCGCAATAAAGCGGCTCCCGATGACGAAATCTCGACATTCGACCCACGGTAACCCGTATATACGTTCTACAAATGTGATCAACTCTCTCCGCTCTGTCCAGAGCTTTTCGCAAATACACATTGCGCATATACAACGGGATCAATAGCCTGGGGCATTGTTCGCCACGCAGATGTGCGGGCGGAATTTTCGTCTCCTGCATGAAGGCTTTCTTGATCATCACTGCGCTCTTCGGTCTCCTCTTCCTCACGTCGTGCGCGCCAGCCGACGCCATTCCGTCCGTGTACAACACGCGGGGCGTGCGGATGGGGGAAGTGCGATCCCGCGACGGGCTCCACTACATCACGGATGCACGGGGGAACATGCTGGGCATCGTGAGCGGCTCGCAACTCGTCAGCGGTTCGGGCGTCAAACTGGGGGAAATGCTCTCCTCGGGGAGCGGGAGCGCATCAGTCCGGGATGCGCGCGGCAAGGAAGTGGCCACGATCCAACAGGATACCGAGTGCTACGGCTCCGACGACAAGCTTCTCGGCCGCATCAACGTGAAGGTTGACCCCTCCGCCACCGGCGCGGCCTGCCTCCTCCTTCTCCTCCCCTGAGTATGTTCGACGTTCTCCTTCTCCTCCGGAACGTTCTCCTCTTCACGCGGGTGCAGTGGGTGGTGCGCAGGCTCGGGCGGTGATCATGCGGCGAGGTGCCCTGCGTACGTCTCGGTGAAGGACGGCTTCACGGGTAGGCTTTCCCGTACCGCGCCTTCCGGCATGACCATGAGTTGATCGACATGCGTGACGGGATGGGGCGAGACGTGGAGCATGAACCGCCCCTCCTTCAGGGCTTTCTGCGCATCGGGATCGGAAGGAATGGCTTCCAGGACTGCTTCCGCGCCCTTTTCCCGTATGTCAGTTTCTATGGAATTTTTTAACATTTCGTGCGCTTCCGGCTCCGTCTCCAGCGTAAACCGGAGTTCGGCCATCTTCTCGTTGCGCCCCATCTCCCGCTCCAGGTCCTCGGGGCCCTTCACCTTCTCCCGGAGCGCCTCGTAGGCCTCGGGGCTCCGCATCTTCTTCCTGATCCTCTCGCGATCACGGGAGGGGAGGTGGTCGAGGTAGGAGTCGGACATGAAGGAATGGTAAATGGAAAATTGAAAATGGAAAATGAAGAATTTCGGTATCAGTTCCGCTGGCGCAAATCTGGCCGGAATAGCAGTTTATTGTGGATTCGGAGATGCAAGTTGCCGCCTCTCACATCCAATCGCATTCCGCCTCTGTATCCATTCCGGCCTATTCCCCCACTTTGCCAAAAGTTTCGCCTTCTGTTCCTGCTGCTCCAGCATCCGACCGATTTGATCCAGAACAGGATGTGCAGGCATTGCGCCAGTGAATGCTTCACAAACGCCACAGAGATCAATGAGAGGGACATCCTGGCCTTGATCTCTCAGGGCAAGCACGGCATCACCCACTTCGACAAGCAGCTTATCCACCGGATCAATCGCAACGGCACCATCCCATTGCGTTTGCACCGCAGAGAGCAAGCGTAACGCCGCAAGTGCCTCCCGGATGCTGCTCCGAAGGGCGTTGGAATCCTGACGATCCAGAGCATTCCTACGTTCATCACCAATGACTTCGAGGACGCGTTCAAACATACGATACTAATATATACTTTTCATGTGAAATGTCTACTGTATCCCGTACCCCATCCTTCGCATCGCTTCGCTGACCCGGAGCGCCTCGTAAGCCTCGGGGCTCCGCATCTTCTTTCTGATCCTCTCGCGCTCACGGGAGGGGAGGTGGTCGAGGTAGGAGTCAGACATAGGCTTAGAGTGAAGCGAAATATCGGGCGCTGGTATAGGCCATTCGCACGGCGAAAAAAATGAACGTGAGCGCAAAGATCTTGAAGATTGCCGGTACCGCGCGAGGATCTGAAAGTGCCCTACGGAAGAACGAGAAGAGAAGAGCGATGCATACGGTCGAGAGCAGCCATCCCACCTCCACGAGAGCCAAAAACACGTACTGCCCGAGAGGAATGACGTCCCGAAGCAGTATCGCTTGCGGAATGCATACGGTAACCCAGAACGTCCAAAGCATTCCGTTCGCCACAATCATCGCTGCTATCTTTCCGGGGCCGAAATGCACGCGCTTGTCGGTATCGATGGCCGTCACCTTCCAGAGTGATAGGGAAATCCAAACGAGTATGCCCGCCCCCAAGAATGACAATGCCCGGAAAACGGATTCAGTCAGTCCAAGGGAGGAAAGCAATACCAAGCTCGTGAGCGCGACTGCTGTTTCCGTCACCATCGCCCAAAGAATGATCCGCATGCTCTTTATGAAGCTTGATTGCAGGATTTCCGTGAATGTCGCCGTTAGCACCGGACCGGGAATCGCGCCTCCAACCAATCCCAGGACAAAGGCGCTGAGGAGTTGCTCGAACATGTTTCTATGGTACACACCCTCCCATTTGAGCAACAGAGCACCCCAAACGAGTTGGTGGGGTCTCTGCGTGACCTCTTCGCTACACAATTAACAGAGATAAAGTCGGAGAGGTGTCCGCCGCCATGGGGGGTGAGAGGTGTTGCGCGTTCCAGAGTGCGAGAACCCCATGAGCCTTCACCGGGCCGGGGAATGCAGACAACGCGCGACGGGATGGATGTTGGCGGCGGAGCGCTTTTCTTTGCTACTTTCTTTTGTCGCCCTGACAAAAGAAAGT
>CAZCWV010000122.1:0-3074 GCA_964502425.1 uncultured Candidatus Peribacteria bacterium | reverse complement strand
AGGCGGCCTCTTCTTCGTCCTCAGTCTTGTGGCTTCCCCCGCCGCGGTTGGCATCGCCCGCATCGCCCTGCAACTTGGGAGCCTCCCACAAACCGTCCTGCTCCCCCAGGTGAGCGAGCTCTCCACCACTGTTCTCGCGAATACCGCCGCGCAAGGGATGGGGCCCCTACGGAGAAACGCGGCAAAAGTGATCAAACATTCCCTGTTCTTCCATGCGCTCATCAGCTTTGCCGCGCTCATGGCCGTTCCTATCCTCATCCCTTTGTTCTACGGCGCGGCATTCACGACGGCCATCCCTCTCACCCTGTGGCTCATCCTCCTCGCGCTGCCCATGCCGCTGACGCTGATGAACTCCCCGCTCATCCGGCTCTACCGCAAGGTGCCGCTCTCCCTGGCCTCCACCGTCATCACCTTCGTGGCGATGTGGTCCGCGGTGCTATTCCTCACTCCCCTGATCGGGCCTGACCCGAGCTTCCTCTTGGCCTACGTTATCGGCGAAATCTTCCCCCTGGCGCTCACGGCGTACTTGTTCCACAACCTGTTGAGACCCGAGCGCGCCTGACGATACACTCCTCGCATGCAACACATCTGGAAGGACCGCATCATCAATGTCCTCCTCCTCGTCGGCTCCCTCCTCCTCCTCGTTCTCTTCCTGGAAGGATTCCTCCGTTTCTCGGGGATTGAGCGCCTCGAGAGCCGCCGCCCGCACCTGCATCAGCCGTCAGCCATTCCCGGCGTACACTACGAGTTCGTCCCCAACCTGGAAAACGCGCGCGGCTACAACTGGGAACGCATCTCCACAAACAACTTGGGGTTCCGAGGACCGGACCTCGACCCGTCCAAGCCAACTATCGCCATCCTCGGCGACTCCTTCGCATTCGGATTTGGATTGAACGACAACCAAACAAACGCGGAACCGCTGCGGGAAGCCTTCCCCGGCTACAACGTGCTCAATCTCGGCGTCAACGGATACAACGTGGAACAAGAGGTGCGCGCATACCTCGCCAAATTCTCGAACCTCAAGCCCACCCTGGTCATCATGGAGTTCGTCTTTAACGATTTCGGTTCACCGAGCATCCTCACGGACGAAGCGAAGCCGGAAGTATATGAACAACAAGGGTACCTTGAGAAAGGCGCCGTGGCCGACGAAAATCTCCGCAAAGCCATTACGCAATCTGGCACGCTCGTCATCCCTGGGAAATTCTGGCTGCAGACGCACAGCGCCATTTTCAACTTCGTGGAACGCCGCACGAAGTGGCTGCCGTTCCGCCAACATGCCACGGACCACCTGACGGAGACGGTGACGGACCAGGATCTCACCTTCTACGACACATGGCTCTCCAAACTGGCGGAGAACGTACCGGACGCAAAGAAGATATTCGTGATCTGGCCAGAGAACGGCGGTCTGCATCTCGGATCCCGCCGCAAGCTCCACGCGATGGCCGAGGCCAAAGGCTTCGCCGTCCTCGATCTCTACGACGTGTTCGGCATGCGCTATCCCACACTTCCCTGGGACTGGCACCCCGATGCCTCGGCACAGAAGCGTGGGGGGGAGATCCTCGCGGAATTCATCAGGTACGAGAAGCTGCTGCCCGAGTCGGCTCCCGGGAAATGACTGAGCGGAATTGCGGGAACGTCCGCATGGCATCGGCAATGATCCCCGCCGTGCGCTCATTCGTCCGGGCGTTTGGGTGGCCGTCCCATCCGAGGGAATCGTAATGGTTCCCGAAGATCTCGTAGAGATCTACGGTCACGAATCCTTCTTCGCTCGCCGTTTCCTTGAGTCGTTCGCGTGTACGCAAATGCAAATTCTGCTCCGGCCAGATGACGAGCATTTTGGGAATGGAACCCGCGGCCGCGGAGAGCCGCCGGAACTCCGCCAGATACGCGTCCACCTGGCCATCCGTAAGAGGATCCTCAAAGATGCTGACGGCAGAAGCATGGCTCCGGAACGCAAAAGACTTGGTGGTGCGCTCGAGGAACGTAAAGAGAGCGCTATGGAGCTGCAGGGACGTCTTGAATGGGATGGGCAGCGTACCGGGCTTATGGAGGTCATCGTCCAATTTCTGGAGATACGTGCGCGGGTCGCGGTCGGAACGCGGGCGGAAGTATCCTTCCCCGTCGAGCACGAACGTTTCATCCATGTCATTGGGCATGAAAACAAGGATAAGAACGGAAGGCTGCAATGGTGCGACGTTCTTCTCGTAAACAGCGCGCTCCTGCGCGATGTTGTAACCACTCACACCCACCGAGAGGACGGATGTGCCGGGGAGGAGCCCTTGCAGGAAACTGCCGATCGTCTGGTGATCTTTGACGCCGTATCCGAACACCAGTGAATCTCCAAGGAGCACAAGAGGGCTGGAATCATCAGGAAGTTCCGGCGAGCGGAATCCCAGGCTGTTGGTCGTGATGGAAGTCCCGTACGCCTTCCCCTGATGCGAGGGGATCAGGGCATAAGAAATGTTCGGATCCTCTACGGCGCGGTAAATGGGTGGATTCTGGAAAACTATCTTCTGGATGCCCGTAACCCTCAACGCACCCTCGAGAAGGAGGAGAATCACCGCGAGGGAGAAAATCATCAAACCGACGTTCGCCGCGATCCGTAAAGGTACCCGCATACCGACAGTATACGGTACGATGTCCTCGATGCGCATCCTCCTTCTCAACGAAGATTTCCCCCCCGCGGGGCAGGGCGGCGGCGCGACCGTGGCCGCAAACCTCGCGCGCGCCTACGCGCAGGCAGGCCACGATGTCTCCGTCCTCACCACGCACCAATCGCCGGAAGGGGACTGGACGGAGGAGCGGGAAGGATACCGTGTGACGAGCCTCGGCCTCTCCTACCGCAAAAGCCTGCGCCCCTGGTTGAGCGTGCGGAACCGCGCGGCCTCGCAAAAAGTGAAACGCTTCCTCCGCGAACACGGCCCGTTTGACGCCGCGCACGCGCACAACGTCCACGGCTATCTGACGTACGCCTCGCTCCCCCTCGTCCGCCGACATGCAAAGAAGCTCATCCTGACCTTCCATGATGTCATGAGCTTCTCCTACGCGCGCCTCGCGACGGAAAAATTTCTGCG
>CAZCWV010000121.1:2526-3087 GCA_964502425.1 uncultured Candidatus Peribacteria bacterium | reverse complement strand
AGTTCTCAACTCGAAACGTACGATTTCGATGGGCTGGATCAACTCGGTATAGATCGATGGGATAGGGAAACGCTGCTCCGTTTACGGGATGATTTCCTCCGACGATATGCTTCCCGAGCTGCTTGATAATTCACCGGCCTCTTCCGACGCGCCTGCGTGTTACTGCAACACTGCACAGCAACAGCGTATCGATGACATTACGGTTCAGGTTCACAAAGCAACTCATGGAATGGGACGTACCGCAACAATGGCATGTGATGACATGTCTCCTCTGACGTTTTCCCTTCCAGCAGGCGTTTTTTCTCCGGACAATTGGTCCGAAACATTCCTGCGGGGGCTTGAGAAAATGAATATGGACGGTAAGACCTATCTGGAGATTGGAGTGGGGTCAGGAATTCTGTCGGCATTCGTATTGGCTACGAAGCGCATACGATCCGTGTATGCGTCTGACATCGTCCATGGCATGACCGATCTGGCGGCCAACAACATCCTCAGGAATCTCCCGGCCGTCCAAGCACAAAAGTTCCATCCATGTCATGGATGTTTAGATGGGGCCGAATG
>CAZCWV010000121.1:1702-2516 GCA_964502425.1 uncultured Candidatus Peribacteria bacterium | reverse complement strand
CGATGGTGCATTCGGATGCTTGCCCCGTATTGCCGCTCGTCGCGAGAAAGACAGCCCCCCCCTGCACGCGGCAACGCAATATGATCGCGACCACTATGCATCGGATCTCCATCAACTCGGGTTGGGATTGCATGACGTGGTACTGCAACAACTGCATAAAATCATCAAACCCAACGGACATGCCATCTTTCTGTTCGACCGCAGCTGCGGCTTGGACACATTGCTGAAACTGTATGAAGACAATGGCTTTCAGCCGCGCATCCTGCATCAGGAAGTGCACCGTCTGCACCCGCACGCGACACTCGAGGATTGCACGTATCTCGAACATCTCCATAAGCATCATTTTGAGTTCTTCGAGGATCCCGAGGCTCGACACATGATTGATGCCCAAACCGCAACACAACGTCGCGCATCTTTCCGTCCCGTCTACCACTATCTCACGATACTCGATGGACGAAAAATGATGCACTCTTCTCCTGAATCATCTCGTCCTTCCCTGCCTTCAAGGACTGATTCATGCCTTGCACCGCTATCAACCGACACGATACAGCACCTAGAACACCTCTTCTCCACAAAGACATGCTGCTGACATTCTTGAGGGATCCTGCTCCTTGGAAAAATCATCTTGACTCCGCCAAATTCCCCTCTACCCTTCCAAGTTACCGTGTTCAATCTTGTTTCCTCACTGCGTCGTCGTCGCACCTCCCACGAGGTAGCGGCCTGACGCATGGAAAAAAACCGCCGCCTCTGTGGGAGACCAAATCCCCACAGGGGAATTTTCGTATGTAGTCCGTTTCACCCTCAATCTCCTACT
>CAZCWV010000121.1:0-1692 GCA_964502425.1 uncultured Candidatus Peribacteria bacterium | reverse complement strand
TCCCTCCCTCCCCGCCTCCCGCGTCCGTCACTCCCGCCCTCTCGCCACTTTCCTTTCCCCCCTTCCCCATGGACACCGCCACTTCCTACCAGAAAATCGCCTCGCATGAAGCGAAGAAAGGCGAATTCCGGAGTTGTCTCCTGCTCTACTCCGGCGGGCTGGATACCTCCACCATGCTCACGTGGATCCGTGATACCTACAAGGCCGATGTCATCGCCCTCACGGTGGACGTGGGCCAGATGCACGAAAACCTGGAGGAAGCCCGCGCCAAAGCCCTGCGGCTCGGCGCCAAGGACGCCCGCGTCGTGGATGTCCGGGACCGCTTTGCGGACACCGTGCTCAGCCACGCGATCAAAGCCAACGCGGACTATCAAGGGGGATACCATCTCTCCACGCCGCTCGGACGGGTGGTCCTCTCGCAAGTGGCCGTGGAAGTGGCGCGTGAAACGGGTGCAACCGTGATCGCGCACGGCTCCACCGGCAAAGGCAACGACCAGGTCCGCTTCGAGAGCTACATCACCACGCTTGCACCGGAGCTCAAGACCATCGCCCCCGTGCGGGAATGGAGCATGGGCAGGGACGAGCAGATCGCGTACGCGCGGAGCCACGGCATCCCCGTCAAGCAAACGGCGGATCGGCCGTACTCGTACGACGACAACATGTGGGGCTCCACGGGGGAGGGCGGGGAGATCGAAGACCCCAAGCGCATTCCCCCCCTCGAGAATATCCTGCAAGTGTGCGTCCACCCGGGCAAAGCCCCCGACAAACCGGAGGACGTGGACATCACGTTCGAACAAGGCATCCCGGTGGCCTGGAACGGGCAAGCGATGTCCATCCGCGAGGTGGTTGAACATGCCAACGCGGCCGGGGCGCGGAACGGCGTGGGCATCGAACATCTCATCGAGGACCGGCTCATCGGCCTCAAGGTGCGGGGAATCTACGAGAGTCCCGGCGCCCGGATCCTCACAAAAGCGCACTTCAACCTGGAGAAGCTCGTCTCCACGCGGGACCTGAACGAGATGAAGAGCCTCATCGACCAGAAGTGGGCATACCTGTGCTATGGTGCGAAGTGGTTTGAGCCGACTATGGACGCCATCCATGCCTTTCAGGACGCGGCGAACGCATACGTTACGGGCACCGCCACGGTACGGCTCTTCAAGGGCAATGCCGACGTGGTGGCGGTAGCGTCCCCGAACTCGCTCTTCAATGCCGACCTGGCGACATTCAACCGCAACGCGCGGTTCAACCAGAACGCCTCGGCGGGCTTCATCGAACTCTATACCCTCGCCCAGAAAACGGCGTACAGCGTGCATCATGGGTAAACTCTGGCAAAAGCACGGGCAGCAGCCGCTCCACGAAAACGTGGAAAGGTACACCGTGGGGGAAGATCCGCTCCTGGACGCCGTCCTTCTCCCTTTCGACATTGCCGCGAGCAAAGCGCACGCACGGGGCTTGCATTCCATCGGCATCCTCACGCGGAAGGAGGCGTCCCAACTCGTACGGGAACTTGAGGCGATACGGAAGGATGCCGCGAAGGGAAAGGTGACGATCACGAGCCGGGACGAAGACTGCCATACGGTCATCGAGAACCGGCTGACCGCCGCATTGGGCGATACCGGGAAGAAGATCCACGCCGGCCGGAGCCGCAACGATCAAGTGCTCGTAGCCATGCGCCTGTACATGCGCGACCAA
>CAZCWV010000120.1:1749-3138 GCA_964502425.1 uncultured Candidatus Peribacteria bacterium | reverse complement strand
CGGGAAAGCTCCCCGACGATGCGCCTGCCCTCCCTCTGGCTGCCGCACCGGACCGGACGCCGGCTGAGTGGAGCAGATGATGGAATGCGACGGGAAGCCAGGAAAAAGATACACCGACGCGCGAAAGGCGAGGCGCATGAAGATGATGAAACGGAACCGGCCGAGGATGCGCTGCAGTGGAAACGGATGCAGGCCATCGGATGGAGAACGCGTAAACAGATTATCTCGATAGGGTGATTACCCTCGGCAGCTTGCGCATGACACGCATGCCGTTTGCAGGTACCATGTTCCCCATGCGCGGATACATCACCAATCTCGACCAGGTCACGAAGGAGAACACGGATTTCCGCCGCGTCCTCTACACCGCCCAGCACAGCCAGCTCGTCCTCATGTGCCTCAAGCCCGGGGAGGAGATCGGCGAGGAGGTGCACACGCTGGACCAGTTCCTCCGCATCGAGCAGGGGGAAGGGAAAGCAGTACTCGACGGTGTGGAGCATCCGGTGAAGGACGATGACGGCATCGTGATCCCCGCTGGCGCTCGGCACAATATCATCAATACATCCGGGGGGTCGGACCTCAAGCTCTACACGATCTACTCCCCTCCCGAGCACCGGGACGGCGTGGTGCACCGCACGAAGGCGGACGCGCTCAACGACAAGACGGATGAGTTTGATGGGAAGACGACTGAGTGAGGCCGCTTGAGCCAAGGAAGTGTATACTTTTCCAGTCTCTCTTTTTGCATGTCTGGAATACTCCTCTGGCAACCACGGTACAGTGTCGGCCTCAGACACATCGATGAGCAGCACCAAGCATTCTTCAAGCTCATTAATGCCGCAGGAAGTCTTGCGTCGAGAAGGAAAATTCCCGCCACGAAAGCCCGCATGCTCCTCCGCTCCCTCAACGACTACGCCTTCTACCATTTCGCCACCGAAGAGGAGTACCTGGAACGCTACCGCGCGCCGCTCCGCAAAGACCACGCCAAAATGCACGACGATTTCCGTGTACAGATCGCCACGTTCATAGAAGCCATGGAACGACCGGATGCGGATGTCGCCGAACTCTTCCCTCGCGTCGTAGCGTATGCCAGCGACTGGCTCGCGCGGCACATCATCGTGGAAGATAAGAAGTGCGAGCCATCTTTCCAGAGAGGAAACGACCTTCCCCTGCAATCTGCCTTAAGAGGAGAGAAAGACCGATTCAAATGATCAGGAATATACTTTTTTGTTTATGATAAGCCATTATTTTGTTAATTGCCAAAATCTAAATTAAATTGTATAATACTACAAACACATCCCATTCCCCGTTCCATATGAAAACACCTGTTCGGATGCAAGTACTCACATCGGTCTTTGCGGCATCCGCCATGACCCTTGCCGTAACGGCGGGCAA
>CAZCWV010000120.1:0-1708 GCA_964502425.1 uncultured Candidatus Peribacteria bacterium | reverse complement strand
CCCCGGCCGCACCCGCTTCTCCCGAACAGCCCCCGACGGGAGCCGCGGATTTGACGCGGGAAACCATTATCCAAGCGATCAACACCAGTGGAGGCCGGGATGTCTGCTTCGAGCCGGGAACGGCGAACTGGGAGGGCAATCCCGCCGTCTGCGACGCCCAAGGATGGAGGATATACCGCGCACAGGAATACGGCATCCAGTCCCCCTCCCCCACAAACCAACCGAACCAGCAGCAACAGGGTGGCATGGCGCCACAAGGAGCGATGAACCCGCAAAGCTACGGCAAGGGATCCCAGCAGAGCCAAGGACAGCAATGGATCGCGCCGCAAGAGCAGCAGGACGGCGGCTGGACCGTCAATACAACGCAGGGAGGCCAGCAGCAGGGGTGGCAGGGCGGCGGCATGCAACAGCAGTGGGGGGCGCCACAGCAACCGATGACCCCCATGAGTCCCCAACAACCAATGATGCCCACGGGCAATTCCATGCAGACTTCCGGTTACGGCGTGAACCCCATGGGTTCCGGACCGATGAACTACGGACCCGTTATGAACGGACCCAGCCGCGTGGACCAGATGAAGAAAGAGATCAAGATGGCGGAGAAGATGATCACGAGGATCGAGAAGAAATTCGAGAAGACGATCGCGCGGAGAGTGAAGAGGTTCGATAAGAAGATCGCCAAGTGGACCAAGCAACTCGAGACGACGAAGGATGAAGACAAGCGCAGTGACCTCGAGGACCGCATCGAGGAAGCGCAGGCGGATAAGGAGGATTTCCTGGAAGAGATGGAGGAGGAGAAGGAAACGATGTTGGAGGAAGCCCAAGACCGCCTGGAAGACCTGCAGTTTGAACTGGAGGATGCCGAGGAGGAGGAAGCGGAGATGAAGAATGATTCCTTAGGCAACTAATCCACTCTTTTCGCCCCATCCCCGCTCTTTCCTTTAAACCCATACCCATCCACCTATGAACCCCCCGATCAGACTCCACCTCCTCGCCGTAGGATTCATGGCTTCCGCCGTCTCCCTCGCGGTAACCACGAGCCAATCCTACCTGGCACAGGTCGCGCCCATGGACACCCTCCGCCCAATGGCGCCGGCGGCCGTCACGGTACCTCAACCAACAACGCGACAGGCAGAGGAAACCACCACCCAGACACGGACGGAGGAACATGAAGACATCCTCCAAGTAGATCAAGGGGAGAGGCGAACGGAGACTCAGCAGCGGCAAGAGGAACGGCAGGAAGTGATACGGAATGCCGCGGAGGAACGGAGGGAAGTGAAAGAGGAAAACAAGGAGCAGAAGAAAGTACTACTGGAGGAACGCCATGAAGCGGTCCGGGAGAAGAACGAGGAACGGAAAGCGATCATGGAGGAGAGGAAAGAAGAACAGAAAGCGATTACGAAAGAGAAGAAAGAGGAACTGCGGAAGATACGGGAGGAGAAGCAAGAGGCGTTGAAGAAGATCAGGGAGGAGAAGAAAGAGGCGCTGAAGAACATCAGGGAGGAACGACAGGATCGGATCAAAGCGCTACGGGATGCCCTCAAGAAGAAACAAGCGACGCAGAACAATGAAGGGAAAGCCGTACATGACGCCGCTCCGGTATCCGAATCCAACCCTCAGCCTTCACCCGCTCCGGTCTCGGAATCCAATCCTCAGCCGTCCCCCGCTCCCGTCTCGGAATCCAATCCCCAGCCGTCCCCCGCCCCCGCCA
>CAZCWV010000119.1:0-3157 GCA_964502425.1 uncultured Candidatus Peribacteria bacterium | reverse complement strand
TGCGTCGACGTTTCCATCCCGTGGCGCTGGATTGTGCGCCAGTCGTAGGGGAACTTGTACGTCTCCATCGCACGGACGAGCTGGGCGAATACGTTCCACGGCGTGGGGGAACCGAAGAGGAATGCGTTGCCCGTCTCCTGCACGGGGTCGTAGTCGTCCAGCGTCGCCGCCCCTTCCGGGGCAACGGGGACGACGCCGTACCGGAGACAAATCTCCATCTCCTCCCGCTCCGATGTTTGCGTGAGGAAGAGCGCCAGGTCCGCCGCCGCATACATCGTGTGGATCTCGGTTTCCTTTTCGGCGACGATGTGCACGCGGTGCGGCTGTTCCTTGGCGAGCTTGGTGAAGGCGGCGCCGTACTTCTCCGATCCCTTCCCCAACACCAGGATTTCCACGGGGAGGCTGAGGATGCCCGGCAGAGTTTCCAGGAAGAGCGCGCCTCCCAGAACATCCGTCATGCCGAGCGGCAGGGTCACCATGGGCCGCCGTGGTTCAGCCGGCCACCCGAGTTTCCGCTGCAGCGCCGTCTTGTTGTGGGACTTCTGATCCACCGTTCCCACGGAGTATTTCCGTGCGATGAGGGGGTCGAAGGCAGGGAGGAGGGGATGCATGGTTGATATGTGTTTAGCCCCTAAGTATAGCGGAAAAGTGGAGTTTTGAGTAGATAACTATACTTGACATACTAGTTACAAGTTGCAGGTTAGCAAGTTGCAGGAAAGCGATGAAAATGCACCTGAAACGGAAACCTGAAACCTGAAACCTGTAACCTGCTAACCTGTAACCTGCTAACCTGCCACCTCTCCATGAAGCACCTCGTCCTCATTGACGGTCATCATCTAATGTACCGCGCCTACTACGCCATTCCGCGTACGCTCCAGACGTCCAAAGGGGAGCAGACCAATGCCGTCTACGGCGTGGCGTCCATGGTCCTCGCGATCCTCGCAAAGGAGCAGCCCGATGCCCTTCTCTTCTGCTTCGATGCCGGCGAGGAGACGTTCCGCCACCAGGAGAACGCGACCTATAAAGAGGGGAGGGCGGAGACCCCTGACGACTTTTACCTCCAGATTCCGCGGATCATGGCGATGGTCGACGCCTTCGGATTCCGCGCGATCTCCGACCTGAAGTACGAGGCGGATGATTTTCTGGGGACGTATGCCGTGGCGGCCGCAGGTGGTGAGCGCGGTCGAACCACCGAGGAGGCCGGCTGGCGCGTCACGATCGTCACCGGCGACCGCGATGCGTTCCAACTTGCTTCCGATCGCGTGCGGATCGCCATCCCCCATAAAGGGTACCAACAGGCGGAGTACCTCGGCCCCGCGGAGATACAGGCCAAGTACGGCATCCGTCCGGACCAGGTCGCTTCCTATAAAGGGCTCGTGGGTGATGCTTCCGACAACCTCCCCGGCGTGATGGGCATAGGGCCCAAGGGGGCCGCGGCGCTCCTCCAGCAGTACGGGACGCTCCAGGGTATCTACGACCACATCGCGGAGATCAAACCCACGGTGCGCGCCAAGCTTGAGAAGGACCGGGAGCAGGCTTTCTTCTGCGAGCACATGGCCCAACTTGTCTGTGACATCCCGCTGCCGTGTTCCCTGGAGGAGATCACGCTCAAGGATCTTCCCGTGGCGCCCGTGGAGGAATTCTTCCGGGAGGTGGAGTTCGTGGCGCTCATCAAGAGGCTCCAATCACTCGTACAGTCGCCGTACGGTGTGGGGCGGTGGAAGCGGGAGGCGCTGGCGCCCGAGAAGCAACTGCAGGAGAAGAAGCAGATGTCACTCTTCTAGTCATGTGCATGGAAAAAATAATTTGGGACAAAGGCCGTACATACACGTCGGAGGAATACCGAAGGATGCAGCGGAATATCATTCCCCCTCCAGATTCTCCAGAGTATCCACGCGTGCTTCATAGGCTCATGGAAGAAACGTGTCAGTATGTGGAAGCGGTGTACGGAATTCTCATTCGTGGTACCGATAGGTCAACATTACGGCAATTCATCGAGTTGGAGCTTCTGCAGTTTATTCCAAGCGATAGTGCCGGGGGACCAGGCATATTGGAATTGGCATGTGGATTTATTCGCTTTCGAAGTGGAGTTGATTGTGTACTTCTTGAGCGGCAAGGCGTGACAATGCAACAGATACGCCAAATCGTAGGAAAAGCATTTCAATGAAGTCGATGGGGCCAGTGGAAGCAGGAGGCGCGTTACCGCAGGAGAAGAAGCAGATGTCGCTGTTCTGATTGTTTTGTTTGTGTTTCTCCCTCTCCCCCCACTCAACCTGCCTCCCATGCCCTCCCCCGAGGGGGGAGGGGCGCATGTTTCTCTGTTTTCTCCGTTCCACTCGTCGCTTCAGGTGCAGGACGTATTGAAGGACGGAACGCCCCTCGCTTCGTCCAAGATCCTGCTCATCATTGTTGGACATGTTTGCGTGTGGGATAACGCCTCTCTCCCCCGGAGAGAGGTTGGGAGAGAGGGAAATACGTTCACAATTCGTATTCATCACAAAAAGCATAGCTATCCCGATGAACACATATTTTGTTTCAAACCTGCCCCATCACGAAAAAGCCGGATAGAATATGTATTCAACTCGTGGCTTCCTGAACACGAAAGATAGTCATAAGCTACTTGCGTGGCTCATGCGAGCCCCGTTAGACTTCTCACCGTTTTCTCCTGCGCTCAAGACGCCGTCTCCACCGCGGGTTTCCCTCACCCCTGTTATGCCTAAGGAACGCGTGCTCGCCAGTCTGGACATTGGCAGCGCAAAGATTCGGACCGTGATTGCCGTCGTGGACGGCGCCGACAGCGATCACCGCATCCCCAACGTCATCGGGGTGGGCCTCTCGCCTTCCCTCGGGATGCGCAAGGGGCACGTGATTGACGTGGAGGAACTCATCCACAACATCATCTCCTCCTTAGAGGATGCCGAGCGCATGGCGGGCGTTCCCGTGAACCACGTCTTCGTGGGCGTCAGCGGTTCCCACATCGAGTCCTTCGACAGCCGCGGGGTGATCGCCATTTCCGGTGCGGAGATCACGGTGGAAGACATCGCGCGCGTCCTCGATGCCGCCCAGGCCATCTCCATTCCCGCCAACCGTCGCATCCTGCACATCGAGCCCAAGGCGTACGCCGTGGACGAGCAGCGGGGGATCAAGAATCCCCTGG
>CAZCWV010000118.1:0-3189 GCA_964502425.1 uncultured Candidatus Peribacteria bacterium | reverse complement strand
ATCCGGCTTCGTTCGCTTTCGCTCCGCTCAAGCGAACTACGCCGGGATGAATCCGGTTCGTAATAATGGTGGGAGGTCAAGGATGCCCCAGCGTAGCCGGACGAAGCCGGGCAGAGCCATACTTCTGTCATGCATATTGTTTATATTCTTCAATCCCAAACCGATCCTGAGCGCAAGTACGTTGGCGTGACTGATGACATCGAACGGCGATTCGCTGAACACAACGAAGGGAAAAGTGTCCACACCAACAAGTTCAAGCCATAGAAATTGATGACGAGTATTTCATTTGACGAAAGAAGCAAAGCGGAAGCATTTGAACGATATCTCAAATCTCATTCCGGCCGGGCATTCGCAAAGAAGCATCTTTAGCCAATCGCCATACGGCTCCGCGGCGTAACCTTACCGCCGGGTTCCATCCGCTTCCGGACCCCATCCCGGCGGAAGTGTTTTGTCTTCCCAACCCGGACGAGGCGCTTTGGTGCCGATCAATGTGGGAGGATTGCCCGTACACTCCCGCATTTCCATCCCCTCCCGGCTGCAATCGATGATCTTGAAATTCTCAAAGTGACAGCGGACGAAATCAACATGCTCAAGATAAATATTTTCGAATGTCGTGTTCTGAAAAACGCACTCCTCAAACAAGGAGCAATTCATACTCCCACCGGAAATTTGCGCATCAACAAATGTAGTCTTTCTCCATGGAAAATCGAGAACTGCACCCTCGGGCAGGAAATACTTCCCACGAATATGGGAATTGCCGATGATAGGCTCCAAGGATTCCATCTCTTGACAAGTATAGAGAGAGAGAGCTGTAGCATGCAAAGCTCAAATCGCGAGATTTGAGGATCGAGAGCTGTTCTTTGAAATGTAATCCGAGGAGAAAGGAGGTGATGCCCATGTCTGAACCGATCAAGCGGAGAAACGGCGAGTGGTTGATCCCGCTTCCCGGTGCGACGAATACCCATACGGACCACTATCATGTGGCGGCGGATGGGACCATTCTGTCCATCGTGGAAAACGGTGACCACAAGTATAACCGCCAAGAACTCCGCAAGCAGATCAGCGAAGTGACGGGGATGAATTTCCCGCCATACAGCTACGTGAGTGAGTGACATCCGCTGCGGTGAGCAGAATCTCACCAACTGAACAGCTCTCTCAGCCCACTTCCTCGGTGTGGGCTGTTTTCAGTTCCTCATAAGCTCCCATAAGGAGCTCCATCCGGCTTCGTTCGCATTCACTCCGCTCTCTGCTCGGCAGCCTGCATATCATCCCGTAATTGGGCAATGCGTGTGGATGTTTCTTCATAAAGGAGAGCTTCATCCCTGAATTCAGGGTGTTCTTTGGGGGCAATGGGCGGGGAAAACGACAACACCGCCGTCACTGGTGTTTGCGGATCATCGTCCGAGTACAAACCATGTTCCACCCCAGGCGGGATATGAATGACCGTTCCTTCCCGTACATGTTCTATCGCGTCATCCAACACCATTTGCCCTCTACCTTTCAGGATGAAATACATTTCTTCCGTGCTGCCATGTACATGAACAGGAGAGTTGAGTATTTCCATCAATGCCAACGCGGTGCAACGGACAATTGCAGTCGTACCATCTGGCCTTGTGAATTCCTGGACCCTTTGCACGATGGGCCCCTTCACGCCACATACGCTGACACTCGCATCATCCAATGAATTTGGCATCATGGTAACGAGCGCTCCTTGTGTCATCGGCCCTTTCGGTACGCTGTACCCAAGTGTTTTCGATGGGAGCCCTACCTTGGTACGAAGCGTAGCCTTCAACTGCTTCCTTTCTTCGCCAGAGAGTTGTCGAGGAGATTCCGACATGGTGAAAATATACAACGATCAGCCTATGGGACAACAGCTCATTTGGCGGCAGTAAGAAGTAATTGAACTAAGTTCATGAAATTCCCCCACAAATAGAATGTGGAGCGCTCAGCCAATACTCATTGCATTTGAATCATTTGTGGAGCCGCACGTTTCAAGGATTCTTCCGGAAGCCTGGCATCGGAGAGCCGGACCGCATTGAAGATTTGCATCACCATGAACAAGAGGTAGAGGGAGAACAGAACGACTCCTTCCCTGCGGGAAAGGATTTCTTTGGTGCGCGAAAAAAGGAAGAAGAGCGAGAGACCCACGGCGAACACGGAGAAAGTTACGGCCATCTCGCTGATCTCGATGGTGAAGGCGCCGTTGGTGAGCGGGAGCAAGCCGAAGAGGAGCGTGTTGGCGGCGGCGGATCCCATGTAGTCGCCGAAGGCGATGTCCTTGTGCCTCCCCAGCACGCAGCGCACGGCGATCACGATCTCCGGGACGTTCGTCCCGATGGAAAGGAAGAGGAGCCCGACGAAGGAGTACGGAATACCCAGCAACGCGGAGAAGTACACGGACTCGCGCACGAGGATCCCCCCCGCGAGGAAGATGAGGATCGCTCCACCCGCGATTTTTGCACCGTCGAAGAGTGTGGCGTGTTTCGTGTGGAGAAGCTCCCGCTCCGTACTTTGCAGCGCCTCCGCCGCCGTCTCCTCCGCCGGACGCTTCTTCTGGATACGGAAGAGGAGGGAGGCGAAGAGGAGGAGCATGACAAAGCCTTCCGTGACCGTCACATTTCCATCGAGCGCAAGGAGGGAAGGAAGAAGAACGATGAAGAGGAGCAGCGCCACATTGGATGGCAGGAGCGTCTTCGTCATGGGGATCCCGCCCCCAAGGATCGCGAGGATGGGAATGATGAGTAGGAGGATCACGAGGGAGGCGCCGAGGAGGTTCCCCGCCGAAACCTGCGGCACCCCTTCTATGGTTGCGTTTACGGCAACGGCTATCTCCCCGATGGACGTGAGGAAGCCCAGCACGAAGAACGCCACGGCAAAGCCGGACTTGTTGTAGCGCTTCGCCACGGCATCCGTGGCGTCGATGAGAATGCCGGAGAGCAGCCAAATGACGCTCGCAGAAAGGAAGAAAACGATGGCGTGTCCGAAAATGGGCATAGTGTGTTTGTATAGATATTATACAATATATAGACATATCTTGTCTATATTTGGATGTTGGGGAGCATGTGTCTCCGCACGACGTCCGGTTGGGACGATCCAGACTCACTTCAACGGCAACCGCACCGTGAAGGTCGTCCCTTTACCGGCGACGCTCTTGAAGGAAATGTGCCCGCCAAGATTCTCCACGATCAT
>CAZCWV010000117.1:0-3222 GCA_964502425.1 uncultured Candidatus Peribacteria bacterium | reverse complement strand
CCTTCGGTTCTACCGTGAGCAGTTGCGGACATCGGAGGCTGCGGGAGCGTATCTCGTCGCCCGGTCCGTTCCCGCGGAGCAGATCGAGCAGTTCACCTTGGGGTATGCGCCGGATTCCTTCTCCTTCACGTACGAGCACCTTCTCAAGAAGGGGTTCTCGCGCAAGGAAATTTTTGCTGCGGGTTTGGGCGTGCAGAAGGACCTCAAGGAGGAGCGCATCTACGACAGGTTCCGCCACCGCCTCATGTTCCCCATTCACGACCACCAGGGGCAGATCGTGGGGTTCGGCGGGAGGACGCTTGGGGAGGACGACGCCAAGTACGTTAATTCTTCCGAGGGCGTGCTTTACCACAAGTCTTCCATTCTCTTCGGTCTGCACCTCGCGCGTGAAGCAATGCGGGAGAAGCGTACGGCCATCCTGGTGGAGGGGTACTTCGATCTCCTCGCGTGTCATCGGGTGGGCGTCACGCACGTCGTGGCCACGAGCGGCACGGCGCTCACGGAACAGCACGTGAAGATGCTCAAGCGGTACGTAGACGCGGTGAGCCTGTGCTTCGATGCCGATCGCGCCGGACAGGATGCGGCGGAGCGCGCGTATTATCTCCTTTCGGCGCAGGGCGTGGCGGTGCGGTCCATCCTCCTCCCCAACAAGGATGCGAGCGACGTGCTCCAGCAGGAGCCGGGCCTCCTCAAGACCCTCCTGGAGAACGGCGGCATCCCGTACCTCGACCACGTGCTCGGGCAGCTCAAGCTCCAGGATCTCTCCGATGCGCTCCTGCGACGCGAAGCCCTGCGGCGGGTCCTCGGCCTCCTGCGTGCTTTGCCCTTCGCCGTGGAACGGGAGGACTACGTCCGCAAGGCTGCCACGGTCTTCAATACCACGGTGTCCGCTCTTGAGGATGACCTGCAGAGGGCGCTGGCGGCTCCCACGGAGTTCGTCATGATGCCGCGACAGGAGCAGAAAGTGGCGGAGAACGGAGGGCTCATCTTCACGAAAGCGGAAATCGCGCTCGCGCTCTTCGTGCTCTACCCTGCGTTGCGCGTCCCGCTCCTCGATGAACTCATCCCCCCTGAAGGCGGTTTTGCAGCCGCGCTCTATACGGCATTGAAGGAAGCGCCCGAGGGGGCGGATGGAACGCTGGAATCCCTCATGATTCCTCCTGATCATCGTGAACGCGCCGGTCTCCTCATTCTCTTCTGCGAGGAGAATGCCCTCGCCGAATGGTCGGAATCCCTGGCGGTACGGGAGATCCGAAAGAACTGCCTTGCGGCTAACCGCGAAGTGATTGCCCGCATGCAGGAGGATCTGGCCAGGAAGCTCGTCGCCGCGCGCGCGGCGCACAATGCCACCGAAGAAGCGCTCATTACCACCCAGTACCAGCAAGTCCTCAAGTTGCGGAAGAAAGCGGGATGACGGTTAGGAATGAAAGCGAAAATGGCGCAGGACCCGTTTGCGTTTGCCAATATCCTTCCATGTCTGCGCTGTGCCGAGGAAAGCGGCGCAACTTGCCTGCTCCACCTCACGTTCATAGTCGTGGACGAAGATGTCCGCTTCGGGCGCAGCGAGAAGGCTGGCAGCTCGGATGCTGCACATGCGCCCTGGGGTATTCGGAGCATAGCCAGCGGGGGCATCCACGAGGATCACGTCCCAGCGCGTGTCCGTGATGGCGGGCGGGAGTACAAAACGGAGACGCTCTGGTTCTCGCAGGAGTTGCTGCCAGTCGGCGAGACGCGTGCCGTACGACACCAGGTATGCTTCAAGATTTCCAATGCTTCCCATGACGCTTGCGAACCATGTGGGGTCATCCTCGATAAATGCCGTGCGATTTCCAGCGTTGGCTGAGAGCCAGAAAGGCGAGTCCACGCCTAGTCCGAAGACGAGAAAGTTGCATTTCAACTTTCTGTGAAGCGCGTCGCGGACGGCAAGGAGCTGACACGCATGTATCTGAACGCCGAATGCCCAGCGCACTCGGGCGAATGCTTTCTCTCCCAGCCATGTCGTTGCCAGTGCAGCGGGCTGTACGCGAATGCGGGCCCATTGTCTCCGAAAATGCTTGAGCAGTTGGAAAATGTAAAGACGGGGTAGCATGGGCGATAGTACTATGGTGTACTGTGACGGAGGAAGAGAATGAGTGAATGCGACGTCCCAGGAGATCTTCCTGCTTATGGAAATGGCCAAAACGTCGTTTATAGGTGAAATCACTGCAAAAGTGGCGATTTTTCTCACGAGATTCTCGACAAGTCCGTTCGAGAATAGGTACAATGCATTGATTGCGCCGCCTGGTCTTCCCAGAGAGGAAATCTTTCTCTATCCTCTCCCCTGACTCCACCCGCGGGAATTCCCCCATTGACGATTTTCTATGGCCTCCCATCCTCGTAAATTCATCGCACAGCCAACGGATGACGATTTGAAGAAGTTCCCCGAGAAAGTGACGCATCTCATCAAGAAGGGGCGGGAGCAGCGGTACGTGACGCATCAGGAGATCATTGCCGCCGTCCCCAACGCCGAAGAGAACGTGGACATGCTGGACGAGATCTACACGCTCTTCGTGGAGTTGGGTATCCAGGTGATTGACGTCAAGGATGCGCTCATCTGGGAGAAGAAGGGGAAGTTGCCGTCGGAAGTCACGGAGCCGGATGCCACGGAGGATTTGACGAAGATCGTGGAGGTGACGGAAGAAGGTGCGGAAGGCGCGGATGATGAGGAGGGGGCGGACGACAAGGACGAGAAGGTGGAGACGGTGGACGAAGACGTGGGCGACGACGCCATGAAGATGATCGCCATGGCGGGCATTGCCGTGGACAGCGACAAGGACCTCTCGGAGGAGGAGCGTAAGAAGCGCCGCCGCGAGCGGGAAATCGACCTTCTGGAGATCAGCAACGATTCCGTCCGGATGTATTTGAGCGAAATCGGACGCGTGCCGCTCATTGACGGCAAGAAGGAGGTGGAACTGGCGCGCCGCATCCGCAAGGGCGATGCTGGAGCCAAGCAGCAGCTCGCAGAAGCCAACCTCCGCCTCGTTGTTTCCATCGCCAAGAAGTACATCGGGCGCGGCCTCTCCTTCCTCGACCTGATTCAGGAAGGGAACATCGGCCTCTTCCGCGCCGTGGAGAAGTTCGACCCGGAGCGCGGCTTCAAATTCTCCACGTACGCCACGTGGTGGATCCGCCAGGCCATTACGCGCGCCATCGCCGACCAGGCGCGCACCATCCGCATCCCCG
>CAZCWV010000116.1:0-3263 GCA_964502425.1 uncultured Candidatus Peribacteria bacterium | reverse complement strand
AAAGGTAAAGCCCCAGACCGCGAGAGTCTCAAATCCCGCCTCGTCGAGTTCCTGCCGAATGCCGTCAGCGGTGTAGCGACGGAAGTGGCCGTAGAAATCATCGTCCCACCGCCATTCGCGGGGATTGCTGGGTACGGCCAGATGGAGATGCCCCCCCGGCTCCAGAAGCCCATGGATTTTCCTCAGGGCGTCCCGGTCGTGTTCCATGTGCTCCAGGACATCCCAGAGAAAGACCGTACGGAACAGGCCGGTCATCTCGAAGAGAGAACGCTTCTCGATTGCCACGAGGGAGGAGGGCGGTAAGTTCCGGCGCGCCTCTTCCAGGGCCTCGTCGGAGAAATCGATGGCCGTCCCTTTCCAGCCCAATGCCGCCAGATAGGCGCTCAGGTCCCCCTTCCCGCACCCCACGTCCAAGAAGGGCGCTTGGAGCCGATATGTTTCCATACTGCGCCTGAGGCAGTAGAACATGTAATGCTTGAGCGGGCGGAAGTTGGCCATGCGATTACGCGAAGAGGTGTTGGCGAAGTCCCATACGGTGCAATCGGAACCGCAGCGAGACACCCAACACGCCGAAGCCGTAGCGGACGCTGCGCCGGAAGTTGATGGAAGAGGCATCGGGGAAGTACTTGGTGGGGCAGGAAATTTCCCCCACCACGAAGCCTTGCATGAGGATTTGCGCAAGCATCTGGTTGTCAAAAATGAAGTCGTCGGAATTCCTGTTGATCTGGAGTGATTCCAGCACGCGCCGCGAGAAGGCGCGGTAGCCGGTGTGGTACTCGGAGAGTTTAGCGCCCATGAGGACATTCTGGATCAACGTGAGGATGCGGTTGGCGCCGTACTTCCAGTAGGGCATGCCCCCTTTGAGCGCATGGCCTCCCAAGATGCGCGAGCCGATGACAACGTCGTAGGGGCCGTCGATGAGCATTGAGCCCATCGCGAAGGAGAGGCGCGGCTCGTACTGGTAATCGGGGTGGACCATAATCACGACGTCGGCGCCGTGCTCCATCGCCGTGCGGTAACAGGTCTTCTGGTTCGCGCCGTAGCCGCTATTGCTCGCATGTGCGATGACCGTGATTCCCAAGTTCCTCGCCACCTCCACTGTCCGGTCGTGGCTGGCATCATCCACAAGGATCACCTCGTCCACGATATCATGCGGAATGTTCCGGTAGGTGGCTTCCACCGTTTTCTCCGCATTGTACGCGGGCATGACGATGATGACTTTCTTTCCGTGAAGCATTGGCAGTATTGTAGAGGCAGTGTCCGTTTATTCCTATCCTCGGTCCTTTCTCTGCAAGGCGGCGCAATCCGCTTTTCTTCAGCAACATCAACTCTTCCTGACACTTGTTGCATATGCGCTGGTGTTCTTGCCTCTCTATCTTGGCCTCCTGCTCGGATGGTCCATCCATATCGGAGGGGATACGCTGGGTTTCACCTACGTGTCCCTGCGCGCACTCAAGGGTTTCCAACTCTCCTCTCTCCTTGCCGATCCCTTTGCCGGCCGTGGGTTTCCCTGGCTTGTGACGTATGGGACGCTTGATCCCCTGGCCCATTTCTTGCGCCTCTTCCTCAATCCGTTCCAGACGCTAGCCTGGCTGTGCTACCTGTACTTCGTTCTTGGGGCATGGCTCTTCGCGCTGTGGCTGCGTCGCGCGGGAGCATCCGCCGGTGCCGCATTCGCGGGAGGCCTGGTTTTCGTGGGTGCATTCTTCTGGGTGGCGGACGGGGATAACGCTTTTCCGCTCCTCTTCCCCTTCACTGCCCTCCTTCTCCTTGCTCTGCAGGACGCGCGGCAACATCCTCTCCGCGCAGCCTTTCTTTTGGCGGCTACCGTTGCGTGGGGTTGGGTGGCGGGGCATTTCAATTTCGTCCCCCTCATTCTCCTGTCCCTGTTCGTCCACGCCGCATTCCTCTCTTGGCGGGCGAATGGTCCTCTCCATGCGAGGCTGCGTCCGCTCCTCGCTTACTGCGCGGGGGGCGCGCTCGGTACGGCCGTCGGCCTGGTAAAACTTCTTCCAGCGCTCGCGTACGTGCAGCTTTCCGAGCGCATGGGAGGGTTCTCCCTGGCCGCGGCGAGTGCAGCCGGCACGCTGCAGCCGTCCTACATGCTCACCGCCCTCTTCCCCTACGTTCAGCTTCCCTTCTTCCCCGGTGGGGTGGGAGCCATGTACTTCGGCGCTGCGGCGTTGGGCATGGGCATTCTGGGGGCGTGGATGGGATGGAAGAAGCACTGGCCGATTCTTGCGGGCATGGGCGCGATCCTGCTGCTCGCAGCGCCGCATTCGCCGTTCTATGCGCTGCTCTTCCGCCTGCCCTTTTTCTCCGTCCTCCGCGCGCCCATCCGCTGGCTGTTCGTCTTTAATATCCTCATGGGGACTCTCGTGTCCGTGGGCTTCGATGCTCTCCTGAGCGGAGCATGGGCCAACCAGCGGCGGCGCGTCGGTAACGTCTACCTCATTGTCGGTTTGGTCTTCCTGGCGGGAGGCGCCGTCCTGTGGGCAGCGCATGCGTTCTTTGGCGATCGCATCCTCTCCCTGCTCTTCGGGATTTTCGACGCGCGTTTCTACGCTCACACGTCAGGTCTCTCGCTGGAATACTACCATCAAGTCATTACGGGGATGCTGGAGCGGAGCGTGTGGAATTTCGTTCCCCTCTCCCCCCGCTTCCTGCTGCCGCTCCTCGGTCTCCTCGGGACCGGTATGTTGTTCCGTCGCGCGTGGCTCTGGACGCTTGCGCTGCCGCGACGCTCCGCCGTGCTGGCGCTTTTCGTCGTGCTCACGCTCGTCCCTCCATTCTTCTTCTACCATCCGCGCGTCGCATCCGGCACCGTGCAACGCGTTGCCGACCTCTACGCGCAGACGGGCGTCGCTGACGCGTACGTCCTGCCCATCATGCCCGCCGTCGCCGAGTATCTCCTGCGGGGATCAGTGAGGACGGACAATCCACGGGAGCGGCTGGCTTTTCATCTGGGGGCACTGGTGCCCAATGTGCAGGCTCTCATTGGCGTGAAGAGCATCGATTTCTACCAGCCCATCCAGCCGCGGCGGATGGCTCGCCTCTTGGCCGCAGTAGGGAGCGAAGTCGCGCCGGCGCCGGCGGTGGAGCGGCTGAGCCAGGCGAAGATCCCCATCGAGGAGAAGCTGCGTACCATCGTGGGACGCAGGGAACTCATGGCTCTCCTGAACGTATCCTTCGTGGTCAGTGCTTGGGATCTCCCTGCTCCGTTCCTGCGCGTTGCTGTTCTCAAGCCAGTGGAACGATTGCCG
>CAZCWV010000115.1:0-3521 GCA_964502425.1 uncultured Candidatus Peribacteria bacterium | reverse complement strand
AGTCGTATGGGACGCGGCTGCGGGGGAGGTGGGAGGGAGTCGTATGGGACGCGGCATGCCGCGTCCTTACGACCACTATTATTTGGGACGCTTGGCGCCGTAGCGGGAACGGCCTTGCTTGCGGTCGCGGACGCCTTCGGTATCCAGGATCCCGCGGACGATGTGGTAACGCACGCCCGGGAGGTCCTTCACGCGGCCGCCGCGGACGAGAACCACGGAGTGCTCCTGCAAGTTGTGTCCTTCACCCATGATGTACGCCTTCACCTCGTAACCATTCATCAGGCGCACGCGGGCGATCTTGCGGAGCGCGGAGTTCGGCTTCTTGGGAGTCATGGTAGTGACCTTCACGCAGACACCGCGCTTGAAGGGCGCGCCGTGCGGGAGGGGGACATCGCGCATCTTGAGGGCGTTCCAGGTCTGCTGGAGCGCCGGCGCCTTGGACTTGCGGCGCTTGTCCTTACGGGGTTTGCGGATCAGTTGATTAACGGTAGGCATACGGGTTAGGGGGTGAGGGGGTAGGGACGCCATGCCATGGCGTCCTTACGACGACGATAATCCTATTGACGGAGCGGGGAGATGGTACGGAAGAGATGAAGGAAAGTAAAGGTGCGACGCAAGATCTTGCGTCGGAATCAGGCGGAAGGCGCATCGTCGGCCTCTTCTTCCGGCGTCTCGATAATCCCATGCTCTTTGAGGTACCGCGTGCGGTAGACCTCACCGGTGGGGATGAGGCGCCCGATGATGACGTTCTCCTTGAGCCCCTCGAGCATGTCCACGCGCCGCGTGGTGGCCGCCTCCACGAGGACGCGGATCGTCTCCTGGAAGGATGCACCGGCCAGCCACGAATCGGTCGCCAACGCCACCCGGGTGATCCCCAGCAGGAGCTGCTCGTAGGTGGCAGGCTTGCCGTCCTTCTTCTCCACCTGGTCGTTGTCGTACTGGAGGTTCCCCACGTCCACGATTTCGCCGGGCAGGAATTCGGTGTCACCGGCGTCGATGACGCGGACCTTGGAGAACATCTTCTTGACGATGATCTCCAGGTGCTTGTCGTTGATGGTCTGCCCCTGAGAAGCGTAGATGTGCTGCACCTCGGTGACGATGTAGTTCTGGACGGCGTACGCCCCCTTCTTCTGCAGGAGCTCCTGCAAGTTATAGTGGCCGACG
Source organism: uncultured Candidatus Peribacteria bacterium (assembly GCA_964502425.1). Classification (GTDB taxonomy): domain Bacteria; phylum Patescibacteriota; class Gracilibacteria; order Peribacterales; family Peribacteraceae; genus CAIKAD01. The sequence goes on along the minus strand of CAZCWV010000115.1, from coordinate 2,357 downwards.
TTGAGCGCCTGCCCCCCCTCCACGAGCTGCCCCGTCTTGACGAGGAGGGACTCGCGCGGACCGAACTCGTACGTGCGTTCCTGGCTCTCCTCATGGCGGAGCTTGACGACTCCGCGGTTGATGGAGACCACCTCGCCGGGGATGGTGACCTTGATGGTGGACTTGTCCGAGAGGGACCGGGCCAGCACCGCCCGCTCCTTCATCTTGTCCCCCACCTTGGGCGAAACCTCGTAGCCCGAAGGGATGTAGTACGTGTCCTCTCCCGGCGTTTCTGCCAGGATCTGCACCGTGGTCTTTCCGCCCTGGTGCGTGACCTTCGCGCGACCGGCAATGTCCGAGAGCGTGGCGGGGGTGCGGGGGTTGCGCGCCTCGAAGAGTTCCTCCACGCGCGTGAGACCCTGCGTGATATCTGCGGTATCGGCAACCCCTCCCATGTGGAATGTGCGCATCGTGAGCTGCGTGCCCGGTTCACCGATGGACTGCGCGGCGATGATGCCAACCGGCGTCCCGATCTTGACGGTGATGTTGTCACCCAAGTCGCGCCCGTAACACTTCTGGCAAATGCCGCCGCGGGTGCGGCAAGTCATCACCGAGCGGAGCGTGACCGCATCAATGTGGTGATCTTTGAGTGATTGGATGAGCACGTTGTCAATTTCCTGGTCGCGCTTGGCAAGCACCTTGCCGTCCTCCCCATTGACGTCCTTCGCCAAGGTCCGGCCGAAGATGCGGGTTTCGAATTTCTCGCCGATCCGGTCGGACTCGGCGTGTGTGATCGTGTGTCCAGCCTCCCCGTTGCAATCCTCCTCGCGGATGATGTTGTCCTGCACGGCATCCACAAGACGGCGCGTAAGATAGCCGGCCTCGGCGGTCTTGAGGGCGGTATCGGACTTCCCTTTGCGTCCGCCGTGCGTGGCGATGAAGTACTCCAGAACGGAGAACCCTTCGCGCAAGCTGCTCTGCACCGGCAGCTCGATGGTGCGGCCGGACGGGTTGGCCACGAGACCCTTCATCCCCGCCAGCTGCGTCACCTGTCCCCAGTTGCCACGCGCGCCGGAGTCGATGACGTACGTGATGTCGTTCTCTTCATGCTTCAGGAATTCGCGGACCATGGCGTTGGTCACCTCGTTCTTCGTATGGCTCCAAATGCGGATGGCGTGGTTGTAGCGCTCGTCCGCAGTCACCATCCCCTTCCAGTAGAAGTTGTTGATGAGACGGATCTTCTCGTTGGCATCCTCCAGAATTTTGCCGCGCTCCACCGGGACGAGGATGTCCTCCGAGGCGATGGAGATGCCCGAGATGGTGGCGAAATCGAACCCGAGGTTCTTGACGCGGTCGGCGAACGCCACGGTCTCTTCGCGCCCGACTTTCTCCAGCGCGATGGCGATGAGGTCGCTGAGGTCCTTCTTCTTCATCGTCTTGTTGATGAGCCCGAGCTGCGGCGGAACAATCGCCTGGAACTTGAGCCGGCCGACCGATGTCTCCAGAATCTCCGTAGCCGGAGCTTCCTCCCCCTCTCCGGGAAGCATGGGGAACGTGACGGGCACGCGCACTTTGATCTTGGCTTGCAGATGTGTCACGCCGTTGTCGTACGCCATCTCCGCCTCCTCCGGGGAACTGAAGACCATGCCCTCCCCCTTCTTGCCGTCGTGGATGCGTGTGAGGAAGTAGCATCCCACCACCATGTCCTGGATCGGGTTGATGATCGGCTCGCCGGCGGACGGCTTGAGGACGTTGTTGCCCGCGGCCATGAGCCGCGCGGCCTCCTGCTGCGCCTTGACGGAGAGCGGGACGTGCACGGCCATCTGGTCGCCGTCGAAGTCGGCGTTGAACGCGGCGCAGACGAGCGGATGGAGCTGAATGGCCAGCCCTTCCACGAGCAGCGGACGAAACGCCTGGATGCCGAGGCGGTGCAGCGTGGGCGCGCGGTTGAGGAGCACGTACTTGTCCTTGATCACTTCCTCCAGGATGTCCCACACCTCCTTGGCCCCGTCCTGGACGAGCCGTTCCGCGGATTTGACGTTGTGCGCCAGCTCGCGGCGGATGATGGAACCGATCACGAACGGCTTGAAGAGCTTCATGGCCATCTCCTTGGGAAGGCCGCACTGGTTCATGTGCAGGTGCGGGCCCACCACGATGACGGAGCGTCCGGAGTAGTCCACGCGCTTGCCGAGGAGGTTCTGGCGGAAGCGTCCCTGCTTACCTTTCAACATGTCCGAGAGGGAACGGAGCTTACGGCGGTCCCCCGCGGTGAAGAGGGTCTTGCCCGCGCGGGCGGAGTTGTTGAGGAGCGTGTCCACCGCTTCCTGGAGCATGCGCTTCTCGTTGCGGCAGATCACCTCCGGCGCGCCGATGGACAT
>CAZCWV010000114.1:3246-3607 GCA_964502425.1 uncultured Candidatus Peribacteria bacterium | reverse complement strand
CAAGCCCTTATGGAAACGCAGCACAAGCTAAAGATAGGCGTCCTGGGTTCCGCGAGCGGGCCGCACACCAAAGACGAGCGTGTGCGCGAAAGGGCTCGTCAGCTCGGGCGGGAGATCGGGCGGCGCGGGTACATTTTCATTAATGGGGCTTGCCCCGGTCTACCCAACGACGCGCTCCTCGGGGCGCAGGAAGAGGGAGGATTTTCCGTAGGAATTTCGCCAGCGTTCTCCAGGCATCAGCACGTCAATGAGTACCAGTCTCCCCTCACGCACGATATGGTCCTCTACACGGGGATGGGTTTCATGGAGCGCGACGTCATCAATATCCGATCCACGGACGCCATCGTCATCATCGGCGGGG
>CAZCWV010000114.1:0-3236 GCA_964502425.1 uncultured Candidatus Peribacteria bacterium | reverse complement strand
CATCGGTACGCTCAACGAGTTCACTATTGCGTACGACGAAGGCCGGCCAATCGGCGTCCTCACGGATACGGGCGGCATCAGTAATTCCATCGAGCACATCGTGGTGCAGCTCTGTTCGCGCGAAATGCCGCCGAATCTCGTTATGGACTCCGACCCCGTGAAGCTCATGGACAAGCTGGAGATGGCAATAAAGGTGTTCCCGATCCCCATACAGGAGGACGATAGGACGAGGAGGCTGAAGAAAGGCCGCGGCTGAACACTTCGTTATTTCGTTGATTCGTTCTCTCGTTATTTCGCGTGGCAGTCCAGAGCGCCCTCTCCGGGATTACGAAATAACAAAAAAACGAAAGAACGAACTAACGATCGCGAGGCCCCTTCGTCACCCACCGGACCGGTGTTCCCGAAAAGTCGAACGTCTCCCGCAGGCGGTTATCGAGGTACCGCAACTGGCTGATTTTGACCTGCTTGGGGTTGCGGACGAAGAGGACGAATGTCGGGGGTATTTCGTCTGCCTGCGTGACGTGCTTGGTTGTGGTGACGGCGCCGAGGGGTTTGCCGTAGAGTTGGTCCTTGATCCAGTGCTGGAGTTCGCGCGTGGGCAAGCGGCGGTACCGGTTGCGGTGCGCCATGCGGATCACGCCGAAGATTTTGGGGATGTTCTCGCGCGTCGTCGCGGAGACGCCGATCACCGGCGCAAAGCGGCAGAAGGGGAACTCCCGGTTGATCTCGGCCACTTTCTCCGCGCGCTGCTCCCGCGTGAGGAGATCGATCTTGTTCAGGAGGAGAATGATCCCTTTTCCTTCCTCAATCGCCAGACCCGCGATGTTCTTGTCCTGTCGGGAGATGGGTTCGGATGCGTTGAGCACCACAACCGCGATATCCGCATCCTCAATCGCCTGTATCGTTCGCAGGACCGTGTCCCCTTCGATCCCGCGTCCGTCCTTCGCCGTTCGGTAGATTGCGTGGCGCTTGAGCCCCGCGGTATCCACGAACAGGTACTCCTGTTTCTCGTGGAGGATCACGGTGTCCGTAGTGTCCCGCGTCGTTCCGGGGATGTCGGAGACGAGGCGAGGGGATTGCTCACGCTGCGCATCGGACATCAGCGCGTTGATGAGTGAGCTCTTCCCCACGTTCGGTTTCCCCACGATGGCGATGCGCGGCACGGCTGGTTCTTCCAAAGCCGATTCAGCATTAGCATCGACTGTCGTCGTCGCGGCCTGGGTGGGGGTTTCCGGATGGAACGCTTGAAGACGGCGGTCGATGGCACGGCGGACCTCCAGCGTGCCCAGGTTATTGAGTGCGCTGATGGGGAGGACTTCGTCGCCGATGCCAAGCTCATGGAACCTACGTCCGGCTTCCTCCGCTGCGTCCTCGTTGTCGCACTTGTTGAGGATGAGGAGGACGGGGATGCGCTTCTTCGTCTTCCGTCGCAGGAGTTGCGCGATGTCGCGGTCGCTCCGCGTAATTTCTTCCTTGCCGTTGACGATGAAGAGAATGAGGTCTGCGTGCCGCAGCGCGAGCAGGGACTGGGCGTGGACGTCTTCCTCGAAGTCCTTATCCGTAGTTCCGCCCCCCATCCCGCCCGTGTCGAGCAAAAGGTACGGCGTTCCTTTTCCTTCCACCTTGCTGGCGATGTGGTCCCGCGTGGTCCCCGGCACGTCGCTCACGATGGCAACCCGCCTGCGGACGAGGCTGTTGAAGAGCGTGGATTTGCCGGTATTCGGCCTGCCGATGACCGCTACAACGGGAAGTTTAGGCATACGTTTGAGAATGGAGGAATCCCCACCTCTCGCCCTGAGCGACGAAGCCGATATTAACCTGCCCACTGGGATGCACGTCAGATTGTATCGGTAGAAAGGGGAAGGCTGAGGAGCCGAAGGGTAATGGCGACAACGGGCAATCGAGCCATACCTGCAGTGTAACACGTTTCGGCGGCCTACGTGCGTAGAAATGGCTTCAGCAGGCGGATTCGTAGTCGTTATCGTCATGATTATCTTGTGCAGGGGTCCAGAGTTTTAGAGGTTCGAACGACGTAGAAGGCGGGAGGAAAGGTATATCATGGTCTGTGAAGAATGGCTCAAAGAGTTCCATGGTGTCCTCACTGTCGACATGTGACGTGGCGTGCGATGCCAAATATTGCATGAGGTACGCGTTCTCGGGCGTATCCTCGTAGTAGTCCCGCAGGATCGAAATCGCGCGGAAACCATTGTCGTGGAAGAAGAGCTGGGCAGAGAGGTTCGTCTCGCGGACTTCGAGGAGAATGCGTGTCCTGCGCTGGGCGGAGAGCTTTCCGATGAGTCTCCTGACCATCTGCGCCCCCACGCCCCGGCGGCGCATCTCGGGAGCAGTGGCAAAATTAAGTACCTGGATGCGGTTCCCGTTCAGCTCGTAAACCATAAAGCCCGCCACTCGGTCATCGTGCTCGGCGACCATGCCGATGCAATTGCGTTGTCGAAGGCAGCGGATGAAATCATCCTCCAGCCAGGGGAATTCGAAGCCCTCGGCTTCGATGGCGAGGACTTCCGGCATGTCACGCCGGATCATCCAGCGGATGTGCGTGCGGACCTTTTGTTTCTCCTGCTGTTCGTCCGTTGAGGGTAGTGGGCTACTTGGTGAAGGGATTGGCGCACTGCTGCGCTCGAAGATTTCGCAGGCCTCATTGATGGCCTGTTGCTGTTCTTGGAGGGCGGGGGATTGAAGGCGTTGCTGCAGTTTTTCAAGTTGTTTGGAATATTCAGGGCTTAGTATGACATTCTCCATCAACTGCCGGATTTGCATGGCCATTCGTGCGCTTTGTTCTTCTATGAGATGAACCTCATCCGGAGTCATATCCTTCTGGCCCTCGCGAGGTTGTTGAGCGGTCTGACTACTGTCAAGCCTGTTTTCAAAATCTTCGGAGTCCATCGCGTGGCTTATACGCCGTTCACGGATCCGTGCAAGTGACTGCGGTGTCGCTCCTCTCTTTTTAGCATGCCTTTGTGGAAACATAAATGTTTCGGCATCTTTCTATTCCTGCAGAGCTTTCCCAGTTGCGATACTCTATTCATAAAATATAAGCAGCCAGGTATTGTCGGTATCGATGTAGAGGCTTCCGCATCCCTTTGCGCAAACGAGGACAAGAAAGGTATGCTCTCCCCATGCCGAAGCCCTACAACCCCACGGAAACCGAAGCAAAGTGGCGCAAGCGCTGGGAGGAGGAAAGCGTGTACGCGTTTGACCTCAAGAAGGCCAAGGAT
>CAZCWV010000113.1:0-3642 GCA_964502425.1 uncultured Candidatus Peribacteria bacterium | reverse complement strand
CAGGGTGCACCATGGCAAGAGTGAGTTCGTTCGTGGAAGGTCACACATCAACGGCATCGAGGCATTCTGGAGCTTCGCTAAAGTCCGGCTACATCGTCTCAAAGGCATTCACAAACAGACCTTCCACCTGCACCTGAAGGAATGTGAATGGAGATTCAATCATCGCAAGAAAAACGTGTATACTGTTCTTCTGTCTCTCATCCGAAAACACCCTCTTAACTAGTCTTGAGCCTATCTTTTTTCAAATCGGCAACGCTCGCCCGAAGAAATGCAGATCGGGCTCCAATTCGCAGCAATGCGGCTGCGTCTTGCACCTTATAGAGTTCAACAACATCTGCAGCCGGTCCTTCATTGCGTGGAGGCATCATACAAGCTTCTCGTAATCATGCGCCAACATCTGCGCATTGACCTGCCGGATGAGTTCCATCACGACGCCCACAATGATGATCAACCCCGAGCCGGAGATGATGAGGTCGGAAGAGGAGAGCGTGGTGTACTTGGTGAAGAGGAGCGGGATGATGGCCACGATGGCGAGGAAGAGCCCGCCCCACAGGTTGAGGCGGTTGCTCGTGCGCTCAAGGAGCTTGGCCGTCTGGGGGCCGGGGCGCACGCCGGGGATAAAGCCGCCGCGCTTCTGGATGGTCTCGGCCACGTCCGTGGGCTTGAAGGTGACGGACACGTAGAAGTACGTGAAGCCGATGACGAGGAGGAAGTAGGCGATGATGTACGGGATGCTGGGGTTCTGGGAGTTGAGGTACGTGTTGATGAAGGAGACGACCCACTGGAGCTTGGGTGCCGTCTGCATGAACTGCGCGAGCACGGCCGGGAAGGTGACGAGGGAGATGGCGAAGATGATGGGAATCATGCCGGCCTGATTGAGGCGGATGGGGATGCTGCCCTGCACGCCGCGTCCCGCGCCCTGGTTGGCGTACGTAATGGGGATGAGGCGGTGGGCGTCGGTGAAGAGCACGACGGCGATGAGGATCCCCACGGAGACGAGCGCGAAGAACGTGAAAGCGGCCGCCTTGGTGTCGCCGGAGAGGAGCAGCGAGCTCACCGTGGAGGGAATGCCCGTCACGATGCCCGCGAAGATGAGGAGCGATGAGCCGTTGCCAATCCCCTTCTCCGTGATCAGCTCGCCGAGCCACATGAGGAACAGGGAACCGACGGTGACGAAGATCATGGGGGCGAGCACGTACGGGAAACTCGTATCCACCAGCTGCGTGCCACCCAGCCCGCGGCTGAGCAGGATGAGGAAGCCGTAGCTCTGGAGGAACGCGAGGGGGAGCGTGAGCCACCGCGTGTAGCGGTTGAGTTCCTGCTGCCCCTGGACGCCTTCCTTACTGAGCGCCTCCAGCTTGGGGAAGATGACGGTGGAGAGCTGGACGATGATGGAGGCGTTGATGTAAGGCGAGAGCCCGAGCATGACGATGGAGAAGTTGTCGATGGCGCCTCCCGTGAGAGCCGCGAAGATGCCGATGGCACCGGCGGCGCCGCGCGTAGAGAGGAACTGCTGGAGCGCCGTGGGATCCGTGCCCGGCACGGTGATATGCGCTACGACGCGGTAGAGGAAGAGGAGCCCGACCGTGAACACGATGCGCTTGCGGAGATCCTCGGAGCGCCAGAGCTGTTGGAGATAACGGAACATACGTATGAGTGGAAGCGAAGGGGACGCCGGACGAGCAATCAGTTGCGTTTCTTATAGCTGATAGCGTGAAGCTGACAGCTGCTCCAAGGGAAAGTATAACCGACTGGAAGGCACAGATGAAGCAAGATTAGGAGAGCTTCACGATCTGCACCTTGCCCCCTGCGCCTTCCACCGCCTGCCGGGCGCCGCCGGTGGCGGCATGGACGGCGAGGGTGAACGCCTTGGTGAGGGAGGTTCCCTTGAGGAGCTTGACGGGATGGCCGGTGCGGACGATGCGCGCGGCCCGAAGTTGGGGCACGTCGTATGTTCCGGCGGCCAATTTGGCTTCCAGGATATCCAGATTGATAACCTCGTAGCGTACGCGGCGCGGTTGCCGGAAACCTCCCATCTTGGGCTGACGGCGCAGGAGCGGCGTCTGCCCCCCTTCAAACCCCAACCGGCGCCCTTTCCCCACACGGGACTGCTGCCCCTTGGTGCCGCGCCCGCCCGTGGTGCCGCCGCCGGCGCTGTTGCCGCGTGCGACGCGGATGCGGCGCTTCGTTGAACCCGGTGCTGGCTTCAGTTCATGGAGCATGGGATGCGATTCTAGGGATATTCCTGAACCGGGTCAAATACGAAAATGCTTGGGAAAGCGGCAAAAGATCAACCGTGCTTGTCCTGCTTAGGAAACACGAGCGGAACGACGAGGTCGGTAGTACAGCCAAATGGCAAGACAGCCTGTTAAAGACAGCCAGAAGATGAGGACGAAGGGTTGAAGGAACACCAAAGGAAGGAACGCAAGCGCATCGACAATTGAGTCTCCGGCGATACTGACATACCCAATCCAAGCGACAATCAACAAGCCAAGCATGGACAAGGAGCTCACAAGGAGAAGAGTGATAATATGCGTCAAAGGAGGAACGCCCAATGTGTCTCTCCGTGATCGGTAATAGAGGAAGAATGCCATAAACATGGTCAGGGAGAACAACGTGGTTGTTTCTGGAAACATCCAGAACGTGGGTATGAACGCCAAAATGAACATGCCCTGGAAGGAAAAGAGGAGAACAGACAACAAATACCCTGCGATCGTACCCAGAAGAATTGCACGGAGAGGGGACAGATTCTTTGCAGCAAACACTGCCTTGAAAGAAAATGCGCGTAATGCACTGCGCAATGTCTGATGACGCATGCGGTTGAAGATCCACGAGAGAGCAACCGCATTGACAAGAGAAACGACGAGTAGAACGACCAGACGCTCCTCTTTTGCATACCAACAAGACAGCATTCCACCTCCCATGCTAGGGAATATGTACGTTACAATGTCTCCGACAAGACTACCTAAAGCCATGAGCGGCCAGACAAGAGGATTCACAATCAAGAACAATACTGTGTCGTCTCCAATGACCCTCTCACATCCCGTTTGTGTGATAAAAACATGTTCTGAACCCATGTCCATTGTTAGAGACCACAATGCAGCCCATGCAATACCTGCGACTGCACCGAGTGTGTGCAAAGAGATAGAGAATGGTCTCGAAAGCATGAATCTGATATTATAATAGAAATAGACATCCTACAAGAAATTAGAAAAAGCCCCGGAAGAAGCGGTAGAGGGGCCGATGGAGGGAGTTTGGGTGGGGGATGGATCGTCTACACAAAGAACATCTGAAGCGCGGACGAGAGCCACGACTGCCATAGTGCGTGCGCCACTCCCCCCTTGGGGAGGAGTTAGGGGTGGGGGGGGTTCCTCCGCTACACTTCCCTTCCGTGAGACCACGTTGCATGAGTAAAGCTACTGGTTAGAGAGAGCCAAATACTTCCTCTTCCCGTACACCGAAGCGGCGCAACTGCATTCCCCCTGGCACAATGAAGGAAACCGTCATGGCATCCCTATCGCGAAGGTGTATGAGATGCCTTCCCCGCGCCGTCGTCCCGCTCACGCTCTCCGCAGCTTTGGCATGGCCCCGCATCGGTGTTATTGAACACGCGGCAGCGGCGCCCTCCCTCGTCGTACCGTC
>CAZCWV010000112.1:0-3781 GCA_964502425.1 uncultured Candidatus Peribacteria bacterium | reverse complement strand
TCCGCCTTCGTGTTCGTCGTTTGGAAATCGTCGCTGCCGGGCCAGGACTACGGTGCGCAGCTCCTCGATAATCCGAACGCCCCCTCCTGCCGGTTCTCCCGCCTGCAGGCATCCGTGACGGTCGGAGCGACGATGAAGCCGATCCTCACGGTCCGCAATACTTCCTCCGCGCCCCTGCGTCCCGGCTCGCACGTCCTCGCCCCCCTCAACGACTACTGGGGGACGGAGAAGGTGAAGCTCACGCAGAAGATCCTTCCCAACCGCAGCGTCGTCTTCGTGCTTCCCCTCCGCGTCCCCGCGACCCCGGGCAGCTACCCGGTCTCCTGGCAAATTCAAACCGTGGATGGGATACCGGTGGGGGAAGCGTGCACGCAGCGAGTAACCGTGCTGGAGAATGCAGGCGATGATGCGCTCCCCCCGGAGGGCATCGGCTACACTTGCACCGACGATGGCTACTGCAGGCAGTGCCGTATTGCGGAGGACGACCATTGCCTCCGGCAGGAATTACAGCAGTGTCTCTCTGCCTGCGGTTCCCTCCCCCCCGAATCCTCCCAACCCTCCCAACGCCCACAACGTGCATCCGCACGTTCCTCCGCCTCCTCCCTCGACCCGTACTGCGTGCGGTACCCCAATGCGTGCCGGAAGAATGCCCCGCGTATGTCATCCCGTTCCTCCGCCTCCGCCCCTCCCGCCACGTGCGGCGATTGCGTCAGGGTGCGGTGCACGGCAGGAGAAGCCTGTTACATCTCCACGCTGGGAGTGGAGTGCTTCCGGTACGACGACGCCACCACGCTCACCAACGGCAACGTGGTCTGGGAATACTGTCCCCCTTCCTCCGCCTCGTCCGCCGACTGAGCGACCCGCAACGCATGCATCAGAATCTTCTGCCATAGATCCCAAGGGCAGCCGAGGGGTCGAAGGATTGAACCATGGCATCGGACGTTTTCGGATAGATTATCACAAGAGTTTTTTGGCTTCCGCTCCCCGTTTCCCTGTGACGTTGTTTCCACTCCTTGCCCAACGAAGGACTCCTGCTATAACGGCTCCATGTCCCCACAATCTCCTGAGGTATTCCCTACGCCATCAGCCCCGCCCGCGGCCCCCGAACAGTGGAACACACGCATAGAACTGGCGATCCCGGATGCGACAATGCAGGCCCTTGCCCGTGAGGCATGCGACGCCGACATTCCGCTGCGGGATTACATCCGGAAGCAGTGCAAGCTGTTGCTCGCTCAGCTCGGAACCCTGCAGGACGTGCATATGGATCCGGAACCACGCTGGGTGACGCAGGAAGACGCCGATCGTAGTCCCGAGGATGGCCGGGAAACGCTGCCCATCGTGGTGAACCGCCGTTCCCTCCAGTCACAGCTCAATGCGACGCTAAAGAATATTTTCTCCTTTTTCGGCTGAGCATCCCCTCCCCCTCCAATTTCCCAAGAATCTGACGGAGCCAGCCGGCGTGCGCCTTCCGGTCCCAATCGATGCAGACATGTGCGCCGATATCGTTGAACCCCGCACCGGACCGCTCATCCCGCAGGAACTCCACGATGCGCCCCCGGATGATGCGGTTGGGAACGAACCGACCGGCGATTGCACGGCCCGGTTCTTTTTTTTGCAGACGCCCCGGCAGGACGTCCCGAGCGCATTTGCCCGCAGCCTTGCAAAGGTTGTTCCTCGCGAACGGACAGATACCGCACTTCGGTGACCGCTTCGTGCAGACGAGGGAACCGAAGTCCATCAGTGCCGCATGCCAACCGGCTGCATTCCGGGCAACCCCCCCTTTCTCCCCCGGCCTGCCCGTCCGTAGCTCCGGTAGAGCGAAGGCGGGAGAAAGGGGGTTGGGGGGATAGAGGGGATGGAGCGCAACCTCCAACAACTCCCTCGCAACCATCAACAATGCCTTGTCACCCTTCGCAAACGTCCCATCCTTCTTCTCCGGCCCGAAGAAGACGCGATGGAGAATCCGCCGGATGTTCGTATCGATGCACGGCGTGGGGATATTGAACGCAAAGTTGAGGATGGCTGCGGCGGTGTAGGGACCAATCCCCGGGATGGCTGTGAGTTGTTCCAGGCTCATCGGAAAGTGACAGGATAAAGGTTCGCAGGTTTCAGGTTTGGCTTTCGATGACGAGTATCCTGTAACCTGTAACTTTGTAACCCGAAACCGATCCACGATACATCGAGCAGCATCCCGCAACCGCAGCGCCCTGGAGTTATATCCCATCCCCCTCCACGCGAGGAGCACGTCGCGGTTGGACGCGCGCGCGAGGGCATGGAGCGTCGGGAATGATCGGAGAAATCTCTTGAAGATGATCTCCACGCGCGGCACTTGCGTCTGCTGGAGCATCACTTCCGAAATGAGGATCATGTACGCGCGCTGCGTATCGTCCTTCACCTTCAAGTCGCGCCAGGGGAGATCTCGCCTGTGTTTTGGAAACCAATGCCAAATCGTTTCCGTGAAAGCGGCGATGTCCCGCGTCTTGCGCACGGAATGAGAGTAGCAAATACCTCAGGGTTCTCCGCGAAATTCTTCAAGCATTTCCTTGTAACGCCTTCGGCGCTTAAGCAAAAGCTCCTGCTGCTCCGGCGACAGCGGCTGCACAGGCTGTGTGATGGCTTCAAGTGCGTCAAACGCCAGCATGAGACGGACGTAATCCAGCAACGACGCCTCCTGTCCTGCACTGCTCGTATTGATGATTACCACTCTCCGTTGCACTTCATCCGCGTATTCTTCAGCCAGCCGCTCGTCCCGGGGAAGTGGAACGACTTCATCCAACCGCACATCCAAATCCCATGCAATATCAAGAAGCTGTTGCCGCGCGAGGGTCCGAACGTCATCAAGTTGCTTTGGGATTTCCATTCCTCCGGTCGCCGCCTCCCAAAAACGCCGCGCGATGTGATCCGCAAGGCCGTCTTCGGACATGCCGAGAACGGACTGTTCGGGTTGCCCAAAGAGTGGCCTCAGCGTCATGAAGAAAGCGTAGCACATGGGGACGTTCCCGTATTGGACTTCCATTCCCCACGATGTATAGTTTTCCCAACTTGCTCTTTGAAAAGGGAAGAAAGGAGGTTCTCATGAACGACCAAACCGCTGAAGAACCCATCAGTAGATCTAATGAGACCTACAACGAGTCAGATCTGTGGCCACAGGCCATTGGAGGCGGCTGTCTTGCTTTTGGTTTTATTGAGGGCTTGGAAAGCGCTCTACTTGCCGGAGCATGTATTGTTGGATGCGCGTTGCTTATGGCATGCATTCAGCAATGCATATGCTGGCTTCGTGAACACAAATAGCCCCTTCTTCAGAGCAAGTCCCCTCCTCTCCACCAGTTCACGTTGAACTACCGGTGAGGAGGGTCATTTTGGAATTTGTATTCAGCCCTACATATAAACAATTAAACCGTACTACAATTGTGTTCATTAATTTCTCCTCAAAATATTCATGAGTTTTTTGAATGCTGAAGCGTAACAACAAGCAATCTCTGACCGTTTATACGTAAGATAACCATTGCACAAATCATTTGTTCAAAGGATAATGAATAGTCTCAATTTACATTTTGCATTTTCCATTTCCAACTTCTCATTTCTTTGCGCCTCGTCCTCCGTCTCCTTCCGGCTCCGTGGTGAGAGAGCCCCGAATGATCTGACACTTGTTCACCATCGAGCCTGGCGATACCACTTCGCCGCGATTCCCCTCTTCCTCCGCATCCCTCTTTCCCCGACCCGTGCTCCTCGTCCTCCGTCTCCTCTGGCTCTACACCAAACGCTACCCCTGGCGATCCGC
>CAZCWV010000111.1:0-3791 GCA_964502425.1 uncultured Candidatus Peribacteria bacterium | reverse complement strand
GAAGCATGACGAAGTCATGCAGACGTCGGCTGAAGCCTTTGAAGGTTTCGACGAGGAAATGGCTAGGCTGTTGGCGCGCGTCAACCAGGGCGATATCTTCAATCTGACAACGAACGCAGAAATGTTGCGGGCGTTGCGGAATTTGTTGGGAAAAAAGGAGTGATCCCATGGATAAGACTACACGCATGTTAATTGGTGGTGGGCTGTTGTTCCTGTTCTTGCTGGTGCTTGGTGTGGGCAAAGTGGTAAAGGACAATCGGCCGCCCGAGCCGACGGCGATCCCGACCAAGGCGCCGGCCCAAAGCCTGACCTGCCTGGGCGGCGACATCTTCCTCAACGTTTCGAGGCAGTACTTGCTTGACACTTACAATGTCAACGTTGAGATCAAGAAGGTGGATACCTTCAAGATGGCCGAATACGTCAATGAGCACCCTGGGGAGGTCGACTGCGTCTGGCCTGGGAGCATTACCGCCTACAACGCTTTTGTGGCGGATTCTCAGACCAAGCCGCTTGACAGCCAGGTGGTGTTCCGGACTTTCGCGACGATTTTCACCCGGAAAGACTTGTTCCTCGATGATTTACTGCGCTACGGTGTGGTATATCAGCGTGACGGGGGTTATGCACTTCGGGTGGAGGTGGAGCTGGCAGCGATGCGGGCACATCAAACCTGGGCGCAGCTTTTCCAGCAACAGGCGGCAGTGTTAGGCGTTGAGTACGTGAGCAAGCCCTGGCATCAGATGCCGGTGAACATCTACTATACCGACCCGAATGCGTCATCCGGAGGCCTCCAAAACTTGTATATGATCGCCAATTACCTGATGCCGGGCTACGAGCACGGTGGAGCAGTGGTGGACGTGGCCAACATCGATGCGATGTTGCCCTACCTGACCGAAAACTACGCTTCCCAACCGATGCAGGATCGGCGGTCACCCGACTGGTTCAATACGTACGTCGCGAAAAGCGGTACCTATGTTCTGGCGGCGAGCAGCGAATCGCTGTTTTTGGGCTGGTACAACGGCCTGCCGACAGATCGCCAGGGAACTGACGGGAACTTGATCGTAGGTATCTACCCCGAGTGGACCGTTTCGACGGACCATACTCTGGCTGCCCTGACCGAGGGGGGAAGGATCCTGGTTGGCGCTTTCCGCAACGACCCATATCTGCAAGAATTGGGTTGGACCAAGTACGGTATGCGGACTGCGACGGCGGGGATTGGTGCCAAGCCGGGCGACACAGACGTGCCTTGGATTGCCGCTGACCCGTTAGCAGTGGCCGAGCCGGCCTATGACGTGTACGTCAAGCTCAAAGCTGCCTTGGCTGACCAGTAAGAAGTTCCTATCCGCAACTCCATCTGCCTCATGGTGGATGTTTAAGGGGGTTTCAACAACCAAATATTGCAGCAAGTCAACCAAAACCAAACTTTCAGAAAGAACAAGGAGAATTTCAAATGTCTACATTACCTGCTCTTCCATCTGCAATGCAAAGCGCCGCACCTGCCAAGACTTCGTCTGGTGTTGATCCCTCCGGCCTGACCCAGACCCAACTGGCTCTCAAGCTTGATGGTCCTGGTTTCAAGGCGCGCGAGGTCATCCCCGCCGATGAGGCTGAACAGCGCAAGCAGTACGCCGGCAAGTTGGTTCGTGACGCAGCCTTCAATGCCCTGTGGTTGGCCAACTACACCCGGCGTATTGACCTGGACACTGCCCCGTTGGAGGCGATCCTGGAGAACACTCGCGCCTTGGATGCCGGCGAGGTGGGCGAGTTGACCGTGAGCGCGATCCAGATGATGGGTCGTGTCAATCAGCATCTGCCCAAGCCGCCCAGTG
Source organism: uncultured Candidatus Peribacteria bacterium (assembly GCA_964502425.1). GTDB lineage: Bacteria > Patescibacteriota > Gracilibacteria > Peribacterales > Peribacteraceae > CAIKAD01. Next base: position 1,965 of record CAZCWV010000111.1, on the reverse strand, counting down.
AGAAGTTCATGCGCGCTTTTCGTGAGGGGAAGGTCAAGGCCGATGAAATCCTGTCCACTGTCAAGTGGCTTAGCGGCCAGATCGAGAAAGCCCTGAAGATGTACGATGACATGCTGGCGCCGTTTACCGAGGTCAAAGTTGGTTTGGGCCAGAAGTACGATCTGATGGTCGAGGCGGTGGTTATCAACGAGCAGCTCGCCGAGAACGAAGACGAACGCACCGAGACGTTGACCGAGGACACGGCCCTGCTGGAGTTTGTTGAGTTGGCCATTCCGGATCGGGTCAAGGAGCTTCAGGCCAGCCAGACGACAGCCACGGATCCGCGGCAGGTGGCCAAAGAGAGTGCCCGCCTGACGGGTTTGTCCCCACTGGTGGTCAAGGCGGTTACGACTCTCAATCCGATGATCTTTGCCGGCAACGCTGCGGTGGATCGCTATCTCAACCTGTCCAACATGGCTGGTGGCCGGGCGGTGGTGCTGGGCCTGTTCTTGTCGGGCGGCATTGCTCGCTGGGAGTCTGACGTGGTTACCGAGTTGCAGACCATGCAACAGTTGGCCATGGGTCTGGCTTTGTCGAGTGCTGAGGATTTCATGAACCGCCAGGGCGAACGAGCTTCAGCCGCCTATGTTCAGGCCGCTCAGCAGTATACCGCGTTGATGAATCGCTGGATGATCAGCGCCGCGCACATGCAGGCGGTGGCCAGCGACATCGAGGCGGCCCGCAAGATCCTGCTGGAGGGGTTCAAGCAGCTCACCGCTGAAAGCCGCAAGGTGGCCAGCGCGGTGCAGGATGCCAAGACCCGCATTGATGAGGGCCAAACCCGCTTTACCGACGAAATGTTGGCGGCGGCTGAGGCGGCTCAACAGTAAGAAGTTCTGAATCTCAAGATGCCGAATCCCGATTGATCGGGAGGAGGCAGGTAGGGCTCACTCGAGCATTAAGGTACACGAAAGTGTGCCGCGATGTTTTCGGGTGGGCCCTACCAGTAGTTTTGAATCCCGATTGATCGGGACTGAAAACTGCTGATTTTTACAAATCAGGCGATTTGTTGAGTCCATATCGAAAGATATAGATTCATCAATCGTGGTCCCAGGCACATGCGTCTGGTGACCGCACATTAAAATCTATTCAAGAGTAAGAAAGGAGAAATATCATGAAGACGTGGCAATATGTTGGGTTTGTAGGGATTGGTTTGATCCTCCTGGCGATCCTGTTGGCAGCAATCCCAGCTACCAAGCATCTGGTTTTGGGCGTGGGGGCTATCCTCGCCTGGATTTGGTGGCTGGTGGCGGGCCTGTTGGTGACGGTGGTCATCTTTTGCGCCGCTGGCGTGATTGGTGGCCTGTTTTACCTGCTGGTCGGCTGGGTGGATTCAGAGTTGGAGAGGGAGACCCCGATCGGCAATCTGGGGCACCTGGGCATCGGCATTGTATTCGGCGCATTGGTCGGGCTGCTGCAAGCCTTGATGATGCCAGTCCTGATGGGCTGGAACACATGGGTGCGTACCTTGGCGGTTGAGTTTGGCTGGCCGGGGACGTACGAAGTCCTGCCCCTCTGGTGGGGACTATATGGCCTGGCCGCCTTCTTCATCGTCTATATGCTGATCGCGACCCACAAGTCGGGCGATTGGTGAAAGCCATGACCAAGACAGATGATCAATCGAGAATAGTAGGGTCGACACTGTCGCTGTTGGGTATGCTGGATTTTCTGCTGCAGGAGTTGGGCAAATACGAACTGGTTGCCGTAGATACGATGTTGGCCTTTGCGACTTTACGGCAACAGATCGAAAACGATATGCAGCGGGCTAACCAGGGTGTTGCCGAAGAAGCCGAGCGGCTGGCAGCTAATAACATCACCCTGCCGCAAAAGGCAGCGGATGACCACTACAACCTGTTGGATTGAGGAGAAGGCTATGAACGAAAACAACGAAAAGACCCCGCTGTGGGTGTGGGTCGTCGCCGGGCT
>CAZCWV010000110.1:769-3839 GCA_964502425.1 uncultured Candidatus Peribacteria bacterium | reverse complement strand
CGCGTCGGCGTGGTGGATGAGCAGGGACGGATCCGCACCCCCGACGAGATCCTCCTCCTCCTCGCGGAAGATCTCCTTGCGCGCGAGCCGGGCGCTACGGTCGTCTTCACGGTGAGCAATTCGGGAATCCTGGAAACGGAAATCAAGAAGATGGGCGGCAAGCCCGTGATGTGTTCCGTCGGGCATTCCTTCGTGGAACACGCGATGCGGGAGCACGGGGCGCTCCTCGGCGGGGAACAGTCCGGTCACTTCTTCCCGGGGGAGGACTACTACGGTTTTGACGACGCGCTCGTCGCCGCGCTGTGTCTGGTGGCAATCCTGAAGGGAAAGAAGAAGCCGCTCTCCAAAATCCTCTCCGCCTACCCCGCGGTCTTCCAGGCGCCGGAGCGCCGCCCCCACTGCCCCGACGACAAGAAAGCGGACGTCGTCCGCCGCGCCGCGGAGCACTTCGCCAAGACCTATCCCGTCAACACCCTCGACGGGGCGCGCATCGACTTCAGCCACGGGGCATGGGCGGGCATCCGGAAAGCAAACACCTCCCCCCGCCTCTCCATCTGCCTCGAAGCGCGGTCGCCGGAGAAGCTGAAGGAAGTGGAGGAGATCGTGCTCGGGCACATGAAGACGTATATGGAAATCAAATGGGAGTAATCGTTATCTCGTTACTTCGTTATTTCGTGATCTCCTGCTCAAAATAACCAAGGAACGAGATAACGAAATAACGATCCTTTTGCTCTTCCCTGTACTCCCACCCCTGCCAGTCCGTGCTACAATGATGAACGATGTGGCCCTTCCGCCGCCGCCGCAAGCAAGAGGAGGAGAAGAAAGGGCATCTCGCCCGGCGCGTGATCGCGGGGGTGATCATCGGCGGGGCGATCAGCTCCATCATCGGGGCGAAGCTGCTGGAGAGGAAGGAGAAGGAACGGGAGGAGGATGATGAGAACGAGGAGAAATGATCGTTTCTCGAACCTGTCTCGTTTTTCGTTTTTCGATAACGGTACCTTCTTTCCGTAATCGAAAAACGAGAAATGGTCGAGAAACGAAAAACGTTCATTCATCGAGTTCCCCCACCAAACTCCGCCCCCCCTTCGAATACAGTATTGATGGTATCGTGAATTTGGCTTCGGAAAGCCTAGAAAGAATATCTCGTTCACTTCAGACCCCCAACGAATAGGCGCCCGTCCCGTTGTTCCTGATACTGACGCCATCGTACTTCTTACCCCACCTCCACCATGGCACCCGAATCACCGACGGGAAAGGAAGCAGGCATCGTGATTCCTTTCGAAGCGCTTGAACAGAACCCGGCCGTCGCGGCGACGCTGCAGGAATTGCAGCGGCAACTCGGAAGGGATCTCAAAGCGCACATTCCGAAAGAATAACAATCACTCATCCAATTCACCGACAAGGCTCCTCTCCATCAGCTCCCGCAGCCGGAGGGGAGTCTTGGCCTGCGTCAACGCCCACATGAGTTTGACGGTGGCGCACTCGAAGCTCATGTTCTTGCCGGAGATTTCGCCCAACTCCTCCAGCGTCAGCTGCTTGCGGAAGCGGTGGAGGTCGATGCTCCCCCGGAGCGTCTGCGAGACGAAGACCACGGGAATATGTGCGTGCTTCAGTTCCCGCAGCCAAGGGAAGAGGCGCTCGGGCAGCATCCCCGGCCCGTAGGCGCGCAGCACGATGCCGTGCGGCTTGCTGGCCAGGACGGCCTGGAGGTAGGCATCCGCGATGCCCGGCGTGAGGGTGACGACGATGACGTTGGGGTCAAACGCCGGCCGGGCGAGGAGCGCGCGCTTGCGACGGACGATCCTCCAGGGATGGAGCCGCACGCCGGTGCTAAAGTCCGCGAGCGGCGGAAAGCGCGGGCTGTCGAAGGTCTGGAGCAGGGAATCTTCCACCTTCTTGGCGCGCGTCCCGCGCAGGACCCTGGGCCCCAACACCACGCAGACCTCGGCTACATCCAATTGAGCGGCGCGGATGGCGAAGATGAGGTTCATGCGGCCGTCCCCCGCGAGCTCGTTGAGGGGGAGGAGCGCGCCCATGAGAACCACGGGCTTGCTGAGGTTCTGCAGCGCAAAGCTGAGCGCGGCGGCGGTGTACGACAGGGTGTTGGTCCCATGGATCACCACGAAGCCGTCGAAGGCGGCGTAGAGCTCCCGGATCTTCTCCGCGATCGCCGTCCAGTGTACCGGCGTCACTTCCGAGGAACCGATGTTGTCCAACGAGACGAACTGAAGCGACACCTCGCGCTGCATCTCGGGGATGGCGCGGTGGATGAGGCTGAGGGACTCCATCGGTTCGATGCGTCCCGTCCTGCGGTTCACCACCATCCCGATGGATCCGCCGACGTAGAGGATGGCGATCTTGGCTCGGGGCATGGCCGGAGTGTACTGCATGCGGTTTTCTTCGGGAAGGAAAGGATGTCTCTCCCCCTACCCCTCCGGAGGGGATGTGTGTGTTTTGTTTTCTCCCTCTCCCCCTTCCCCTCCCCCGAGGGGGGAGGGGCGTTGTCCCACACGCAAACACGTCCAACAATGATGAGCAGGGTCTTGGACGAGGCAAAGGGTGTTCCGTCCTTCAACACGTCCCACACCTGAAGCGATGAGTGGAGCGAAGAAAACAGAGAAACGACCGATCCTCGGTTTCCTTGGATTCCTTGGTTTCTTCGGCTTCCTCAATAAAAACCCCGCACCGTCCTGATCTCCAGAAAGTTGTCCGAAGACCAGGATGGTGCGGGGTGTCGCGCACTCAGGCCCCGGAAGGCCAAAGAGTGAGCAGTGTGCAGTGCGACTTCACTGCATACTCCCTACCCTTCGCACGTTGGAGAGTGTGCGGCTCTTGTGTATGTGTGTAGTTCCCGGATGTCCGGGTACCTCCCGTTTTCCCGGGAGCAGGACGTGTGTGTTTGTTGTTCTTCTACTGCTCCAGTGGAGAGAGAAGATGAGAGAGATCCCTCAGGGTCCCGTATCACCCGCTTTCGCGAGGATACGGGGGCAAGGGAGCCTCTCGGCGCGCGGTAGTCGTGATGCCGCGCTTGCCCCGCATCCATCCGAGCCGAAGCAAGGATTGGTGCGGG
>CAZCWV010000110.1:0-759 GCA_964502425.1 uncultured Candidatus Peribacteria bacterium | reverse complement strand
GGGGGGGGAGGCAGGGAGAGTGGAAGGGTGACTGATCGCGGAGTACAAGCTCCAAATCTGGAGTTGCCGCCGTCGCCCCTCCACTCTCCCGCCTCCGGAAGGGAAGGAAGTGTGAAAGAGCGAACCAACCATTGTAACAAATATTGTACATTTATACAATGGGGATTTGTCCCCTCCCTGAGCCCTCCTGTAGCATGAATTCATGCAGGGGAAACTGGTCCTCATCATCGGCCCGAGCGGCGTAGGTAAGAGCGTGATCCTGCAGGGGTTGCGCAAGCGGCATCCCGAGCTGGTGTTCCCCAAATCCGCGACCACGCGACCCCGGAGGAAAGGCGAAGGCGATGACCTCTACCGCTTCCTCAGCGAGGAGGAATTTGACCGCGCCCTCGCGGACAATGCCTTCATCGAGTGGGCGCGCGTGCACGGCGGCGGGCGGTACGGGACGCTGAAGGAGGAAATCCTCCCGGCCATCGAGGCGGGGAAGACCGTGGTGCGCGAAGTGGACGTGCAGGGATTCGAAAGCATCCGGACCGATCCCCTCTTCGCCGGCGACCGTGCCCCCTATCGCCTCGTCTCGGTCTTCATTCTCCCCGAGGACCGCGAGCGCCTCATCCAACGCATCAAGGACCGCGCGCCCATGGCGGAAGATGAACTCGCCCGCCGCATCGCGAGCATGGACCACGAACTCGGCCTCGCCCCCCTGTGCGACGTCCGGGTGCTCAACAGGGAGGGGAAATTAGAGGAGACGCTGAAGGAGGT
>CAZCWV010000109.1:0-3956 GCA_964502425.1 uncultured Candidatus Peribacteria bacterium | reverse complement strand
AGCAAGTGAAAGATTAATACCGCGAAGCGTTCACTTCGTGGCTCGTAGTGGAGCAACAGCTAAAATCGCGTGGTACCACACAGAACGCGAAGTGGTATTACTTCACCTCCGCCAACACCTTCTCAAACACCTGCGGATCATGGATCGCCAGCTCGCTCAGTACCTTGCGGTTGAGGAGGATGTTCTGCGTCTTGAGTCCCTTGATGAAGCGGGAGTACGTGATGCCCCGGGCGCGCAGCGCGGCGTTGAGGCGGATGATCCAGAGCCCGCGGAAATCGCGCTTCTTGAGGCGGCGATCCCTGTAAGCATTCACCCCCGCGCGGATCACGGCTTCGTTGGCTTTGACGAACGTCGTGCTGCGCATTCCGCGGTAGCCCTTGGCGAGCTTGCGGATCTTCTTGTGTCTCCGGTGCCGGACAATGCCTCGCTTGACGCGCATGAGAGGGTGGAGTGAAGGTGGGGGCGGAGGGGGTGCGCGTCAGGGTGAGCAGAGCTTGCCCTGAGAAACGAAGGGTCGAACCGTGACGCGCATGAGAGGGAGGAAGACAGGCTAGAGACTGGGCAGCAATGCCTGCAGTGTTTTCTGTGCCCGCAGCGTAGCGACGACCGTGCGCGAGAGACGCTTCTGGCGCTTGTTCTTCTGGAGGAGAAGGTGATTGCGGCTGTGACGCTTGAACGCCAGCTTGCCGCTACCCGTCTTCCAAATGCGTTTCTTCGCGCCGCTATGTGACTTGAGCTTTGGCATGGACGGCGAAGTATAGCCATTTTCTGACCTAATGCAAAACAATTTTTGGGTCTGGGGAAGGATGCCGAGGATGCCAAGGATGCCAAGGATTCCGAGGAGCGGCTGTATTAAAAGCCCCGAAGCTCGTGAAATATCATTTCCTCGGCATCGTCGGCTCCCTTGGTTTCCTCGGCATCACCCAAAACACCTTAAAACTCATCAATGCTTCGGCCTCAGAATTGCCATGTACTGGTTCCCCTGCCGTTTGACGTCCTGTTCGATTTCGGAAGCATCAGCCAAGCTTTGAAGGATAGCCTTCAGCTTGTCCACGGCATACTCCTTGTTGGCAAGCTCCCGGCCCCTGAGACGCACGGAGAATTTAACCAAGTGGTGCTCACCGAAGAATTCCCGAGCACGCTGGACGAGGCGATCAATGTCGTGCTTGTCCGTGCGGAAGCCGAACCGTAGCATCTTCACCTCCGCCTGCTTGCTGTGGGAACGTTGCTTCTTCTCTTTCTTTTGGAGTTGATAGAGATAGTGGCCGAACTCCCCGATCTTCACCACCGGAGGCTTGGCCTTGGGAGACACTTCGATGAGATCCAGTTCCTGTTCCTTGGCGCGCGCAAGGGCGACTTCTATGGCCAAAACTTCCGTCTCGCCGCTCTCCGTCACCAGCATAACGGGGGAAATCCGTATTTGCTCATTCACGCGCGGGCGGCGTTCGAGCTTGGAAGGAGGTGTGAACCGTCGACGTTGGCGCAGAGGAAGGGAAGGGGAATGGCAACGCTTACTCTAATGGTAGACGCGTCAGTGTCAAGACAGCAGCGGCTCATTCCGTTCCTTCCTTCTCCCACATGGAAGCCAAAACATTACTCACGATATTCACAAAAAAAACGAGATAATGAAAAAATGAGGCATGTTCATTCACTCTCTCCCAAACGCATCGAGGACGACGTCGAGCTTCATCCATCCATCCTCCCCTTCCTCCTCCCGTACGCTCTCGAGGGAAAGGAACGGCATCGGCCACAGCTTCTCCTTACGGAGGAAATGCCCGATGCCACCACGGGCGAGCGCCGCCCCTTCACGGAAGGAGGCCGACGCCTGGAAGCGGCGAAGGAATGCGACGAGCGCATCGGACGGAAAGGATTGCAGGAGCTGTTCGTCCGCGGCACCCGGTTGCCGGAGATATGAGAGTAGATCCGTGGCGAGGAACGTACGGAGCGCCGCTGCCCGCGCGGGATCGCCGTCCTCGGAAAGGAGCAGGAGTTCCTCCCGCTCTTCCGAGGTGAGCATGTCCTCCACTATCAGAAGACCCGCAAGATCCAGGAACCGGAAGAAGTCTTTCCTCCCCTCGTCCTTGAGCGAGAGCGAAAAGGAGAGCGGCCGGCGGACGAGCGGCGTCTTGGAGAGCACGAAACGCTCGGACTCCCCAGCAGCAATGGGCGAGAGGTCCTTTGCGTCCCCCTGCTGCTCCCACGTATCGAATGCGCCGGCCAACGCCGTCACCGCACGGCCAACATCTTCCTCACGGGGAAGCACGAAGCGGTGCAGCGCCTCCTCCCCTGCACCGTCGAGAAGAGAAGCTTGCGCTTGAACCGCTTCCACCTGTTCCTGCAGAAGGGAACGACGACGCTCCAGCGCAGCGGTTTCCGCAGCAACCGGCAAACCCTGATCACGCACCACCGCAAGGGAACTCCCATGCTCGGCGATGAGGAATGCGGAGAGCAAGAGCAGCCCGCCCCCGAACGTGAGCAAAGCAAAAGCCGAGAGGAAATTCACGGCTCGCTCAGATCCCTCCAGCCTTTCCTGGATGCCAACGTCCGCCCGTACTACATTGGACGGTTGGGGCGCGCCGGGAGAAATGGGAGGAGCGTTCATGGAAGGTGCAGGAGAATCCGGAAGGGGGAGTGCATCCCCAGCAAAGCATCTTCCTCCCGCACGAAGAGCGGCGGAGTGACGGATGCGACGGAGGAAAGGCGCCCCAGCTCCTCCGTGAAACGCGCGAGCAGCGTGAGACTCTGTGGTCCCACGTAACGTACGTCCCCTTCTACAGCCAGTGTCCGTTCCTCCAGCATGAATGCACTCACATGAATGGCATCTTCTGTAGACGAGAGGGAAAGCGCCGTGCGCAGGACGGCCTCGCGGACCGCGACATACCGCCCCGCCCCCCTGCGCCACGACTTGAGCGCCTCGTATCCGGGATCGTTAATCGGTATCACGGCTTCCCCGCGCTCCTGTTCCAAACCTTCCACCTGGTTGATGAGTTGCGCGCGGTACGAGAGGAGTGAGCGGGCATCGCGCTGCACCCCCGCCACTTCCACTTGCGTGAGGAGGGGGAGGAGCAGAAAGAGGGAGAGCGTGAGGAGGGATGCGAGCACCGCGGCAAACACGAAGAACGGCACGGCCACGTGCCCCAGGATGGCCTGGATGCGGGGGGCGGGGGGCGCCGGCATCGTCGAGGTATCTGTCATGTGTTTTCTTGATAGTATAGCGGATTTTGAGCGTTTTTTGAAGGAGGGAACGCTTGACTTTTATTGATGCAAAAGATGCACAGAAGCCCATCTCCACGCACACCGTTCAACGAAATACAGCCGCTCCTCGGTTTCGTCTGCCCTTCCGAAGCTCGCAAGCGAAGGAGGGTCGGATTCTTCGGTTTCATCCCCAAACCTATCACAATCCCCATGAAGCCTGTACCATGAGGACGGTCCTCATCCCCCATATGGAAGAACTGCTCCAGAAAATCACCGACCTGCAGTCCGCCGTCAACACGGGGAAGGACTCACTTTGAGGGAAAGAACATCCCCACACAAATCGCCGAACTCGAGCGCCAGACACTGGAGCCCACGTTCTGGAACGACCAGAAGGCGGCGCAGGGGATATTCGCGAAGCTGAAGGAGCTCAAAAAGCTGTGGGATCCTGTCGCAGACCTCGCGCAGGGACTCACGGATCTCCGCGAACTCACGCAGCAAGCCGATCCGGGCGACGCGCCGGAGCTGGAGAAGGAATTCGCGGCACTCGAACGGCAATGGCGGGAGACCGAAGTTCAGCTCTACCTCGGGGGGGAATTCGACGCGGGCAACTGTTACCTGACGGTCTCGAGCGGCGCGGGCGGCACGGAAGCGCAGGACTGGGCGGCAATGCTCGTGCGTATGTACCTGCGCTTCTGTGAGAGAAAGGAGTGGGACGCCAAGCTGCTGGAGAAGACCGACGGACAGGAGGCGGGCATTAAGAC
>CAZCWV010000108.1:0-3983 GCA_964502425.1 uncultured Candidatus Peribacteria bacterium | reverse complement strand
AACCTCGACGGCGTGATGGTGGGACGGGGGACGTTTGGGAATCCGTGGCTCCTTCGGGAGATTTGCGATGTGTTTTTCCCCTCTTCCCCCCAGCCCCCTTCTTCCTTCGGCTCCGCTCAGGACAGGCCGGGGGAGAAGGGGGAGCGCCCCTTTCGTATGCCAGTCACATTCCAGGAAAAGATTCCCTTCATCCTGGAGCACTGCCGCCTCGCCGTGGAACTCAAGGGCGAGAAGTGGGGGATGATGGAAATGCGCCGGCACCTGGCGAGCTATGTCCGCGGCATCCCCGGCGCGGCCGCGATGCGGGCGAGGTTGGTGAGAGTGGAGACGATGGCGGAGGTTGAGGAGATTCTCACTGGGGCAACAATGCTTTCCCCATGAGGCCTTTGGTTCTCTCTTGAATTCTTTCCAGCAGGGTGGCAATGCGTTCCATGCATCGCTCCGACAGCGTCGGTTCCAGGGTCAGGCGGTAGCGGTACCAAGGCCAACTGAATTTCTGAAAGGTGAGGCGGCCATCCGGCTGGAGGACGAAGTTCCTCGCCCCGTTCAGTTCCATGCCGTCGAAAAAAAGAGAATAATCCCTGGGCTGACGCTGCGATTTGGGGATGCGGAGCAGAAGGCTGCGGTAGGGTCCGTCATTGAAGAGCTTCTGCATGCGTACATTGCGGATGGTGCGGCGGAGAGCATCGGATTCCCAGGAGTCGCCCCACTCGGAGAATTCCTCCACGGTGACTTTCCTGCGCAAGAACGTATGCGGCAACGTTTCCTCATCCTTTGGAGCCGTTTCCGCCAGTTCCATCCCAGCGGGGGACTGGTAAGGGTTTTCGTCTCGGAAGGGGCGGGGACTATAGACCATCATCACGTTTGGGTATCGCATACGACACTCAAGGGGAGCGCAGATCCAACAACCAGAGAACGTCAGGTCAGGGAATGGCCGAATGCTCACGCCTGTACCTTCATGCTCGGCCCCATCGTGGGGGAGATGGAGATGGAGGCGATGTACTCGCCCTTGATGCCGGTGGGGCGCGCTTCCTGGATGGCCTGGAGGACGGCGTTGAGGTTCTCCTCCAACTTCTTGGGGCCAAAGGAGAGCTTGCCGAAGACGGCGTGGATGATGCCCTGCTTGTCCATGCGGCACTCGATGCGGCCCTTCTTGAGTTCCTCCACGGCCTTCCCCACGGCGTCCGTCACCGTCCCCGCCTTGGGGGAGGGCATGAGGCCTTTCTGGCCCAGGATCTTGGCTACCTTCCCCAAGTCCTTCATCACGCGGGGCATGGCCACGGCGATGTCGAAGTTGATCTTCCCGTCCTGTATGTCCTTGATCAGATCCTCATTGCCCACGGGATCTGCGCCGGCTTTCTTGGCTTCGTCAATCTTGTCGTCCGTCACGAAGGCCGCCACGCGGACGGTCTTGCCCGTACCGTGCGGGAGGGGGACCGTGGTGCGGACGAGCTGGTCGGCCTGCGTGGTGTCCGCCAAGATGCGGATGTGCACCTCCGCCGAAGCATCGAATTTGACGGTGGAGAGTTGCACGAGCAACTCCACGGCTTCGGGGACGGGGTAACTGTTCTTGGTGATGAGTGCTTTCTTCTCGGCGTACTTCTTGCCGCGTCGGCGCGCAATCGGGCTCTGCTTGGAGGCCATGGCTAAGGGGGGAACGTGGTGCGGGCGTCAAAAGACTCCCACGAGCCGGGATATTGTGCATGGATTTGTGGGGGAGTGCAAGGGGTGTGTTGTGAAGAAACCGAGGAAGCCGAAGAATACGGAGAATCCGAGGGGCGGTCACCATGAAAAACCGAGCTATCATGCACGGAAGCTCTTCGGCATCTTCGGCATCGTCGGAATCTTCGGCATCCTCACTTCTTCCTCTTCTTCCCCGCGAACGGATCAAAATCCTCCACCGCGGAGGCGCGGCGCTTGCGGACGCTCCAGACGAGGAAGGTACCGTAGACGATCATAGCGACGGGGTTCACCCACCAACGCTGGGCAATACCGACGGGCTTGAAGAAGAGCAGGGAGAGGATGGCGAAGGCACCGAGGAGCACCACGGTGATGCCCACCATCTTGACGCTGTTGCGGTAGAGCAGAGTGGGAATGACTTTGGCTTCCGGATCAATGTCCCGCAGCCGCACGTCGTACCGGAGGAACAGGATCCCCCCCGCGGCAAAGATGATGAGGAGCATGAGGTACGAGAATCGTGCCACCGAGAGCCCCGCAAACACGCTAATCATTGCCGTGAGGCCGCTGACGGACATGATGGCCACTCCAATGGCTTCCACGAGGTAACAGAAGAGCGCCTTGCCCACTTCCTCCGGCTTGGCGCGGTTGGGGATGAGCGCGGGGATGAGCAGGAGCAAGTAGAGCACCATCACGGCGAGCGTGAAAATGCCTGCGTACGCAAGGATACTGAGTTTCGCCGGACTGTCCGCCGGGAGCGTGAAGAGCATGGGCCAGGGGAAAGAACGGAGGGTAGCGTAGGGCTTTACCGGGTTTTGTGCACGATTTTGCTATTGCTGACCGTTCAAAGGAGTGATGGGGCGTATGTGAGGATGCCGAAGATTCCGACGATGCCGACGATGCCGAAGATCTGTCGTTTTGAACGAACTTGGTTTGTTGTAGTTGTTCCTCGGAATCCTCGGCATCTTCATTCAACAGTGACTCCCATGCTCCGCGCCGATCCCGCGATAATCCGCTCCGCAGCTTCGATGGAGGCGGCGTTGAGGTCCGGCATCTTCGCCTCGGCGATCTGCCGCAGTTGGGCCTTGGTGATCTTGCCCACCTTGTTCTTGTTCGGTTCACCGCTCCCGGCCTCCAGCTTAGCCGCTTCCAGGATCATGGCCGTGGCGGGAGGTTGCTTGACCACGAAGGAAAAGCTGCGGTCCTCGTAGACCGTGATGACTACCGGCAGGGTCTTGCCCATTTGCGCCTTCGTCTGCGCGTTGAACTTGGTGCAGAATCCACCGATATCCACGCCGGCCTGCCCGAGGGCGGGTCCCAGCGGTGGGGCGGGATTCGCCTGTCCGCCCTTCACTTGCACTTTGACGACTTTCTTGATGGCTTTGGCCATAGCCCTGGTACTTTAGTGACACTTCTGGGGTTCGTCAACGCGGTTTTCCGCTTCCCTCTCACAGGCTTTCGTCCCTATCGCAGATCACCGCGCGCGGTACTCCGGTGCGTTCGTGCGGAATGCGCTTCGCATTTCCAGATTGTTCGCAGCGATGATGCTCCTGACGATCCGCGTGAGCCTTTCGATGCGCTCCTCGCCCGTGCGGGGAAGCCCCGGGTCATCCCGTTCGGTATCCGCATCCTGTGTGGCGGGAGAAGAATCCGGCTGTTCAAATGGTGTATGAATCATGCTGGAACGGTAATACCGATCCTTATCCTCAAGCAAGGGAATTGTTTCGGATTACGAACTGATGGCATTCACAAGCCATATTTCAGTTCCATCAGATCATCGCGAGAACTCCGTCAGCAGCGCCGCAACGTCCGCGTCCTTCCCCGCAACGATGTGGAGTTCCAGGAGCCGTTCCCGCACGCGGAGGAAGACGATCCGCTCGGGGGCGATGGCGGGGTCGATGAAGGTCAGGAAGTTGACGGTGGGTTTCCCCTCCCCGGAGAGCGTCTCGTCCCGCAGATCGCGCACGTCGGCGGAGAAGGATGTGAGGAGCGCGTTCTTGAGCGCGGTGAAGTACGTCTTCACTTGCGGGGACTCCATCCAGGAAAGGAGGGCGAGACGGTCGCCGTCCTTGAGGATCACATGGGTCCGCACCCCCGTCGCCTCCGGGACGATACGTTGGATCACGCCCTTTTCGTCCGAGGACGCGATTTCCAATCCCCGTTCTTGCAGGATGTCCTCCACGGCGGGGCCGTCATCCTTCGCCTGCGCCTGCTGCCCCGCGTCCGCGGCGAAGGGGGAGGGCAGGGAGGAGGAGACGCGCGATACCGTTGCGTCCGTAACCGCCAGGACCAGGAGGATGAGAGTG
>CAZCWV010000107.1:0-4013 GCA_964502425.1 uncultured Candidatus Peribacteria bacterium | reverse complement strand
GGGCGGGATCACGGGGAGGCGCGTGAGGATGGTCCACTCCGGCTTGATGGACGCCTGCTGGAGGGAGCTGAGGAGCTTGATGCGCTTCATGATCTTCTTGAGCTTCTGGCCGCTGGACTGCTCGCGCTCCTTCGCCAGCTCGTCGAGCATGGTCTTGATGTCGATGGCGCCCACGATCTCGCGCAGCGACTCGGCGCCGGTCCCGGCGCGGAATACGTGGCCGAACTTCATGTTCATTTCCCGGAACTTGAGCTCCGAGAGGACGCCGCCCATGCGGAGGTTCTTGAGGTCATCCAGCGCGTCCTTGTGGTTCTGCTTGAGCCCATCAAGGCGATCGGCGGCCTCCTTGTCCAGCGCCTCGATTTGCGCCTTGGACGCCTTGCTCTCCGCAAGCTTCTTGCGGGCTTCCTCGTACTCGCGCTTCACCTGGTTTTTCCGCGCGTCCATGCCTTGCGTCAGTTCCTTCTCCGCTTCCTTCTTGGCCTCCTCCTCCACGCTGATCACGATGTACGCGGCGAAGTAGACGATCTGCTCGAGCGTCTTGATGGGGAGGTCGAGGAGAAGCCCCAAGCGGGAAGGCGAGGAGCGGAGGAACCAGATGTGCGTCACGGGGACGGCCAGGTTGATGTGTCCCATCCGCTCGCGGCGAACGATGGAGCGCGTCACTTCCACGCCGCACTTCTCGCACACCACGCCGGCGTAGCGCACTCCTTTATACTTGCCGCAGAAACACTGGAAGTTCTTCGTGGGACCGAAGATGCGTTCACAGAAGAGCCCGTCCGGCTCCGCGCGCTGCGTGCGGTAGTTGACGGTCTCGGCTTTGGTCACCTCGCCGCGCGACCACGCGAGCATGTCTTCCGGGCTCGCGACGGAGAGCGCAACGGCGTCGAAGGAATCGGTTGCGGAGGGCTTGGGAGCAAAGGGCGATGGCATGGAACGAGGCGGTAGAGAGTAAGTGACAGGTTATGGGAACTGTTGACTGGTTGAATCGTTAATTGGTTAATTGGTGCGAAGGAACAACAGGGAAGGCGGGGAAGGTGAGGAACGAGTGAACCAGTTAACCAATCAACTAGATAACGCGCGATAGCGCACGAAACTCCGCCGCTCTCCCGGTCTGGGCGTCTGAACCAGTGGGACAACGTCGGTGATTTGAGGAAATTTTACGGGGTTTTCGAGGGGATGCAAGCAAATTTTGCGGCTTTCCGGGGCGTTCATCGCGTTCTCCCTGACCCACTCACGGCTTCCCGGAGCAATCCCGTCCCCTCCTCCACTTTCGTCCAACCCTCCTGCACCTTCCGGAGACGTTCCCGGGCTTCTTCCGCCGTCTCCTGCGCTTCTTGGATCCCCTCCTTCGCCCGCTCCACGCCCAACTTCCCCAGCTCCACTGCGGCCTTCGCCTGGTCCACCGCTTCCTTTATAGTGCCACTCGACGTGCGGAGCGTTTTCCCGATCCCCTCGCTAATACTCCCCTGGAATGCGCAGGAAGTGAGGAGGAACGCGGTGAGAATACCCAACACACGATGCATGGAGGAACTGTAGCGTCCATCACACAACAAGTCCCATTGCGAACCGGATGTGAATTGTGTGTTGTTTGACCTCATCCCCAACCCTTCTCCTCTGAGGAGGAGAAGGGAGCTGTGTGTGTCCTTTGTTCTGCGCTCCTACAACACAACAAACAAAAACTCCCCTCTCCTTCGCAAAGGAGAGGGGTGGGGGTGAGGTCAGACAGAACAGCACACATCAACCCCTCTCCATGTATCGAGAACAGGAGAATGGATCAGACAATCCGCGTATCCGCCGCCGACGCCCCCTTGTCTTCCCCGCCGTACTTCTTGAAGAGCTGCTCGAAGGATCCTCCTGATTGCGTGAGCCCCTCGCGGAGCATATTGAGCTCCCCCTCATTGAGCTGCAGGGAGGATGATGCGTTGGAGAGGAGATCCTGCTCCGCGCCCTCATGCACACTCTCCACACCCTGGAGCGCGGCGTGGAGGACGATGAACGCGTCGCATGTCTCGCACTTGAGCTGCAGGAGGAGGAAATCGTCCCCCGCGAGCCGCACGGACGTGAAATCCACGGGCACCTTCTTGCCGCACTGCGGGCACCGCATCTGCTGCTGGATCCTCCGGATGATTTGCTGCAAGGTATGCGGATCGAGTTCCATACGGGAAGTATACCCGTCCTTGCGGAGGGGAGCGCAAGGAAAAGATCGTTTCAGAGAAGCTTTCAGTAATCAGTGATCAGTGATCAGTACATCAGTATATCGTGTTTCTGACCGCTGACCGCTGACCGCTGATCGCTGACCGCTCATCTGGAGCTCGTGCAACCGACGTACTACACTGAAGCACTCATGAACAAGATCCTCCTCCCCATCGCCCTCACGGCCATCGTGGCCGCGCTGGTGCTGGCGATGGCCTCGGCCGGCAACCGGATGGCTTCGGTGGTGCAGGAGCCTGCGGTAATCGCCGTGGAGCACGGCACCCCCCTCAAGCTCACCCTGACCGTGGGTGAGGGCAAGATGCCCGGTATGTTGGATGCAAGCCACGACGGGACCGGCCCCGTGAAGCTCAGCGTCCCGAGCGGCTGGACGCTCCGCGAGGTGCGCAACGCCGCGCTCAAGGACGTCCCCGCCGACCCGCCGTCCCTGGGCTTCACGCGATGGGTCCTGCCGCCGCGCGCCGTCCTCTCCTTCTCCCTCCCCGCCCCTCCCACAGGCCTCACCGTCATGAACCCCTCCGGCATCCCCCTCCACGTGACGCTCACGCGGGTGGATCTGGCCAAGGACACGGCCGAGGAGGAAACATTCCTCCTCACCGAGGAAAGCCTGAGGTTGTATTGATGAATTATGAATAGTGAATGGTGAAGTGTGGGAGCAAAATTCAAAATTCACTATTCATAATTCGCCCTTCACCCTTCACCATTCCCCTCCGATGCTCCTCCTCCCTCTCCATACACCGATCATCCGCCCCGGCGACGACCTCGCCGCGATTCTGCACCATGAACCCGAGCTCCCCATGGGCACTCGAAGTGAACGAAGCGAGAGATTCATGGCGGGTGACATTCTTGTTATTTCTTCCAAAGCCGTCGCGACGGCCGAGGGAACGCGGATCGACCTGGCATCGCTCTCCCCTTCCCCGGACGCCGAGCGGTACGCGCGCGCAACGGGCCGGAGCGCGCCCTTCATGCAGGCGGTGATAGAGGAGACGGCGCGCCTGCAGGGACGGATCATCAGCGCCTCCCCCGGCGCGCTCCTCACCGACGTACGGCCGCATGGCCTCCCCCGCGGCACGATCCTCACGGCCAACGCCGGCCTGGACGAATCCAACGTGGAACCGGGCTACGCCGTCGGCTGGCCGAAGGATCCCGTTGCTTCCGCGGTGCGACTGAAGAGGAATCTTGAATCTCTCATGGCATCACCTTCCTCGGATTCTTCGGATTCCTCCCCCCGAACCAAACCCGAACAGACAAAGCGGATCGCCACGATCATCACCGACAGCACCTGCCACCCGCGGAGAGCCGGCGTCACCGCCTTCGCGCTCGCCTGCGCCGGCATCGATCCCTTGCTCGACCGGAAGGGAGAATCCGACCTCTTCGGCAGGGTCTTACGCATCACATCGGAAGCCGCGTGTGACCAGCTGGCGACGGCGGCAAACTTCCTCATGGGCAACGCCGGCCAGAGCATCCCCGCCGTCCTCATCCGCGGCCACGGGATCCCGCCGAGCGACTTTGCGGGGTGGGTACCGGGGATTGAACCTGGGGAGGACTTGTTTCGGGGAAGCATGTGAATTGTTTTTGTTTCCTCCCTCTCCCCACACTCCGCCTGCCTCCCATGCCCTCCCCCGGTGGGGGAGGGGGATGTTTTTGTTTGTTCTGCCTAACACCGGCCTTCGCCTCGTCTTGGACTTCGCTCATCGAGAGAAGACATGACAGCAGAAGGGACAACGCCCCTCCCCCCTCGGGGGAGGGGTAGGGGGAGAGGGAACCTGCTACCATACCCCCATGCCCTTCATCGTCCT
>CAZCWV010000106.1:2233-4139 GCA_964502425.1 uncultured Candidatus Peribacteria bacterium | reverse complement strand
CCCCGCCACTGACGCATGGGTTGGATGGAGACGAAACAGTACGAAGGGAGGCCGCAGTCCGTATCGCACGTGCATTGGATCCCCGTCGTTTGCCCCAAGAGGAATTGTGTTGGATTGTTATTCTTTCGAACGATTGAATAGCTCACGATGCCAACCAGCGCTACGGAAAATAAACCAACAGACACTATCCCGAAAGCACCGAGTGGACGCATTGTGCGTATGGTAGCACCCAAGAGGAATACCCTTCAACCGCCCTCGAAGTAGACCTGCGTGATGAGCGCGGTCGAACACTTGCCCTCAACCGAAGTGAAGCACCTGGTTCAGGGCTTCTTCTTCCGCCGGACAAATGCCCATCCTGCTGCGGCCCCTGCGGCCACCCTTCGTCATCCCTCGCTAACGCTCGGGACTCCTCAGGGCTTGCCATGAACCCGAGCCATTCGTTGACACTTATAATGAACGCGGCGAGTGGTTCAGGGCAAGTGGCGCTTGTGCTTCCGGCGGACAAATGCCCAACCCGCTGCCGCTCCGGCAGCCATCACCGCGAGAGTGGCGGGGCCGGTCTGGCCTTGGGGCGGAGTGTTAAAGTCGATTTGGGTTTGGGAGAGGCCTTGGGTGGGAGAACCGGTGATGGAGGCGCCGAAGGGGAGGGTGATGACGAGGGGTTCCCCGCCTTGGGCGACGCGCCCACCAATGCCACGGCAATACTGGTCACAGGAGGAACCGATGATGCCATTCCGCGCCCCTTCATCGCACTGCTCACCGCCGTCCAGGATGCCGTCGCCGCACCAGGGGAGGAAGCAATTGGTCCGGCAGTGGTCGGGAAGGACATCGGAATTGCGCGAACCGTCGTCGCATTGTTCCCCCTTCTCTACGATCTTATCGCCGCAGAAAGGCGCGATGCCGGATTCGAGGAAACAGGAGGCGGAACAACCGTCGCCGTCTCTCGTGTTGCCGTCGTCGCAGGTCTCGTTGGGATCGAGGCGAAGATTGCCGCAGGTGGGATACGTGGATGGATCAAGTTCGCAACCGGACGTGCAGCCGTCACCGTTTCGAATATTGCCGTCGTCGCAGGTCTCGCCGGCATCCAGTATCCAGTTGCCGCAGGAGGAAGAGAAGCGGCACGCATCCGTACAGAAGCCGTTAGCAGCGCCGTTGAGGGACCCTTCGTCACATTCCTCCCCGGACTCGAGAATGTTATCGCCGCAGAACGGCGTGATGCCATCCGCGAGGGAGCATGAGAGGGTGCAGCCGGAATCCTTTTTGCCGTTAGCCTTCCCCTCATCGCACTCCTCCCCGGCATCAATGCGGTTATTGCCGCAAGCGGAGAGGAAGGTGCAACTCTCGGAGCAGACGCCGCCAACCGAACCGTTCGCGGATCCGCGATCGCATTGCTCCCCCACCTCCACAATTCCGTTGCCGCAGTGGGGAGCCAAACGGCAATTGCGGGTACAGGGGTCATGGAGCGTCCCATTCCGGAGTCCATTGTCGCACTGCTCGCCATACCTTGATTCCACAATTCCATTGCCGCAATAGATGTGTGGTCCGCTACGGGAAGAAGAGGAATATGCAGAAGAAAAGCGGGATGAAGTAGACCACGATGATGACGAGCGAGAGGAAGAGGATCTGGAGGAAGAGGAACGTGACGAGGAGGAACGGGAAGACAAAGAGCTTGAGGATGGAGAAGAACTTGATGACAAAGAAGATGACGAGCGGGAAGATGAACTGCGTGAGGAGGAAGAGCGGGAGGATGAGGAACGTGATAAAGAGGAGGAGGATCTGGAGGAAGAGGAACGTGACGAGGAGGAACGGGAAGACAAAGAGCTTGAGGATGGAGAAGAACTTGATGACAAAGAAGATGACGAGCGGGAAGATGAACTGCGTGAGGAGGAAGAGCGGGAGGATGAGG
>CAZCWV010000106.1:0-2133 GCA_964502425.1 uncultured Candidatus Peribacteria bacterium | reverse complement strand
TACTCTTACTACTACTCTTACTACTACTCTTACTACTACTCTTACTACTACTCTTGCTGCTGCTTCCCCCGCTACTACTACTACTCTTACTACTACTCTTGCTGCTGCTTCCCACGCCACCACTGCTACTGCTGCCGTCTCCATCACCGTCCCCGTCGCCATCACCGTCCCCGTCACTATCGCCGTCTCCATCCGCATCTCCATCTCCGTCGCTGTCTCCGTCTCCGTCACTATCGCCACCACCTCCTCCCGGCGCGGGAACCCACGGGCTGCCGGGCGTCCCCGGGCATTTTCCTTTCGATCGCGTATTGGGCAGGACGAAACCGCAATGACCGTACATGGGAGACGTGTCCCCCGCCACATCGCTGTAGATGCATTGATTGTTCCCGCCGTCCCCGCAACAATCGGAATTGTGGGAACACGGTTCCCTGTAATCTTTGCAGTCGCGGCAATACCATCCCCGGCAGGTGTAACAGGTCTCCCAGACACTATCGTTATAGCCATCACCATCTGAGTCATACTTCACCGTGGAACAATCCGGATCCATTCCTGCGGGACAATCAATTTTCCCGTCGGGCTGGTTGCATACCTGTCCAACGGCGCATTCGTATTGCGCGGTCGGATCCATATTCCCGACGATATCCGCAGTTTCTTCGCAGTCCGTGTTGCCATCCGCATCAAGCGTGCAAACGGTAATGCGCGGCGGCCGGCTGCAAAGCTGGGGATTAATTTGGGCAATGAGCGCTGCATTGAACACCGACAGATAGTCCAGAGGATCTTTGTTTTCCGCAACGATGCTGCGATTGCCTCCGCCGCTCTGCGCGAGCGGGTCGATGGGCGGGTCCTCCATCTCGCAGGAGCATTCTTCACTGTCGAAATTCGGATCGTAGGTCCCGCACTCCGCGGCGGGATTCGGGAATGCCTGATCGATCACATACTGCGTGCATTCGCTCTCGGTGAAACACGCAGCGTCCGCCGGGACGGGGTTTGCCGTGCCGTATGTACCTGCATCGAACGCTTCGTCGCCGTCATCGTCCCACCCGTTCGCGCACGCGGGGAAAGAACAGTCCTCCCTGCACGTCACGCCCGGTGGCGCGTCGGGCGGCAGGTCGCCCCCGTCACACCGTTCCCCCCCTTCCCGATCACCATTCCCGCAGCAGTAGCTCCAGTTTTGGCGATCACAAAACATCTTGCCCTCCGCGTCCGCGATGCAGTGCTGGTCACTCGGGCAATCATCGTCGGAGGCGCAGGAACAAAACCACGATTGGCCGTCCTGCCCGTTCACGCACGTTCCGCCGTTCGGGCAGGATCCATGTGTCTCGCACGTTTCATAGCCGCCGTAGTAGCTCCCCCCTCCCCCGAGTCCGCTGCACCAGTAGGCAGTCGAACCTCCCGTACACACGCCGTTGTTGCACGTCGGATAGCTGCGCATCGGAAAAATGGAAATGAAGCAACCCGAGGGCGCCCCGCAGTCAGTGTTGCACGTGCAGGTCTGAAGGCACTGGCTGCTTTCGGGGTCGCAGGCCTGCCCCTCACCGCAGGTAATCGGCGACGCATTACTGAAATCGCAGGAGCCGTATCCGTATTCCTCATTGGTCGCTCCGACGCACGTACCCTGCATACAGTCGTTCCTACATTCGCTGTCCGAGGAACACATATGCCCCGCTTGCCCGCGCAGGGAAGAAATTCCCTGCCCCGAGAGGACAGCCAAAAACGCAAGAACGGATACCGTACCCGCAATCAGCAGGACACCGACGGTGCGCGGATGCAGAAGCATGCATGGGGACTATAGCAGCCCCGTCTTGCTTTAAACGCAACGGCGCATCATTCCCGCCATCCTTGGCAAGTCCCGCTTTTTTCGCCCGACGAGCGGACGCACACCTTTCATTTACATCTCCCGTCCACGCAGCCGCACGGGCACTTCCACATTTTGCGCGTCGCTTTCCCGTCCGGAAGACAGCCCCACGCAAATCCCGCGGCTGCACCTGCCACCACCCTTCGTCCGCTATTCCTCAGAATTAGTGGCGCTTGTGCTTCCGCCGGACAAATGCCCAGCCCGCCGCGGCTCCGGCGGCCATGATAGCCAATGTGGCGGGACCGGTCTGGCCCTGGGGCGGAACGTTGAAGTCGAAG
>CAZCWV010000105.1:0-4235 GCA_964502425.1 uncultured Candidatus Peribacteria bacterium | reverse complement strand
CAGATCGATGATGTAGATGTCGCCGTCCACTTCAATGACGAAGCAGTTGCGGCCCACTTGCTCAAAGCCTCCGAGGGGGTAGACGCGCAGTCCCGCCCGGTCGGACCGGGGCGGCGCCAAGGGGCGCAGGCCGGGTTTCGGCTGTTGCCCTTGGGCTCCGCTCGGCGTCTTCGGCTGTTGCGGTGCGCGAGGCTGGTATTGCTGCCTGCCCTGGTTTTGGCCTGGTCGGTTTGGCCGAAAAGGCCGTTGGTGGCGCCGTTGGTTGAATTGCGGCCGCCGTTGAGCTCCATTTGGCTGTCGTTGCGGAGGAGGAGCGGCTCCTTGTCCCTGTGCGTTGCGCGCGGGAAGAGCGCCCTGCGGAGTACCCGCAGGTTGCGTCGTTTCTTTCTGGTCGTTCATTGTCGTATCTTGGGTAAAAATCTGAACTGCACATAGTGTACCCCCGGGAGGGATAAGATGCAAGGTGATATTTGCAGCGGATATGAGTTTTTGGCTTCAGATCAATGTATTTTTACATGATAAATATGAAATTTCCGTGTGCTTTCCAGTGCACAGAGGGGAGGGTAGCATAGGTCTTCCTATGTCGGTTTCCCCGCACTATGAAAAAACAGGTCACTGGGAAATGAACATCCGTCCCCACGGAGGTTCCAAAGATAGAACAGTGAGTGAGGCGCTTCGGCAGCGCTTGCAGGTGCTCATTGATGAGTCTCTGTCCGATGTCTCGAAGACGGTGACGATCGGCCCCGTACATTCTGACGGCGGTATCTATTTTTCAGCGCCTTCCCAAGAGACGC
This sequence comes from uncultured Candidatus Peribacteria bacterium, assembly GCA_964502425.1. Lineage (GTDB taxonomy): Bacteria > Patescibacteriota > Gracilibacteria > Peribacterales > Peribacteraceae > CAIKAD01. The sequence goes on along the minus strand of CAZCWV010000105.1, from coordinate 3,441 downwards.
TTGCCCGTCTCCATGATCTCATATTGATGTACAGGAGGTCGTGGGATCTACAACACGTTGGCTCGCCATTTGCAGGGATACGAGACGTTCATTGGGAGGAGCACGATTGAGCTCCTTTTCCCATTTCCTTGGGATCGGGAGTGCCCACTGGCGTTCCTGGCTTTTATTTGTGCGCTTCCACATCCCGGGTCGCCCCAGCAAATCTCTCCTTGCGCTCAAAATCCCCCCTAAGGTAGCCTGAGTACCTGATGGACATCTCCGTCCAAACAGGCGTTACGCGTATGGATGGCGGCGGGCTGATGCTCTCTCGTTCCTTCACGAGCAAGAGCGGCGAAACCGTGCTCTTTGCGGCGCAGGTGGAAGCGGAAGACCGGCATGCGCAGACGGTCCTGCAAGAGTGCGAGCGGGTGGTGCAGCACGCGCTGCTGGAGACGGAGGGCGACGCCTGGTCGCGGCTCGATGGGACGCTGAAGGAACTCAACGGCCTCATGAAGGGGCTGCTTCTTTCGCGCACGCTGGACGCGCTGCATGCCGTCGTGGCGGTGGTGGACGCCGAGGGTACCCTCCACGCGTCGCATGCGGGGCGGGGAGAGGCGTACTTGATACGACGGGGTACCACCACGCAGATCACCGAATTCACGCGCGGCAAGCCGCTCTCGGCGTTCGTGCACATCAGTAGCGGGCCGATGGAAGAACAGGATACCGTGGTTCTCTCTACGCAGCGTTTGCTCCGCGCCTTCACGCCCATGCAATTGGCGCAGGCGGCCCAGCACGGGGAAGAGTTCTCGCATGAAATTGAACAGAAGCTTGAAGCCGAGGGCGAAGCAGCGGCTTTTACCGTGATTCACGCGGGCACGCCGGATCGCCCAGCACGGACGAGTGGTCGTTTTATCGAGGCGCTGCCCTCCCGCCGCACGTTCGGCGGGCGACGGAGCGGAACCAAGCGGAGCCTTCCCCGTTTCGCCATTCCCGATGTTGTGCGACAGGCGGGAGGGAAGATTCTTCCTTTCCTGGCGGCGGGGGCAACGGCGGCATACCGCAAGATTTCCCGTACGCCTGCGCGCGCCAATACGCTGCGCGAGAAGACGGCGGCGTTCATGGCGGACCTCAAGCACCCGCAGCGCAAGAAGCGCGCACACCTGCTCCTGCTGGCGACGGCCGTTGCGGCGTTCCTCATCATTGTGCTCGTCGTCAAACTCTCCGTCACGAGCCAGCGCAGCAAGACGCGGGCGGAACTCAGCACGCTCGTGCAACGCATCAACCAAGAGATCAAGACGGCGGAGAACCGGCGGCTGGCCGGCGATACGGATTCGGCCAATAGCATCCTCTCCCGCGCCGACGCGTGGGCCAAGCAGGTGATGGATAACGAGAGCGGCCTCTTCCGCGTGGAGGCGCTGGACCTCCTGGACCGCATCCGCGGCAAGCGGGAGGAGATCAACAATATCACGCGTATCTCGCCCCGCGTCCTCGTCAACTTGGCTTCCAAGGAAAGCAGCATCTCCGCGCAGGGCATGATCGGGGTGGATGACGGCGAGTTCATCGTCTTCGATCGTCAGCAGTGGTACCACGTTCTCCTCAACGGCGTGGACGATCCGCGGAGCCTCACGGATGACAATCTCATTCTGGACGGGACGGCGTTCCCACGCTTCAAGGCCCAGCTGTTCCTCACGACGGGCAACAACGTCCTGGAGCTTCAGGGGAGCCAGCCGGTTTCCATGAAAACGGAAGATCCCGCGGGGTGGGTGACGGGCAAGGACGTGGAGACGTACTTGCGCTACCTCTACGTTTTGGGTACCGACAACGGCATCTACAAGTACGAGCGGCTCAACAACCGCTACGGCGCCGCGGTGCAGTACAACGTGAGCGGTGATTTGACGGGGGCGTTGGACATGACGATCGACAGCAGCATCTACGTCCTCAAGGAAGGCGGGACGGTGGTGAAGCTGCTGCGCGGCGAGGCCAAGCCCTTCTCCATCCGCCACGCGCCGGATGACGCCTTCAAGACTGTCACCAAAGTCGTCAAGGCCACGGACCGCAACTTCTACTTCCTGGATCCCGTGAAGAGCCGCATCGTCATCGTGTCCGACGGCGGCGGGGCGGGGGAGGCCACGTACCTCAAGCAGTACGTTCTGGAAGGGGAGCAGATCGGGAAGCTGCAGGATTTGTACGTGGATCCGGATGAGAGCCACCTGTACGTCCTCGATGAGAAGCGGGTGTACGTGATTGATCTGGTGAAATGAGGATGCAGCGAGAGATGTGGTATAGACGCAAAATCTTGCGTCTTTGCGGAAGACAGACAACGCCCCTCGCCTGTAGGATGCGCCTATGCGCGTTCTCGTCTTCGGCACCTTCGACGGCCTCCATCCCGGTCACCGCTCCTTCCTTTCCCAAGCATTGCGCCGAGCCTTGAACCACTCGCCGCATCGGTCCAAAGCGTCGTCGGGGGGCTCGGGTTCAGGGCGAGGCGAGCTCTTCATCGTGGTGGCGCGCGATGTGAACGTCAAACGTTCCAAGGGAAAGCTGCCGGTGCAGAAGGAGGCGCAGCGGCGGCGTGCGGTACAGGCGGCGTTCCCCGATGCCCGCGTTCTCCTGGGCGAGCTGGATGACCGTTTCCTCCCCGTGGTCACGCTCCGTCCCGATCTCGTCCTCCTCGGGTACGACCAGCAGTTCCCCCCGGGGATTGAGGAGCGGGATTTCGCCGAGGCGGGGATTGCCATCGAGCGGCTTCCGCCTTTCAAGCCGGAGAAGTACAAGAGTAGCCTGTTGAGGAAGCAGAAGATCGAGCGGCGATCTTGATTTTACTGCTTCAGCTAGCCACGATTCAACATCGTCGGCACGTTCGCTTCCTCGGTTCTGCGTTGTTCGCTACGGTGCGGGTACATGTGGGAGTCTCCTCCATGCGCGTCGCCACCGGTCGAGCGTACGCCCCTCCCGCAGTCGGCTGGGAAGAACATCAAGGGGTGGCGTCGTCGCTTCTGTCTCGCAATGACTGTGGCCATTGGCACCGATGCCATGTTGTCGCAACTGACAGATCAACCGGCGCGCGCCCTGCTATCGGTGGCTTCCGTATCGCAGGAAGAACATGCGGATCCCCATGGGGATATGGAGGATTTGCTCCTTTCCATCGAAACCGTGGAGGAGTTCCAGGATTTTCTCGCTGACCATACCACGTACCGGGAGGCGGACGGCGTGGTGGATTGTCTCTGGGATTACCGGCCGGATCCGGATGCGCTTCAGGCGGGGGGAATGGCGGGGCCATGCAATGCCTTCGCGGAACTTTCGGCAACTTGGGCTTCCATGCACGGCGGTACCCCGTACGTCATTACGCTCTGTCCCCGGCGGTTCTTGAACAAGTGGCACGATTCATGGCACCAGATCGCTTTGTGCCGTCTTCCCGGGGACAGGCTCTGTATTTTTGACAATCAAGAAACCATCCTCTTC
>CAZCWV010000104.1:0-4298 GCA_964502425.1 uncultured Candidatus Peribacteria bacterium | reverse complement strand
AACTTCTTTTTCATGGAGAACGAGGGAAGAAACAGCAGAAAGCGTACCTCTTTCGGTCGTCGAATCCAGTGAATATTGAGGCCTTCTTTTCGGACAACGCCGTATTTCGTATCTCGTATTACGTAGTACGTATGACCTTCGACAGGGGTAGACGAGATACGAAATACGCCATACGTGATACGGGAGACATCGACATCCTTCTTCCTATTCTCATGGTTCGCTTCTACAATTCCACTCAATGTCTTCTTCTGTCACCCTCGGCCTGATCCAGATGCGTCCCGAGGAATCCATGGCGGCGTCGATCGACAAGGCGCGCACGATGGTCCGCGAGGCCGCGTCCAAAGGCGCGCAGATCGTCGCCCTGCCGGAGCTCTTCCAGGGCCCCTACTTCTGCCAGCGGCCGGACGACCGGTCCGCGTTCGAGAAGGCGGAGGAGATCCCCGGTCCCACCACCCAAGCCCTGTCCGCGCTGGCTAAAGAATGCGGCGTGGTCCTCGTCGGAGGGTCGATGTTCGAAAAGTCCGGATCGAAGTACTTCAATACGTGTCCCGTCTTCGAGACGGACGGGACGCTCCTCGGCACCTACCGCAAGACGCACATCCCCGAGGATATCCTCTACCACGAGCAGCACTACTTTGAGAAAGGGGACACGGGCATCAAGGTGTTCAAGACCTCGCGCGGCGCCATTGCCCCACTCATCTGCTTCGACCAGTGGTACCCCGAGGCGGCGCGCATCGCCACGCTCAAGGGCGCGCAGATCCTCATCTACCCCACGGCCATCGGCGTCATCGATGACGACGTGGAGGAGAACATCACGGGCGATTGGGGGCAGATGTGGCGCAATGTCCAACTGGGGCACGCGGCCGCCAACAACGTCTACGTCGCGGCGCTCAACCGCGTGGGGAAGGAGGGGCACATCACGTTCTGGGGCGGTTCCTTCGTCGCCGATCCATCGAGCAAGGTCATCGCGCAGGTCGGCAAGGAAGAGGGGATCGTCCTCGCGATATGCGACCTTGACCGCGTGGAGGCGTTGCAGAAGGCGTGGAGGTTCCTTTCAAACAGGCGGCCGGAGCAGTATGGTTCCCTGACGAAGGCATTATGATTGTCCTGCGTGATAGTTCATTGGAAGTCCTTCCCTACTTTCTTTTGTCAGGGCGACAAAAGAAAGTAGCAAAGAAAAGCGCTCCGCCGCCGACCCCCCTCCACTCGGCCCTGCGCCTCCTCGTCGGCTCCTGCAGGGATTCGGAGCCGACGCGTCGGCGTTGTGCCGCTGCGGCGGCACAGGGCCTTCCCCTTCACCCCCCTGCGGCGGCGGGTGCCCCTCCGTCTTGTTCTCTATGAAGCATGTCCGCACACCTGCGTCCAATAACCTCGTCAGAGAAAGCCCTGTCGCACGTGGTTACCGCATGCCCGCGGAGTGGGAGCGCCACAAAGCGACGTGGCTCACGTGGCCGCATGACGAGGACCACTGGCCCGGGATCTTCGAGCGCATCCCGCCCCTCTGGGCGCGGATGGCCAAGGAGATTGCCGCGGGCGAAGACGTGCACATCCTCATCCATGACGATGCGACGGAGGAGCATGCCCGCGCCGAATTGGCGACGATGGACGCGGACATGTCCAAGGTCCACCTCCACCGCGTCCCCAACAATTTCTCCTGGGCGCGCGACCACGGCCCCATCTTCGTCCGGGACGGGGACGGGCGGAAGCGGATCCTGCATTTCACCTACAACGCTTGGGGACACAAGTGGGCGCACGAGAAGGATGAGGAGATCCCGGCGCACGTCGCGCGCATTACCGGCATTGAGGCGGTCAGGGTCCCCATGGTCCTGGAAGGGGGCTCCATTGACGTCAACGGGCAGGGGAGCCTGCTCACCACCGAGTCCTGCCTCCTCCATCCCAACCGCAACCCCCAGCTGACCAAGGCGCAGATTGAAGAGAACTTGAAGCGCGCCCTCGGCCTCACGAACGTCCTCTGGCTCGGCGAGGGCATCGTCGGCGACGATACCGACGGCCACGTGGACGACCTCACGCGGTTTGTGGGGCCCCGAACGGTGGTGACGGTCATCGAGGAGAAGAAGACGGACGAGAACTACAACGCCCTCACGGAGAACCTCCGGCGGCTGGAACACATGACGGACCAGGACGGGAATCGGCTCGAAATCCGCACGATGCCCCTCCCCGCGCCGGTCTTCCACAAGGAGCACCGCCTTCCCGCCAGCTACGCCAATTTTTACATCGCCAACAGCGTTGTCATCCTCCCCGTCTTCGAGGATCCCAATGACGTCATAGCGGTGGAGGTCCTCCAGGGGGCTTTCCCCGAGAGAAAGGTCGTCCCCATCGACGCACGGGACCTGGTGTGGGGCCTGGGGATGTTTCACTGCGTGACGCAGCAGGAGCCGGCGTGACGATGGTGGATTAGAATTATAAAATAGTATATAATATCATTATGACGAATGGAGAACATGGACCGGAGCAAGAGCCTTCCCATGCGGAACGTCCGGAAGAACAGGAATCTCTTGTAGAAAGAGCGTTGGAAACATTCCGGCAGTCTATGGCTGATCTCGTGGGTTCGGACGAGCTTCCTCTCCATCCGGAGTGGGAGGCTATTCGATCAAAACATCGTCATTACGAAATGCTCGCAATCAACACGGGGAGGGCGGCCGGCGTACCCGAAGTGTACTTGCATCGTTTTGCCGCAGAGGTCGTGGAGAGGGAAATTCGGGGAGGGGATTATACATTTGCCGCGGATTTCATGCGGAACAATACCCTGGGAACACCTGAGGCCATCGCATATTTTTCGGAGCTCGGGAAGAAACAGAAGGAAGAGAAGGCCGCGAAGAAAGCGGAATCAGCGAACATGGTTTCTCCGGGGGAATGCATTCATCTTCCTTCCGCAGAGACGGCGACTATGGCGGATTTGTTTCGCATACTGAGGAGTTCCTCGCAGGCATTGCAGGATCGTTTCGAAATCGACCTCGAAGACCAGTACGATTGGAAATATCAGGATTTCTATACCTTGGAGAAGGATCAGGAGGGGGCGGCAACACTCCTTGTGACGGAGTTTTTTGATGAGGAGGCGTATGACATCGAAACATCCCTTCCTCGTCTAAAATTCGGCAACGAAGAAGGAAATCAGTGATGAAAAAACATTTGACGCTCCCCAAAATCCCCGTACACTACTCCTACATCGCACGGCGGCTTCTGATTGTGTTGTGAGAGTCGTGCCCACCTTCGCGGGAGGTTTCCAATAGTGCTCGTTTGAGCCTGGATCCCGCGGAGATTTCCCCGGAGTCTTCCCGCTATGGTGGGCAGGCCCCTTCCCCTCTCATTTCTATGGCGAGCAAGAAGAAGCATTCGTCACGACTCAGGGCAGGGTCGTCCAAGAAACACTCTTCCGTCCGGTCCAAGGCCGGTCACGCGAAGAAGAAGGCCGTCGCGGCCAAGAAGAGCGCGTCCAAGAAGGCGAAGAAGCCGGCGCTATCCTCCATGAAGAAGAAAGCCCCTCCTCCCGCCAAGAAACACGACGTGAAGAAACCTGAGCCTTCCCATGCTCCTTCCGCCCAACCGACCCGCACCGTGGGCAAAGCAACGGGGGTCAAGCTCGTTGGCAAAGAGCGCAAGAGTTACCAAATGCAGGTGGGGACCGACGTCCTGCCGCGTCTCGTGCCGCACGTGCGGCCGCTCGTGGGACGCATTCCCGCAATCCTCCAGGAATTACCGGCACACCTGAGGCCCCGAAAAGTTGAAGATGGACGCGTGTACCTTACCGAGGAGGACGTGGGCATGCAGGTGCCGTCCCTCATCGAGATCCAGATCCAGAGCTACCAGTGGTTCCTCATGGAGGGGCTTAAGGAGCTTTTGGAAGAGATTTCCCCCATCACGGATTTCTCCGGGAAGAAGATGGAGCTGCGGGTCCTCGGCCACAGCTTCGATCCCCCCAAGTACGACCCCGAAACCTGCCGCCGCCGCAACCTGAGCTACGAAGCGGCCATGAAGGGACACGTGCAGCTCATCAACAAGGAAACCGGCGAAATCAAGGAGCAGGACGTGTTCCTCGGTTCCATCCCCCTCATGACCGAGGGCGGAACGTTCATCGTGGACGGCATCGAGCGCGTGGTCGTCCACCAGCTCGTGCGTTCCCCGGGCGTGTTCTTCAGCAAGATGCCCGAGTATCCCAAGTACCATGCCGCCAAGATCATCCCCAAGCGCGGCGTGTGGCTGGAAGTGGAGACCGACCGCCGGGGGATCATCACCTGCAAGATCGACCGCAAGCGCAAGATCCCCATCACGCAGCTCCT
>CAZCWV010000103.1:0-4302 GCA_964502425.1 uncultured Candidatus Peribacteria bacterium | reverse complement strand
CCTCCACATCATCCGTCAAAACCATCAACGTCAGCACGGAGCGCACGGTTCCTCCCGCGGGACAGCCGGTCCCCAAGGGTGTCACGCATGTGCGGTACCTCCTGACCGTCAGGAACACCGGCACTACAGCGGTCCATGGTTTCTCCATCATCGATACATTCTCCGGGAACCTGCAGCTCGTCGATAAGACTGCCGTCTGTACGTTGCAGGGGGGCAATACCATACGGTGCAATCATGAGAACGTCACGCTGCAGCCGGGGCAGCAAGAGCAGGATTGGGTGAAGTTCGCCATCAGGAGCACTGTCGCGTGCAACGACACGATCTCAAACCAGGTGGACGTGCAGACGTCGACGGAGGGAATCGTTCTTGGGAATATCCTCATTGATACCGTCACCTGTCCCGTCTCATCTCGTTCCTCTTCCAGCAGTTCTTCCAGATCTTCCTCTTCCAGCAGTCGTTCCTCCTCCACTTCATCCGTCATAACCGAAGGAACATGCCCCTGTGTTCCGGCATGCACGGGCGGGAAATCGTGTTACGTGCGCGACACTGACGGACTTAGTGTGTGCGTGGCTGCGGGTATAAATGCTATTGGCTGGCAGGAGTGTACATATCCCATATCCGGAGGCTCAAGCTCTTCCTCTTCCATTTCTTCCTCCCGCTCTTCCTCCTCCAGCAGTCGTTCCTCCTCCATTTCTTCCTCCCGCTCTTCTTCTTCCAGCATTCGTTCTTCCTCTTCCAGCAGTCGTTCCTCCTCCATTTCTTCCTCCCGCTCTTCCTCTTCCAGTATCCGGAGCAGCAGTTCCAGTGCCGCCCTCCCGCAGTGTCAGGACGGCATCGACAACGACGGGGACGGCGCCGCGGACTCCCAGGATTTTAGCTGCACTTCCGCAACGGATAACAACGAGGCCACCCCCAAGACCGTGTGCCAGGATGGCGTGGATAATGACGGGGATTCATTGAAGGACTATCCGGAGGATCCCGGCTGTGAGGGCCGGCAGGACAACGATGAGTACAACCTTCCGCCGGAGTGCAGCGACGGGAGTGATAATGACGACGATGGGTTCATAGACAGCGGGGATCCCGGATGCTATTCCACGTTCAACATCGTCAGTGGGACGTACCAGGCGGGAGACACGAACGAAGAACATAGGGCGGCTATCGGGAACGGGGTTGTGGAAGGGGACGAAGAGTGCGATGACAGCAACAGGAATAACGGGGACGGCTGCAACTACCTCGGCCAAAATGAGGAAGAGGCGCCGATGTGCCACTGCTGGCCGCCATGCGCCACCGGGAAGACGTGTTTCCTTTCCAATAATTCAGACGATGTAATGTGTGGGTTGCCGAATGCAACCTACAGCAATTTTACGAAGTGCACGGAGGAACCGATTGATCCCGCCTTAAGGGTGTGTTCCGCATGCTGGGGCGTCCACTGTACGGCCACGCAGTCGTGCTACGTGCGCAGGCAATCCAATGGGACGTACACTGCGACGTGCGCGATGCCCGACATAGCATCGAGTGTCTGGAGGGAGTGTGTCGATCCCTTTGCCCCGCCGTCTGAACCCGTGTGTGGAAATTCCGTGAGGGAGGAGGGAGAGGAATGCGATGATGGGAATCAAAACAACACGGACTACTGCAACAATGACTGCAGGGCACTCGTGTGCGGGAACGGCATCAGGGAAGGGAACGAACAATGCGATGATGGGAATCAAAACAACACGGACTATTGCAGCAATGACTGCAGGAACCCCACATGCGGGAACGGCATCAGGGAAGGGAACGAAGCATGTGATGACGGGAATGTCGTGAATGGGGATGGTTGCTCTCTCACATGCACAGTCGAGCAGGCTGCCGTTTGTGGCAACGGCGTTGTGGAGTCGGGAGAATCGTGTGACGACGGCAACCGCGTTAATGGGGATGGATGCAGTAATGTGTGCAGGCGGGAGCAGCGGGTCAGTTGTGACGCGTGTAGAACGACGCAGTGCACGAGTGCGCAGTCGTGCTACGTGTACAAGGCCGTACCGACCAATACACGTTGTCTTGTTCCCAACAGCCCGTCTTCCATCTGGCAGGAATGTCCGGGGATCGCCCAGGTAACGTCGTCTCAATCATCCTCCTCGTCCTTCTCTTCCATCTCACCGTGTGGTCCATGCAACACTGCCCAAACCCAGCAGTGCGCGCCGCGCGCTTGCCTCCGCGTCGGGACATCCAGCTGCGTCCCCGTGTGCGTCGGGTCCGCCTCATCGGTTTCTTCCTCTCGATCTTCATCTTCCGCACGTTCATCCTCTCGATCTTCATCTTCCGCACGTTCTTCCTCGGTGTCTTCCAGCGCTCCGCGGCCGTTTGCCGACGTGGCGGTGATCATCGATGATAGTGATGCGCGCTTCTCCATGGATGATGACGGGCAGTGGTTGGTCCGGCCGAGAGGATACAAGGGGCAGGAACGCTATCGCGCGGCGACCGCGTTCAATACGCCTAGGAAGTGGGCGAAGTGGAATTTCGGGAGCGTCCAGCCAGGGAAGTACACTATCTATGCCACGTGGGATCCCGCTGGGGGATCCATGCCCCAGAACACCAGGGTGAAGTTCCAGTATGAATGGTCCACGGCGTATCTGGGCACGCCGACCGATACCACTGTCGACTTTTCTCAGTATGTGACCGTCGGACAGTCCACCGTGTACCAGGACAGGCAATCGACGGGAAAGGAGTACGACGGGGTGCAGTGGCGGCCCCTCGGGATGATCGATATCAGCGATGAGAGCCATAATGTTGTGCTCTTCGCGATAGATGTGCAGAACAAAAGCTTGATCGCCGACGCGGCGATGCTGCTGCCGCAGGGAACGGTGTGGCCCGATGCCCCCCAACCTCTCGCTTGCGGCGCCTCCTGCATCGCGACGACACAGACGGAATGCCAGGCGAAGGATGGCCGTCTTGATGATGGCTATCACTGGGAATTCTCATCCACGACGGTGTCTTCTTCGGAGGGCTTCTTCAGCCGCATGGCGCGGTTCTTTCGCGTAGCGCGGTTCGTAGGATCACTGTTCAATGTTGGGCCGGCACAGCCGCCCGCGCCCATTCTCGTGCAGGCAACGCCGACCGGTTGTTGCTGTAAAGGCGCGGCGGCGGGAGGCTCTTCCAGCGCTTCCAGCGCGGCGGCGGTCTGTCCTTGCGCACCGGCCTGCCAGCAGGGTGAATCCTGCTTTGTCCAGCCGAACGGCAGTTCCCTGTGTGCAAATCCCTCAGCTCTTCCCCCGGGGGCCACTCAAGAGTGGACGGAGTGTCTTGAGGGGGGTGTGTGCGGCAATGGCGCTGTCGATGCCGGTGAAAATTGCGACGACGGCAACAGGACCAGCGGCGACGGGTGCAGTGTTGTCTGCCAGTCCGAAGTGGGAGTGTGCGGCAATGGCGTACGGGAGTATGGGGAAGCGTGTGACGACGGCAACAGTGAGGATTCAGATTCCTGTACGAAGGACTGCACGATCCCGGCCTGTATCGATTCCGATGCCACGGAAGAATTCCCGGGTGGTCTCGCGAATTTTGCCGTGCCAGGAACGGTACAAGTAACTTCAGCTACCGGCATCGTCACTGTCCAGGACGAATGTTACACCTGGGAGTGGTTGGATGAGTGGGGCTGCCGCAACGGGGACGGTTTCCGCACGATATGGAAGTGCCCGCGTGGGTGTGCGAACGGGAGATGCAAGTGAAAAAGTATCCGGGCTTGTTGCGTGGATGCACGAGGGATAGTGGATCGCCATTCGTTCGTGTGGATCTATACATTAACGCGGATCCTGCTACAGTTTGATGGATGCGTCCGATCCACCCGTCAAAGCAGCTTGCTGTCGGTGTCATTCTTTGCGCGGTTGTGACCATCTTCAGCTATACGTACATCAGGAAGACGGCTCCCTTCGGGCCTGCATCCAAATCCGTTCTCCTCGGTTTCTCGTTGCCGAATCCCGATCCCACGGGCGTAGCATGCACGGACGACTGCGATTGCGCCTATATTTCCGGGTGCATAGACAGTACGGGATATGACTACCGGCTCTACGGTTTTTGTGAAGAGGGTCAGTGCGAAACGCATCCTCCCGTCTTTGCCACCCTGCGATACAACGGTGATTGTGAACCCTGTGGGACCAATGATTCCGCATGTGACTTGGGCACGGCATGTTTTTCCGATGGACTGTGTGCACATAACTATTTTTCGGGCTGTTCCGGTTCAGTCCCGAATGGGGGAAGCTCCGCGAGCTCGCAACCCTCCTCCGCCCCTTCTCCCTCTTCTGCAAGCGCATCGTCCGCCCCTCCACCTCC
>CAZCWV010000102.1:282-4318 GCA_964502425.1 uncultured Candidatus Peribacteria bacterium | reverse complement strand
AGTTCGTGTGTCATTGTGTTACCACATGCACTCACAAGGATTGCCCGGATCGTGTAGTGCCCAACGTCGTCGTAGGAATGCGATCCGGGGTTGCAACTCTCGGACATCACGCCGTCATCAAAGTCGAAGGTGCAGTGCGCCGTCCCCGCGAAGACCGCCGGGAGGCCGGCCTGCAGGTTGATCGTCACGCTCTCCTCATCCCGCACCTTGCCCGATTGAATGATGAGTTGGGGATCCCAGGGGATGTCGCGATTCGGCAATCCTTCCGTAGGGGCACAGAAGCGGCGGATGGTATCGGGATCGTCAGGATCCCTCCCGAAGCTGATCCCCTCCTCCGCATCGCTGTACGTGAGCGCATCCACCGTCCCCGTCCCCGCCCGGAGCGTGACCGTGGTTCCGGCATGGAGCATCGCGAGCGCCGTTTGCGTCTTGCGGAATGCTTTGTGTTCGCCGGCTGCGAGGAGGAATCCCGACGCGGTCCGCGGGGGGATGGCAAAACGCTTGGTCCCCACGCCCAACGTCCATCCGGCGATGTCCACACTGCCCTCCCCCAGATTCCCGACTTCGATCCACGATGCATCGTCGCTCCCCTCTGCATCGGGGAGGATTTCGGTGATGCGGATGTCCTGTGGCGTGTTGGACTCTGACGATAAACTCGATGCTTCGCTCGACGCGGCGGAGCTGATGGTACTACTGCTCTGTTCACTATTATTGTTCGAACTTTGTGCGCTACTGCTGGGCTCCGATGATATTGAAGACTGATCGGAACTCGCTGGTGATGACGCGGAGGAAGCCTGCGGTTGCAGGAGGCAGGAGTTGGAAAAACCCGGCGTGCCGAGGAGTAGCGCATCGGCATCAAACCCCTGTGCGACCGTTGCAGTAGCCCAATTCTCCTTCAGCGTTCCCGATCCCATGAGATCGATCCTCTCCATGCTCGCCTTGATGCCCCCCGAAGGATTGTCACCCGCGAACGGCACTCCTACGCCATCGTCCACCTCATCCACTACGGTTCCGTTTCCATCACGCAACCTGAGGAGAAGCTTGGTGTTGGGCAGGCTCACGTCCGTCGCGATGAACTGTGGCTCCGCCGCCAGCCGCGATTCCCCCGCGCCGTAGTTGCTGATGAGGGCGTACTCACCAGCTCCGAGAACATCGGAGGAGCCGAAGCGGTACAGCACATCCTCCTCACCCGACGCGTTGAGCGACGTAAGCGTCCAGCCGGAGAGCGACGCCTGTTCCACCCCCACGATCTCCACCCACTCGTCAGCCGTGGAGAGGTCGGAACCCATCCACATCACCTCAGTGATCACGGCGCGGGCAAAAGAAAGGGTAGGGAAGAGAAGAAGAATAAGACATAGCAAGGCGGATAAAGTCCGGGTACGGAGTCCTTCCATTGTTTTGTTTCCCTGTTTTGTTTTTTCCCTCTCCCCTGGCTCCTCCCCCGGTGGGGGAGGGGAAAAGCATTTGAGATGACACCGTATGCTTTGCAGTACGGCGGGAAGTCGCTGGAAAACGTCTTCATTACTGAAACGAAGAACGCGAATGCCATAAACTTCTGCTATTCCTTCCGTACGTTCTCGATCCAACTTCTGCTGTTCCAGGGAATGATGGACTGATCCATCGAGTTCGATACCCAGCTTTGCACCCGGGCAATAAAAATCAAGAATGAAGTTCATTCGTAGAGGGTGCTGCCTGCGAAAGAGAACCCCTAAACGTTGGCGACGAAGATGACGCCAAAGCTTTTTTTCTGCTTTTGTCGGGCGATGACGCATCAATCGTGCAAAAGAAAGCACAATGCGATTCAAAGGTCGATTCCTTTTCCATTCTCTTTCCGCGTTCAAATCCTCATCATGTTTCTTCTGCTTTGACCGGTCATTACCCTTACCCTCCCCCCTCGGGGGAGGGTCGCCCCGAGCCGCAGCGAGGGGCGGGGAGAGGGAGAGATCCCGGGCGGGAGGAAGATTTGTGGATGGAGGGTCGCCCCGAGCCGCAGCGAGGGGCGGGGAGAGGGAAACACCAACCTTCGCCCCGTCAAAGACCTTTCTTTTCAATGTCTGACGTACTTGCTTATGGGACAACGCCTCTTCCCCCTTGGGGGAAGAGGTTGGGAGATGGGGGTAATGGGACGACAATGCCTTTGGAAGTGGTGATAACTTTTGCATACCCACACTTCACCATGCGTCAACGGGTACCGGAAGATGCCCCGGAAAAGATCGTGGAGAGGCAAATACGCTTTTCCGCTCTGTGAAGCAAAAATCGGAAGTTCTATGCCAATGCAGAACGTCAATTCAATCAAGAACAAATATTTCGTGTTTAGCCCTTCTGTAAGCCTTTATTAAAATCCACTCGATTCTTCCGCCATGCTCTAGTACACTAGAGACATCTCTGATCCCCCCACTTGAAATCACTTTGCCGCCGAAGGCTTCTTGGAATGCTCTCCGGGAGATAACCGCAAGTGGGGTGCACTGACTTTTCTGCCCCCATGCTCTATGAACGACCAAATCATCATTTATCTAGCTGTCCTCGGTGGAGGACTGATTGGCCTGCTTGCAGGCTGGTTCTGGTTCAGCAAAGGAAAGAAAATTTCGGCGCGCCTCCAGGCCGAAATCACTGAGAGGGAACGCGCCATCGACAAGCTGGAGACACGCCTTGCGGAAGTGAAGAGCCTGATCCGCACGACGGAAGCCGAGGCGAAAGTCGCCGCCAAGGAAATCCTCAGCGAAGCCAAATTGCAGGCCGGAGAAATGGAAGCCAGACTGGAGAAGGAACAGGGAAGGATTGAGGAGAAGGAAAAAACGATCGACACGCGCGTGAAGGAGATCGATCAGCAACAGCAGCAGCTTAAGAAGGATTTGGAAGAGACCGCCAAGTTCAAGGAGGAGCTCTCCGATTCGGCGCAGAAGCACCGCGAAGCCCTGCAGAGCGTGGCCAAGCTCTCGGAGGAACAGGCCAAGCAGCAGCTCCTGCAGCAAGTGGAGAAGGAATTCTCGGATTACTTCGCCAAGCAGATCAAACTCAAGCGGCAGGAGATGGAGAACGAGTACGAAGAGAAGGCGAAGAACCTGCTGGCCGAGGCCATGCAGCGGTACGCCTCCGAAGTGGCAAGCGAGTCCACCGCCACCGTTGTGCAGCTCCCCTCCGACGACGTGAAGGGGAAGATCATCGGGAAGGAAGGACGCAACATCACCGCGTTTGAGGCCGCGACGGGCGTGGACGTGATCATCGACGACACGCCGGGTGCCATCATCCTCTCGGGCTTCGACCTCGTGCGCCGCTACGTCGCCAAACTGGCGATGGAGAAACTGCTCCAGGACGGGCGCATCCAGCCGGCGCGCATCGAGGAAATCGTTTTGAAGATGAAGGAGCAGGTCGGCAAGATGATGTTGGAGTTCGGCAAGCGCGCCACGGAGGAGCTGGGCATCACCGGCTACCCGCAGGATCTATTGAAGATCCTCGGGCGGTTGCGCTTCCGCACGAGCTACGGCCAGAACGTCCTCAAACACAGCGTGGAGATGGCGCAGGTGGGCAAGATGCTCGCCGAGGAGATCGGCGCGGATGCCATGATCGTGGCCGAAGGCTGCCTGCTCCACGACATCGGCAAGGCGCTGGACCACGAGGTGACCGGCACGCACGTGGAGATCGGCGTGGAGATCTGCAAGCGCTTCAAGATACGGCCCGAGGTGGTCCACTGCGTGGCGGCGCACCACGAGGACACGCCCATCGAATCGCCGGAGGCCTTCGTGGTCGCGGCGGCCGACGCCATCTCCGGCGCACGCCCCGGCGCCCGCCGCGAGTCCATCGAAGAGTACTTCAAGAGGCTCCGCGCGCTGGAGGACGCCGCCAAGAGCTTCGAGGGCGTCTCTCGCGCCTTCGCCGTCTCCGCCGGCCGCGAGATCCGCGTGTACGTGGACACCAAGAAGATCAACGACCTGGAACAGGAGCAGCTGGCCAAGAACATCGCGAAGAAGATCGAGGGCGAGCTTACCTATCCCGGCGTGATCAAGGTGAACGTCGTGCGCGAAAGGAGAATCGAGGA
>CAZCWV010000102.1:0-272 GCA_964502425.1 uncultured Candidatus Peribacteria bacterium | reverse complement strand
CAGCCGTTAGGCTGCAAAGGAACCGAGATGCAGCCATTAACGACTACGAGTTCACCTTGAGCGGCAGCCGAAGGGTGAACGTGATCCGCGAAAGGAGGATCGAAGAACCCGCCAAGTAGCCGCGCCATCCTGAGCCCCGTCGAAGCATGTGGCGCTCCTGCAGCTCCTTCTGTCCTCAGAGAGACCGACGACGTGGGGCGTCTTTCCTAATCCATCACAATACCCTGGAAAGGGAATAGCAGATCCTCCACCGTACGCGATATGCTGGAGGG
>CAZCWV010000101.1:0-4414 GCA_964502425.1 uncultured Candidatus Peribacteria bacterium | reverse complement strand
CGCGGAATACGTTCCACTTCCGAGCCGAAATCCGCGTGTCCCGGCGTGTCCAAGCTGTTGATCTTGCAGTCCTTGTACGTGATGGATGTGTTCTTGGCGTAGATCGTGATGCCGCGCTCCTTCTCCTGGTCATTGCTGTCCATGAGGAGTTCCCCCACATGCTCGTGCGCCTCAAATGCCCCGCCCTGCTTCAAGAGGGCATCCACGAGCGTCGTTTTGCCGTGGTCAACGTGCGCGATGATTGCAATATTACGGATACTCATGACAGGTGATGAACATGGCTTGCCCTGCACCGGAGCCCTTCGTGTCTATCCGGAGCGAATGTGGCGACTGGTGCAGGGGACATGAGAAAGATTTCTGCCGAGGAAAGATCCTCGAAATCCCATGTACTTTACAGGAAAAGTGGGGCTAGTGGAAGGGGGGGGGTGATGAACCAGGTCTGTTTGGCTGCGGGTCGGAAGACCCGCTCTAAGGGTCAGTGTCTTCGACGCGCGGTCTTTCCCTACGTCCGCAATTCCCCTTCGTTGCTTATTTCCCGCATGGGGGAACGCGCGAGCTGGCGGCGCACGAAGTCATTCGCATCTTCTTGCGTGTCGAACGCTTGTTCCGGCCACCGCAGGGTATCCATCCTCCTGCGACTGGCGAACGTGATGGCGCCGGGGTGAAACTTGCCGGAATCGCTGGAACGGTACGTATCCAGAATGTAGCAATCGGCTTCCTTGATGGTGGGCATAGGGACGGAGGAGAGAGAGAGAGAGAGAGAGAGAGAGTAGTATCGCCTCCTAAACATAGACCGTCCACAAATCCATGCCATTTTTAGGCTACGAGACAGAATTCGCATTGTATTTATAGAAAAAGGGTGTACTGTCAACTCAAGACAGTCTTTTCATTTCTTTCTTTTTTCTCTCATGCCCACAGGTACGATCAAGAAATTGATCAAAGAAAAAGGTTTCGGTTTTATTGCAGGAGACAAGGGAGATCTTTTCTTCCACTCCAGCGCACTACAGGGCGTCAACTTCGATGATCTGAACGAAGGTCAGGCCGTGCAGTACGAGGAAGGCATGGGCCCCAAGGGTCCCAAGGCTGAGAATGTGAGCCTGACGGCGTAAGCCACGTATGTCTCCGGAATCACTCTCCCACCCCAGCGCCTTTCAGGACCTCCCCGTTTACGAGAAGATCCTTGAGGTGCTGGTTGGGCGTGACATCACCATTCCCACTCCCATCCAACGCCAAGCCATTCCCCCCGCAGCCGAGGGGAAGGATGTGGTGGGTATTGCACAGACGGGAACGGGCAAAACATTGGCGTTCGGCATTCCGCTGCTCCAGCGTCTCCACGCGCACGGCGGCCGCGCGCTCATCGTGCTGCCCACGCGCGAGTTGGCGGCACAGGTGGAGGAAGCTCTCCTGCCCTTCGCTTCCGCGCTCGGCATCCGCACGGCGGTGTTCGTGGGCGGCGCGTCCATGCACCGTCAGCGCGAGGCGCTCCGGCGCAATCCCCGCATCCTCATTGCCACGCCCGGCCGCCTCAACGACCACTTGGAGCAGGGGACGGTCACCCTCCGCGAGGTGAAGGTCCTCGTGCTGGACGAGGCGGATCGCATGCTGGATATGGGCTTTAAGCCGCAGATCGAGCGCATCCTCAAGCACGTCCCGCGCGAGCGGTAGACGATGCTCTTCTCGGCCACCATGCCGCAGGAGATTTTGCGCATGGCCGCGGCGCACATGCGGACACCCCTGCGCATCGAGGTGGCGCCCGCCGGCACGCCGGCGATGAATGTGGAGCAGGAGCTCTTCGTCGTGCGGCGTGAGGAGAAGATGCAGCTCCTCGCGGAACTCCTCAAGGAGCACGAGGGGCCCGTCCTCGTCTTCTCGCGCACCAAGTACGGCGCCAAGAAGATCACGCGGCAGCTCAGGGATCAGGGTCACAAGGCCGCGGAGATCCACGCAAACCGGTCGCTGGCGCAGCGGCGCGAAGCCCTGGAAGGGTTCAAGCGCGGCACGTACCGCGTCCTCGTGGCCACGGACATCGCATCGCGCGGCATCGACGTCACGGGCATCGCCGTGGTGGTCAACTACGACCTGCCGGACGACCCCTCCGATTACGTCCACCGCATCGGGCGCACGGCGCGGGCGGGGCGCGAGGGCCGCGCCATTTCCTTCGCCGGGCCGGAGCAGGCCAAGGACATCCGCAGTATTGAGCAGCTCATCCGCGCCACGATCAAGCGAAAATCGCACCCGTCCATCACCGCTGCATCCGCGACGTACGCGCAACCGCAACAGCAGCGGCAACATTCCCGTCCGCCGTTCAGCGGGCATCGTCATTCGTCCTCTCCGCAGCGCCGCTCATTCCGTCCGCGGGGGCGGGGGAAGTGGGGGAGGTAAGGGATGTTGTTTTGCCCTTTCGCTTCGACGGGGGATCAAGCATGTCGAGTGTTTTCCAGCGAAAGGTACCCATTTCGTACGACTGGAGGTCTTTCATTTCGGTGTAATCGGCAATAACGGATCTGCCACATTCATTCACGATGCTTGAATCTTCAGGGTGGGGATGCATGTGTATAGTCTTACACTCCGGCGGATTCGGTGCAAATTCGATACGTTACTTCCTCTCGATGATATTCCATCCCTCCCGCACGGCGTCGCAGAGGGAATCCTGGAGCAGGCTGGAATCGCCGTTGCGTTGTGCGGTATTGAGGGAGGAGTAGTACGGGTGCTTGCGCTCCGGGAGGATCACCGCTGGCGGGAGGTTCCGCCGGATCAACATGGCATGCAGGAGCAGCCGCCCAACACGGCCGTTCCCGTCCGAGAAGGGATGGATCTGCTCGAAGCGGGCGTGGACGGATGCCGCGTGTCCGATGGCGTCCCTGCGCCGCGCCGTGAAGTCCTTCGCGAGCCCTTCCATCAAGAGAGGGACTTTGAGGTAGTTTGCCGTGGGCACGTTGGCGCCGACAATGCGCACGCCGTGGCGGCGGTAGCGCCCCGCGTCCGGACGGATGCCGTTCATCAGGATGCCGTGCAGTCTGAGGACAAGGTCTTCATCAACGGCCTCCTTGCCGTCGAGATGGCTGAAGAGGTGCAAGAGCGCGGTCTGGTGGTTCTTCGCCTCCAGCTGCTCGGCGAGCGTCTTATCGGACAATGCCGCGTTCTGGAAGAGCACCACCGCCGTCTCTGCTTCCGTCAGCGTGCTTCCCTCGATGGAGTTGCTGGTGTAGGTGAGGGTGAGGACGAATTGGTCCCGGATGTCCGGATGTGCGAGGATGGTGCGGAGGACGTTCTTCGCTTTTCGCGCCTTGAGGATGAGGATGCGCTTCATGGCCTCCAGTTCCTGTTTCGGGATCACGCGAAGGCCCGTGTACCCGCGGTACAGCGCGTCGATCTTCTCCTGCATCTTCTTCCGCGGCACGGCTTTGCCGTTGACCCACCGGTTGAGCGCCGCGAAGGTGACGCCGATCTTCCGCGCAAGTTCGGTCTGGCTGAGCTCCGAGAGCTGCAGGATGGCCTTGAGTTTCCGGGGGATGGTCATGGCGGATATGGAACTATATATAGTTTAGCATAAAATCAGTACATTATATAGTTCCAATTTGGGGAGGCCGCGGGGCCCCGGCTGGACGAAATGGCGCGGCGGGGAAGGATGTTACGTACGTCGTCACTTGCTGTTCAGCGCGATCACCACGGTGATGACGACGATGAGGACGATGCCGATGGCGATGAGGACCATCATACCGCTTCCAGTATAGCCACTCTCCGTTCGAGTGCCTCGTGGTTATGGAAGAAAGTCGTTTGGTTCATTGTTACCACTTTCACGTCTCCCCTGAGGGTCTTGACGTCCTCTTTGAGGGTTTGAACGTCCGTAGCGACAGCATCAAACTTGTTGCCCAGTGCAGAGATGTCTTCCTTCAGCTCCCTCCGCATGTCCCTGATTTCAAACATCGCGGTATCCAGAATCTTCTTGTTTTCCTGCCGGCGCCTCATTTCCATTTCCATCATGTCCATGTGCATGCTTTTCTGCCCCTCGTGCATCCTCGATATTTCTGTTGTCAATCGTGCCAGGAGGTTCCTCGTGGTCAGTGGCTTCTTGCCTTTGGCGTTCTTGCGGGCGGCGGTCATGGTTGGGGAGGGGAAGGGTAGTGGGTGCATGCATCGGATGCAATTGCAGGGCGGGGGAGAGTGTCTGCCCACAGCATGCACGGCAACTGCGTTCCCCACATTCGTTCGCAAAACATTTTCGGGGATCCACTCTTCGGTTTTCCCTTCAGAAAGCCATAAAAGACGTTCTATGGGGGCGTGGAACGGGGGGCAGGCGGCTTGTCCTTGACCACGGAAGCCAGTACTATTTCCGTTGCAAACGCGTTGGGGAGTAGCCAAGCGGTAAGGCACCTGCCTCTGGAGCAGGCATTCGGGGGTTCGAATCCCTCCT
>CAZCWV010000100.1:0-4422 GCA_964502425.1 uncultured Candidatus Peribacteria bacterium | reverse complement strand
GCCAAGCACATCCTCGTCCAGGGCATTGCGGACGAAGCGATCCGGCGCCAGATCGACCAGGGGGTAGCGGACGGGACGGTGGTGGACCTCATCGAGATCGACGCCGCCAGCAACACCGGCGTGGACGAGATCCGTGACCTCATCGAGAAAGTCCAGTTCTCCCCCGTTGCGGCGGGTGCCAAGGTCTTCATCATCGACGAGGTGCACATGCTCTCCAAGAGCGCCTTCAACGCCCTCCTCAAGACACTTGAGGAGCCACCCGCGTACGCATACTTCATCCTGGCAACCACGGAACTCCAGAAAATCCCCCCCACCATCCAATCACGCTGCCAACGCTTCTCCTTCCATCAGATCCACGAAGAGGACATCGTGCGGCGACTGCAGTACATCGCCGACCAGGAAAAAATCACCATTGACCGCACCGCTTTACGGGCCATCGCCCGCCACGCCCAAGGCGGGATGCGCGACGCCATCTCCCTCCTCGACCAGCTACGCTCGCTCCCCACGATCGAACTTGAGGACGTGCAGGAACGTCTCGGCGAGACGGGACAGGAGCACGTGGCGCCCCTCCTCGAAGCCTTGCATGAAGGCAACCGCTCGGACGTACTGCGCATCGTGCAGGAACTGGAGGAAGCAGGCATCGCACTCGACGTCTTCCTGCGCCAGCTCCTCCACGAGGTGCGGACGCGCTTGCACACGTCCGTCGAGGCCGGCGAATCCATTGCGCGGCTAACGACCGTCCTGGATACCCTCCTCACCGCCATACGGGATCTCCGCATTGCCCCCGTCCCCGGCCTCGTACTGGAATCCGCGCTCCTCTCGCTCTGCGGAGCGCCGGAGGGTGCTCCTCCGCCCCAGAAGGAACAGCGGTTCTTCAAGAAAGCGAAGGAGAACCCCTCCGCGGGTGCTCCGGCCGGTGCGTCGGCTCCGGAAGGGGCAAAGGATCCAACGGATGCGATGACCCCCAGGGAGGACGGGGCCAAAAACACAGATTCCGCCCGGGCGAAAGTCGTTGAGCAGGCCAAGGAGGAAGCGCTGGGCAAGGAATCCCTCGTGGAAGCCCCCGAAGTGACGCTCCAGGCCGTGGTTGCGGCGTGGCCGGACATCGTGCAGCAAGCCACGCCCGCCGCGCTGAAGATGTCCCTCAAGAACGGCCGCGTGACCGCCGTGGGGGCCAAGGACATCACGATCAGCTTCGCGAGCAACTTCCATCGGGAACGCGTGGCGCAGAAGGAAGCACTCCACACCATGGAACGGCTCCTCGCGGAGCGCTTCAAGCAGCCGCTGCTCCTCCACTGCGTCCTGGCGGAAGAGGAGGGCGTGGAAACGGTGGCGGATGCGTCGCTCGTGGACCTGGCGCAGGCAGTGAATGAGATTTTCTGAGACAGAATTCAAGAATCCCATATTCTTATCCCATGAATGTTCCGCAGCGCAAAACCGACCTTCGTGACCAGATCGGAAAACGCATCTCAGAATGGACAAGCCAGGAGAAAGAAAAACAAAGCACTGTCGTGTGCCAACGCATTTCCTCGTTGCTCCCCTCCGCTGTAGCGGGACTCTGTGCTTACTTCCCGCTCCCGGACGAAGTGGATATCCGCCCGGTTCTGGAAGAGATCCTCGCACGTGGCATTCCCCTCTTCCTCCCCCGCTTCGACAATCAAGAAGTGACATTCCATCGCGTGACAGCCCTCGAGGAACTCCGGCCCGGCACGTTTGGGATTCCCGGACCGGCGAAGGACAATCCGGAACCTGACCCCGCCACGGTCACGCTCGTCCTCGTCCCCGGACGGGCCTTCGACAGCCACGGGAACCGCTTGGGACGGGGAAAAGCGGGGTACGACCGATGGATCAAGAAGCAGCGGCAGGCGAACCCAAAGACGCTCTTCTGGGGCATCGCCTTCGCGGAACAGATCGTGGACGAAGTCCCCACGGAAGAACACGATGAGAGGATGGATATCGTCCTTTCACCTGAGGGCATTATTGATGCTGACAAAACCAGAAACGAAGAAACGTAGAAAAGCGCCACATGGACAACGGGCGAAAGCCCGTACCCGAAACACTTTGAATAGAGCATACAGTGGAGGGGTAACCGCCGCCGTGGGGGGTGAGAGGCGTCGCGCGTTCCATGGTAGGAGAACCCCATGAGCCTTCACCGGGTCGGGGAATGCAGACAACGCGCGACGGAAGGCGGCAGGCGGCGGAGCGTTTCCCATTCGGGCCTGAGAGGCCCTCAGGGCCTTCGAACGGCTTTTGCTTCTTTTCTTTGTCGCCCCTGACAAAGAAAAGAAGGGATCCGTACAACACTTGTGCGCAACGATTTTTGCGCGGGATGAAGCGGGAGGAGTAGTCTTATTTCCCCTCTTCCCGCTTCCTTCCATGACCTACCTGCCCGCTCTCCAACAGAACGATCCGGAAATCCGCGACCTGATCATCGGCGAGGAGAAGCGCGAATGGGACACCATCCGCCTCATCCCCTCCGAGAACTACGCCTCCTCCGCGGTTCTCGAGGCTTCCGGGAGCGTCTTCACGAACAAGTACTCAGAAGGGTACCCGGGGAGACGGTACTACGAGGGGCAGCAATTCACCGATGCCGTGGAGAACCTCGCCATTACGCGCGCCAAGAAGGCTTTCGGCATGGACCACGCAAACGTCCAGCCCTACTCCGGCAGCCCCGCGAATATGGCCGTGTACCACGCCCTGCTGCAGCACGGCGACACCATCATGGGGCTCACGCTCCCGCACGGCGGCCACCTCACGCACGGATGGAAGGTGAACTTCTCGGGTAAAACCTACCATTCCGCCCCCTACGAGCTCGATCCGAAGACGGAAACTCTGAACTACGACATGATCTGGAAGCTCGCGAAGGAAGCCAAGCCCAAGCTCATCGTCGCGGGGTACACGGCATACCCGCGCATCATCGACTTCGCGAAGTTCCGGGAAATTTGCGACGACGTCGGCGCGTTCTTCCACGCGGACATTTCCCACATCACGGGATTGATCCTCGGCGGCGCACATCCCAGCCCCTTCCCCATGGCCGATACCGGCATCACCACGTCCCACAAGTCCCTCCGGGGGCCGCGGGGCGCGCTCATCGTCTGCAAGGCACAGTACGCACAGGCCGTGGACAAGGCGATCATGCCCGGCTTGCAGGGGGGGCCACACAACCACACGACCGCCGCCATCGCCGTCGCTTTCAAGGAAGCGGAGCAACCGACATTCAAGGCCTACGCGGCACAGATTGTCAGCAATGCCAAAGCGCTCGCCGAGAAGTTGAACGGCCACGGTTTCCGCCTCGTCTCCGGTGGAACGGATAACCACCTCATCCTGTTCGAGACGACGAAGAGCAAGGGGATTTCGGGGAAGGATGCCGCCAAGGCTTTCGATAAGGCCGGCATCGAAACGAACTACAACACCATTCCTTTCGACGACAGCCCTCCGGCCAACCCGGCGGGCGTCCGCATCGGCACGCCGGCCGTGACGAGCCGCGGCATGAAGGAGAGTGAGATGGCAAAGATCGGCGATTGGATGAACGAAGCCATCGCCCATGCCACGGATGACGCCGCGCTCGCGCGCATCAAGGGCCAAGTGACGGAGCTCTGCAAGAGCTTCCCCTGCCCGGGCATCGATCCCATGCACTGGAATTGAGTGACCCGCACGAAGCAACGAATCAACGAAATAACGTTTATGTGAACTGATTATTCACAGAATTCTCACGATCTTGCTATACTCCCCTCATGCGTTTTCCCTCCCTTCTCTCCGTCACCATCGTCCTCACCCTCGCCGTCCCCCCCGCGGTCCTCGCTAGGAATATTGCCGATTATTCCACCCCCATTGACCGCCAGATCACGAGCAAGCAACCCATCCAACGCGCCCTGCTGCGCCAGAAGCGCCTGGAATGGCGACTTCGCGGCTCCGGAACGCTCCTCCGCTCCAGCTCGTCCTCTTCTCTCCCCACGGGATCGTTCCGCTACGACATGTTCAAGGACGGTGTGCTTGGCAACGGCCAGGAGGCCCTCCTCTACTTCTACACGCCCCGAAGCCGTATATGCCAGGGCTACGACAAAATCCTCAAGAAGTGGAGCGATGCGCGCCTCTTCACTGTCCCTCTCTACCGCGTGGAGTATGAGGAACGGACGGATCTTAAGACACGCTTCGGCGTCAGGAATTCCAACTCCTTCGTGCACGTCAACGGCAAAGGCGAACTGATCAAGTACCACAAGACGATGTTCGAAGCCGCCGTCCGCAACATCGTCTACAAGTAATACCATTTCCATTACATAATGATACCGCGAAGCGTTCACTTGGTGGCTCGTATACGAGCAAAAGCCAAGGTTGATTGGTATCACTTAGAACGCGAAGTGGTATAATAGATCTTCAAAGAACCCTGAGGTCAATGACTGCTTTTGTCTTGGTTAAATCTTG
>CAZCWV010000099.1:0-4426 GCA_964502425.1 uncultured Candidatus Peribacteria bacterium | reverse complement strand
ACTTTCTTTTGTCAGGGCGACAAAAGAAAGTAGCAAAGAAAAGCGCTCCGCCGCCTGCCGCCTTCCGTCGCGCGTTGTCTGCATTCTTACAAACCGGTGAAGGCTCATTGGGTTCTCGCACTCTGGAACGCACGACACCCCTTCACCCCCCACGGCGGCGGAAACCTCTCCATCTTGAGGGAGCAATAGGTGTAGTAGGTATGTCGGTACGGGAGAGCGATCGGTCATTTTATTTCCTCTTCGATGGCATCGTGCCCTTCACCGGCCATGGTGAGGTCGTCGCCGAGGTTGCTGTCGCCGCCGCCGAAGATCTTATTGGCCGGCTCTTCCTCCGCTTTCGTACCGTTGTCATCATCCCCTGGTCCAATTCTCTTGCCGCCGAAGAATGAGAAGATGCTCATAGGGAGGGATTGTAGCGTCAAAAAGATATTTCAGAAAGGCTTTAATCGATAGTTACGCAGTGCTGTACGGGCTTGCCGGTACGTTGGGAACGCCCGTTCCACATCCCTCCAGTAGTCCTTCGTATGGCCGCGGTGGAAGCGGTGTGCCAGTTCGTGCACGATGACGTACTCCAGGAGCGTCCGTGGCAGGAAGAGGAGAGCGGGGTTGAGGGAGATCTTTCCGCTGTCTGAACAACTGCCCCACTGGGATGTGGCGTAGCGCAGCCGGACGTCCGTCACGCGCACGTGGAGCGTCGACGCATTGATCTCCCGCAGGAGATCGGTGATAGCCCGTTGTTGATGCTCGCAGAGCAGGCGCCAGAGGAAGCGATGCAGTGTCCGACGATCTGTCCGCTGTCCGATACTCACCCTCCATCCCTCTCCCGTTCTCCGCGCCGACATCCGCTTTCCGGGCTCCAAGACGAAGGCGCAGGTATCACCGGTAGAGAGGGGGAGAACCAGTGTTTGCTCCCCCTCCAAGAGCGGGCGGAACGGTTCGATGGGCGTGCGCTTCCCTTCCCGCAGGCGGTGGGACTGCATCCGCCGGAGGAGGATGGCGACGTGCTCGCGTTCCTCATGCGCGGAGAGGCTGTGCGCGAGGCGGATCACCACGGTATCGCCGTCGAGGACGGCGCGGGAAGAGCGGTTCCGGGTGCGTTCGATGCGGTGGGGGAGGGCAGTCAGGGGGTGGGGGTCGTACTGCCCGTCCCCGCCGGCGTCCGCAGGTCCTGCACGCACAGCGAGAGGGCGGAGAGGACATCCGTCAGCTTGATCGTGCTGCCCGTCCCTTCCCTCAGGATCGTCCGTAAGTCCGTTTCCTGACCTTCCAGGCAGGTTTTATGGTTCATGACGGTGGCGCCGGTTCCCGTGGCCTCCGCGTCCAGGTCTATGAGCAGGAGAGCGTTCCACGAGAGGGCGTGCTCGGCGCGGATGAGGGTGCGGAGGCGGTCCACGGCGGCGCGGTAGTGGACGTGGAGCCTCCTCTTGGCTTCCGTAAGGGAGAGTTGGCTGTCGTACACGCCGTTGTCGATGGCGAAGGTGATGGTGTTGATGGCATCGCGGAGGAGGTCAATCGCCCGTGTCGTGGTCGCGCGGATGCCCTCATTGATGTTGCCGGTCTCCGCAACGTAGTCCTTCTCCTGGCGCAGGTGCTCCC
Organism: uncultured Candidatus Peribacteria bacterium; assembly: GCA_964502425.1. GTDB lineage: Bacteria > Patescibacteriota > Gracilibacteria > Peribacterales > Peribacteraceae > CAIKAD01. The sequence goes on along the minus strand of CAZCWV010000099.1, from coordinate 2,830 downwards.
GTTCCATCGTCAGTTCGCCGCGGAAGCAGCGCAGGAGCGTGGGGAGCTTGGTGTCGCGGTTGGATTGGCGCAGTTCCGCCCGGCATGCCACGCGGTGGTCCGCGCGCTTCTGCCTGTAGGCCGCAACGCGTTCCCGCCACTGCGTCTCCCTCTTCAGGTGTGCAGTCAGTGTCTTCTGCAGGAACAGAGCCCGCGCTTTCCTCTCAGGCCAAAGGTTGACGGAGGAAGAAGAGCCGGAGCCTGTTCCGAGCGCCCCCGATCCCGTTGCCGGCACTTGCGCGTGGGCGAGGGTGAGGGTCAGAAGAAAGACGGCGGGGGCGGTGATCCAGAGGCGCATGTCTCTATTGTAGCGGAGCCGAGCTCGTTTGTTTGTTCCCATATGTGTGGAAGTGATTGTTCCATTGTTACATTGTTCTATTGTTAGCGAAGCCAGTGGAGAGCTGCACGACAGATTATTCTCCATACGCTTGCGAACAATGAAGCCATGGAACAATGCAGCAATGTGCACGAACACCGCGATTGGAAACACTCATCAATGCTGCTTCAATGACTGCTCCTTCTCCACGTACTTGAGGACCGTCTCCACGTACGTCGAGTGGCTCCAGGTCAGAGGCGCGACGGAGAGGGGGGCACCAGTGAGGGGGTTGTACTGCTCGGCGAGGATCCCCGCCGGGGAGGCGCGCTTTGCGGCCCACTGGAGGCTTTCCTGTGCAGGGATGAGGTCTGGGAGCGTCTTTGCCCGCGCGATGATCCATTGCGCGTTCCAGAGCGTGGTGATGATCCAGGGGTTGCCGGGCATGTCCGCCGTCACGGGGGTGACTTCCTGGTAGTGGTCACTGGGGTACCGCGCCAGGCCGCCGATGCCGATCTTCACGGCCAGGTGCTTCTGGAGCTGCTCCATGGTGGCAACGACGCGCGGGTCATCCGCCGTGAGGACGTCCAGGAGCCACACCGCGGCGATACTCGCGTCCGGCGTTGGATCCTTGAAGACGGTCTTCCCGTCCTTGCGCCGTATTTGCTTGAGGAACCGCTTATTCTCCTCGTCGTAGAGGTGGAAGAGCAGTGCCTGGCGCATCTCGTCCGCGGCCGTGTGGAAACGTTCGGAGTGCAGGTGGTGGCCCAGGCTGTAGGCGATCTTCGCCGCGGCCTTCAATCCCGCGATGGTGCAGGCCGTGGTGTAGGTGAAGATGCCGCGTTGTTCCTCCCATGGGTCGTAGCTGGGGAGCGGCAACCCCGTCTGTTCCTCCCGGAAATCACAGAGGAATTGGGCGGCGCGCTTTACGAAGCCCTCGTACATTTTCTGCAGGAATTCAAAATCTTGCTGCTGTTCGAAGTGTTTGCCCAGCGCGTAGAGCACGAGTGCGGTCCCGTCCTCCTGGATGGGGAGCTGCGGTTCCTCGTCCTTGAACCAGGGGTGCCACGTGGATCCGAGGGAGCCGTCCGGGTTGTACTTGTGGAGGAGGTAGCCATCCGGCATCTGGATGCGCGTGCAGAACTCGAAGAACTTCCGTGATACTTCACCGTAGCCCGCGCGGTCGAGGGCGAGGGAGACGAACGCGCCGTCCCGCGGCCACACGTACGTGTACGTATCGCGGTTGAAAGCCATGATGTCGGAATCCGCCGCCGCCACAATGCCGCCGTGCTCGTCCACGTGCGTGCGAATGATGAGCAGGCTGCGCTTGTAGAGGTCGATGAGATCGGGGCTGAGGGATCCGAAATTCTTGGGATTCTTTCCCGCCCAGCTCTTCCAGTAGTTGTGGCAATTGCGGTGGAGGCGTTCCGGAGTCTCCCGGAGGACGATTTCCTGCAGGCCCAATACTTCGTCGAGGGACTTGCCCACGCACACCCAGAGCACGGCTTCGGTTTCTCCCGAAGCCGGAACGTCGCAGTTGAGGCTCACCGTGGAATCCACGGAACCTTGTTCCACAGGATTGCGGGAGAGCTCCCCGTCCTCGGCATCCTTCCACGTCCCTTCCATCCCGCGGAAGTTTGCTTTTCCCACCGTGAAGGACGAGAGGCCGCCGGCCGCAAGCTGTTCGCGGCTGCGCAGGACCGATGCGTATCGTCCGCCCCGCCACTGAGGAGTGGCGTTGGGCCGCAGCACGTCCGGCGTGCCGCCGATGAGGAAGTAGCGGGTCTGTCGGAAGTGCACGACGCTGTTCGTGTAGGGTTCGTAGAACGCCGTGTCCTTCTGCTTGTCCCCGTAGATGTAGAAGTCATGATTGAAGAACAGGCGGACGTTCTTGGGCTTGCCATCGCGGCTGCGGAGAAAGAAGTGCCGCAGGAGCACGTTGTGCACGGGATGCACGTAATCGCGCACCGTCATGGAGAGCCCCAGCGTCTCGTTCTCCAGCTGGGAGTTGCCCACCAGCGTCTCGTGCGCGTACCGCGCCGCCGTGTGCCAACTGGCGTCGTTGAGCCAGGCGAAGCCTGTTCCTTCCACCCACACGCCCACGCGGTGCACGCGGCCGTAGGTGGTCTGGTCCTCCATCCCCACGTACGGGAAGTAAAAATCACGCATCTGCAGGTTCTCGTCGAACGTCGCGAGGATCGTGCCGTTGCCGATGACGAGGGAGCGGGGCAAGGGAGAGAAGTGAGGAAGGTGAGGAAGGGCAGGAAGGTGAGGAAGGTTACGCTTGGGTTTTCGGTGCTTTCCGCGCTTTTCTCGGGCGCTGCGCCTCGTGGGTGGCGAGCCTCTGGCGGAGGTCGCACAGGGCGTGGCTGTAGCGCCGGTAGGCTTCGTAGGGGGATTCGTACGGGCTGAAGTACTTGTGGACGTCGCCGTCGCTCCAGTACTTCGTGGACATGTAGTAGAAGTGGTCGGAGGTCT
>CAZCWV010000098.1:1442-4439 GCA_964502425.1 uncultured Candidatus Peribacteria bacterium | reverse complement strand
TCTGGGCGAAAAGAAAAGTAGCAAAAGCCGTTCGAAGGCCCTGAGGGCCTCTCAGTCCCGAATGGGAAACGCACCCGCCGCCAAATTCCCACCCGTCGTGCGTTGTCTGCATTCCCCGATCCGGTGAAGGCTCATGGGGTTCTCACACGCTGGAACGCACGACACCTCTCACCCCCCGTGGCGGCGGGAAACCCCTCCGCCTTATTCTCGATTCAAAGTGCGGGGAGTGGCGGGCGGCACGAGTCTTTCCCCTTCACCCCCCACCTGCCCTCCGAAGCCCGCCCGTCAGGGTCACTGTGGCATGCAGCATTCGGAACACCAATGATGAAGGGCGAAGGAGGGTGGCGGCGGGATACCCCTCCACCTTCTTCTCGATTGAACGTGTTACTGAGAGGGGCAGGCCCACCCCGTGGCGCGCCAACCTCCCCCTTCCGTATTGGGAAGGACGAAAAGATGAAGTGATTCCCCTCATGTGACTATCAAGCTATTCTTTGTCCGTATGCAGGAAGTGACCTTTCGCTCCCCGTCGCTCTTCGATGACATCGGCTCCCGTAAGGAGAAGCGCGTCCACCTGGTGATGATCGCCACGAAGCCGGACATCATCAAGCAGGTTCCCCTCTACCGTGCGCTGCAGGAGCGGGGCCACCTCGTTCTCCTGGGCCATACCGGGCAGCACTACTCGGATAATCTGAGCGGGGGAATGCTCAAGGAATTCGGCGTGGAGCCGGATTTTAACTTGAACGTCCGGGGGTCGATGTACGAAATCGTCAGCCAGATCATCGGTAGGCTCGGATGGGTGCTGGAGGAGATCAAGAAGCGCGGAAAGACCGTGATCCCCTACGTTCACGGGGACACGACCACGGCGATGGCGGCGTCCAACGCGGGGTACTGCCACGGGTTTGCGTCGGTACATGTGGAAGCCGGCATCCGGACGCTCACGCCCAATTATCAGAATTCACAATTCACAATTCACAATTCAGAGAGGTGGGATGTGGCGGCGTGGAGGGAGTTCCAGATGGATCGGAAGAACTGGGGGCGCGGGAGCCAGGAACCGTACCCCGAGCAGTTCAATACGCGCTGCAGCGAGGCGGCCACGGGTATTCACCTGGCGCCGGTGGAACTGGACCGTGAGTTCATGCTGAGCGAGGGGTTCCCGGAGGATAGAATTGTAGTAGTGGGCAATTCTGTTGCTGATGCGGTACGGGAAACGGTGGAGCGTTTAGCGGTTAGCGGTCAGCGGTCAGAAGTTTTTGAAAAATATCCACGCTTGGCCAACGGGGATTTCGTCCGGTTCTGCATCCACCGCCGGGAGAACTGCATCTCGGACAAACGTTTCCTGGCCATCTACGGCGCCATGAAGGCGCTCATCGAGGAGGGGCGCGGCGTGCTCCTCATCTCGCTCTTCCAGACGGAATCGGCGTTGCTTCGGCTCGACCTCAAGGCAGAAGTGGAAGCATTGGCGGAGAAGTATCCGAATTTCCTCTACTCCCCCGTGTGGCCGCAGTACGGCGACGTGATTGCCGCCATGATGAAGGCCTCCGTGTGCGCCACGGACTCCGGCTCCATGCAGGAGGAGATGAACATCCTCGGCGTCCCGTGCGTCACGCTGCGCTTCGGTTCCGACCGGAGCGAGTCCGCTATGGCCGGGGGGAACCTCATCGCGCCGCCGGTGGATACGGTGGGCATCAAGAACATCATCACGTACGCGTGGGATAACGCGGAGATGCGGAAGGCGCCCAAGCTCTACGGCGAGAATGTGAGCAAAAAGAGCGTGGATTTCGTGGATTCCGTCCTCAAGACGGGAGAGGTGTTCAGGGATGAAGGGGAAAGATTGAGAATTTTGAAGTGAGAATTATGAATAATGGATTTCCCCGCAGCGGCCCTCATCATTCTGCATTCCCTATTCAAAATTCTTCTCCGATGCTTCAAAAGTTGAGAGAAATTCTGGCACTCGTACTACTCGCACTCCTCCCCTTCCACGCCTTTCTCGTTACGGTAGGGACAAAGGTGATCCTGGGGTCCGGCCACGCGCCGATGACGGCCCTCGCCCTCTGGAAGGACGGTCTCTTGCTGGCGATCCTCCTGGTGGCAGCAGTGGAAATCCTGTGGGAATGGAAAATGAGAAATGCAAAATGCAAAATGGATATCATTGATTGGCTCATCGTTGCGCTTGGGACCCTTGCGGTGGTGATCCAGTTGGTGATTGCTCCGCAGTCGCGGGGCGAGTTCTTGCTTGGCGCAAAGTACGACCTGTTGCCCCTCGTCGCGTTCTTCCTCCTCCGCCACGTGGAGTGGTCGGCGTGGTTCCGTGCGATCCTCGTGCGGACCCTCCTGGTCGTCGGATCCATCGTCGCGTTGTTCGGGATTGCATCCCTCTTCCTCCCTGTCCGCGCCTTCACGTTCCTCGGGTATGCCGATCTCCATTCCCTCTACGACCCCAGCGGGCCCCTGGCGCCGTTCCACCAGATCGGGGAATCGTGGGTCAGGAGGGTTCAGGGGACGATGAGTGGGCCGAACCAATTGGGGGTGTGGCTATTGTTACCATGCAGTGTTCTTTTCTCATTATTGATGCAACGATCCCGTTTTTCGGACATTCTCGTTTCTCGTTTTTCGATGGATGCCCCTGACCGGCAATCGAAAAACGAGCATGGTCGAGAAACGAAAAACGTAATGCTCCTGCTCATCCTTCTCGGTACCGCCTTGTTTCTCACCTTCTCCCGCGCGGCGTGGATCGCGGCGTTCGTCATGGGTATCGTCACGCTCGCGCGGATCCTCCCGCGGCGGACCTTCCGGAAGGGGTTCCTCGGCATTGTCGGTGTCGTCGGCATCCTCGGCATCACCGTCACCCTCCTCTTCCCCTCCGTCTTCTTCCGCCTCTCGTCGAGCCGCGGCCACATCACGCGGCCGCTCCAGGCCATCGGCGTCATGGCCGCGCATCCGCTGGGGCAGGGGCTGGGGTCCGCGGGGCCGGCCACGAACCGTAACCGCGAGCCGTGC
>CAZCWV010000098.1:0-1342 GCA_964502425.1 uncultured Candidatus Peribacteria bacterium | reverse complement strand
GCCGTGGCGTACTCGGGGTGGATCTTGGCGGCGGTGGCGCTCTCCTCCTCTCGCCAGAAAGCTCAGTAGACTTCCTTTAAGTAGCATTCCTCACCCTTCGACTCCCTCGCCGCGGCTCGGTCGCTCAGGGCTTCGCTTCCTTTGAGGGAATATTTGGGGAACAGGGGTTAGTAGACGGTATCGAGATAGCAACGCTCGCAGTAGACAATCTCCGGACGGTCCGGACTATAGGATGTCTGGATCTCCTTCCCGCACTTCATGCACTTGCGGTTCCAGAGCTTGCGGGGCCTTCGCTGCGCCATGCGGTCCAGGTACCGCTGGTCGGGGTGCCGGCGCGGGAGTGGCAGTCCCGTCTTCCGGTAGAAATCGAGTTCCTGCCTGATAATTTTGAAAGGTTTGTGGGTAACCTCGCATTCTATAGCCCAGTCGAGGATGTCATCCGGGATGTCCGTAATGGCATCGGGAAGCTGGTTGGCGGGGACGGTCCGCTTTGCGGGGGGCGGCGGAGGCGCATACTCGGACCATGCGATTCCACGTTCCACCGCCTGTTCCTTCGTGAGGGGGTAGTACTCCTGCGCGCGAGACTGGTTGTACCCAAAGGGGGAGAAAGAGATGGGAAAGAATTCGCCCCACTCCCCCGTCTTTCGCATGTGTGAAATGATTTGCGGGACAAGCCGTTCATATTCCTCTTTCGTGTATTGCTTGTTGAGGATGCAGTACGAGGCTTGGTTGAGCCCGGCGCAGCCGAAGAGATCATGGGAGTTCTGCGTGCAGTCGCAGTACATGGCGTTCCTGTTGTCGTACGTGAAGTGGCAGGCGATGAGGCCGTATGCATAGCTGATGGCGTGGCATTCATACATGAGTTCCGCCCACCCCGTATGATAGGCATCGAGGGAGTCTTGGATCTCGATGCAATCGACGCAGTGGCGGCAATCCCGCATGTCGATGGCATCAAAACATTCCGTGCAGTCCTTGGACGCGAAGATTAAATCCCCCGAGCATCCTTCCGATTGGAGTTGATACACGCCGGGATGGAGCGCGACCTGCGCCTTCCGCTGGATGTAGTCGCGCTTGCAGCGTTCCAGGACGGTCTGTGTGAGCGGGGAGATCTCCTTCATCTTTCTTCGGTATTCCTCTGGCGCGTACTGCGTATTCTCGATGCAATGCTTCTTGTTCCGCAGGTTCCAGCAGAGGAAGCATTCCTCGCAGTTCAGGCAGTCGTAGCAGAACCACACGTTCCGGCAGCGCTTAATGAAGTCGCAGAAGAACGCCTGATAGCTTCCCCACGCGTAATATGTTTCGTAGCAGAGTTCGCATCCTTCGTTCAAGTAGGAGCAATCCA
>CAZCWV010000097.1:0-4456 GCA_964502425.1 uncultured Candidatus Peribacteria bacterium | reverse complement strand
GAGCCCGCCACGCCTTTGATTCAAATACAGATGAAGGACCGTTTCGGCCGCACCTTCCCCCCAAACTTCCACTTCCAAACCGGCTCCGTGGTCCTTGTCCTGGAACTTGACCGCCGCTTTACGCCGGGTCTCTACACGCTGGAAATGACCGTGACGAACCCCGTAACGGGTGAGGAACATATACTCTCACAGGACTTCAGTTGGGGCGTTCTGGCCATGAACTTCAACCAGGACCGATACCTGGCGGGCGACCGCGGGGGCATCGCCATCGGCGTCCTGAATGACGGCGGCGGCATCGTTTGCGACGCCGTCCTCCACCTCACGGCCACCACGCCTTCCGGCCAGAACATCATCCTCTCCACCGAGGACAATTCCATCGAAACGACCGGGACGTGCGGCCTCAAGGAGCCGGGATTCATCGGACCCGATTACCGCGCATCCTTCACGTTTGCGGACCCCGGAACGTACTCCTTCGTCCTCCAGGCCTCCACTCCGGCCGGTACGCGCTACATCACTTCCGAAGTGGAAGCATTCGCCGCCGCGGATGCCCCCTCCTTTATAGTCACCAGAGAAGCCGCCACGCGGTTGTGGCCGTTCGCCGCCTCCCCGATGACCATCTCCGTGCGGTTCCTCAAGCATTTCAACGGGACGGTGGTAGATACGGTGCCGAGCGGCTTCCTCCTTTCCCATATCTCGCCTGCAAATGGCCAGGTGCAGACGATCGGTGAACGGCAAGAACAGACCATTTCCTGGAACGGCAATTGGAAGGCTGGCGAAACCGCGGCGTTCTCCTATATGTACGATGCCCCGGATGTGACACCGGAATTCTACTTGATGGGTCCCCTTGCGATCCAACCAACAAACCTTTCGACAAACCCGGGGCAGGCCAGGAACGCATCCGCTGCCAGCACTGATACGACGCTGGATGAGGCACGCGCTTGGCAAATAGCGAACGATGATGCCGGCGACAACTGGATGGAGTACTGGAGCAGCCGAAAGAAGATCACCATCAGTTACACCCACGTGGACGAGAATTTGACGGACTTCCCGATCCTCATCAAGCTGAACGCGGATGCGGATATCGGCACGGGAGTCAAGGACGGCAGCGGCACGGATATCCGCTTCGCCTCCGCAACGGGCGCCCTCCTCAAACACGAACGGGAGGACTTCCGCATCCGCGCGGGTTCCGGCTCCGGGCACTTCTGGGTCAAGATCCCCGTGGTCAACAATGCAGCGGAAACGGTTCTCTACCTCTATTACGGCAATCCCGACGCGGGCGAGGGACAGGACGCCGCGGGCGTATGGAGCAACGGATTCGCGGGGGTTTGGCACTTCAACGAAACGGTGACGGACGAGGGAACAACGGGCGTCCATGACGACTCCACGTCAACTTCCGTCAACGGCGCGCAACATGGCAACAAAGCCCGGTCTACGATCATTGCGAAAGGCCAGTCATTCGATGGGAACGACTACATCGATTTCGGCAACCAGAACTACGACTACACGAACTTTACGGTATCCCTCTGGGCAACCGGGGATGCCAGCGGCGCTTCCTCTTCTTCTTCTACCTCGCCCCCCGTACATCCGACCAACCTTGCGGGGAAGGGAGATTGGAACAACACCACGAACTGGTTCGTTGGCTATAAGGGGGTAGGTGAAGCGTCCTCGTCGGCGGGCTATACGGACGTTGCCCTCTCCTTCGTGTATGGCATCGAATGGAGTTTGGGGCCAAGTTATCCATTCACGAGCTTCAACAGCAACCAGTGGCACCACATCGCAGGCACGGCGTCTGCAACGGCGCAGAAACTGTACCTGGATGGCACCTCCGTGGATTCCAAAACAACTTCACACGTCGCCGTAACGGAAAACACCTATACCTTCCAGGCTGCTCGGACCAGCTTCACGAGCACGTATTACACCGGCACTCTGGACGAACTCCGCGTCGCCTCCGTCGAACGCTCCCCCGCCTGGCTCAAGTTCGAGTACCACAACGCCTCTGGCGGCGATCTGATCTGGGGCGAGCGGGATGAGAACATGACGGATTGGCTCTACCGCAAAACGATCACGATCAGCCACGCGCAAGTGGACGAGGATCTCCACAACTTCCCGCTCCTCGTCCGCATCAACGCAGATACCGACATCGGCACCAATGCCATGAGCTCCGGCGCGGATATCCGCTTCGCCACTCTCACGGGAATGGTGCTCAAGTACGAGCGGGAGGACTACCGCGTGCGCTCGGGCTCAGGCTCAGGCAACTTCTGGGTCAGGATCCCCGTGGTCTACGGCGCGCAAGATACGTCCTTCTACCTCTACTACGGCAACGCGAATGTGCGGGACGGGCAGCAAGTGGAAGAGACCTGGGACGGGAACTACAAGGCCGTATGGCACTTTGAGGAAAGCATCGACCCCTACACGGACAGCACCGTGACGGACGCCGATGCGTGGGGTGGAGAGTCCTCGTCGGAGAGCTATGAACCCACGCAAGCGGACGGCAAAGTGGGTAAGGGCCAGAGTTTCGACGGGAGCACGCAGTACCTTACAACCGACCACAAGGACGCGCTGGAAGCCTTTTCCGCCGTCACGGCATCCGCCTGGGTGAAGGCGAGCGCAGATAGCGGCATTGGCGGCATCGCGGGAGACTGGAACGACACCGGAAACTACGGCGGATGGCTGTTTGGCTGGGACTATTCCGCGCCCCGTGCGTTGTTCGACATCATCGTGCCGCCGGGCGCTGCCACGGAGAAATCTGCGTATTCCACGACGCTCAGTAACGGCACGTGGTACTACGTGACGGGCGTACACAACGGCACAACAATGCAACTGTATGTGAACGGCGCGGCCAGCGGCTCCCCCGTTTCACAAACCGGTTCGACGTACGACTCCACCAATTCCGTGTGGCTGGGGCGCTATTACTCGACGCAATACTTCAACGGTACCATGGACGAAATCCGCGTCAGCAATACCGCCCGCTCCCCCGCCTGGATCAAATTCGACTACCAGAACGTCGCCACAAACCAGCTCACCTGGACAACCGACACCGCCAACACCATCACGGGCAAACTGACGAGCGACGAAGGCACCACTCCCATCGGTGGCAAGAGCGTGGCCGTGGCCTTCAACGGCGGACCGAGGGTGGGGAGCGGGTCGACGGACGGCGGCGGGATGTACAGCATCACGAACCTCCCGGCGATGACGGGCGGCACCATCGTCACGTTGTACGTGGAGGACGCAACCGAAGATGCCGTAACGGTTGTCTTGGGCGACGGCGCGAGCATGACGGGCATCAGCCTCTACCAGAACCGCCTCATCGTGCGGAGCGAATCCGGCAGCGCGGCCGTGACCAACACCCACCTCGCTGTCGCCCGGGCCAGCGCCGCCGCGGACGCGGACATCACGGCAACCCTCTTCTCCGCCACCCCCTCGGCCGTCACGGCCAGCGGAAGCACGGAATTCTTCGTCTGGTCCGGCGACACCTTTACGCCCGGCGGCAGCCTGACGGTCAACAACATGGACATCCGCGGGACACTTGCAGCCGAGGCCAACACCATCACGGTCAACGGCAACTGGGATTCCGCCTCGGGCACCTTTACCAAGGGCACGAGCACCGTGGTGCTGGCGGGGAGCGGCAAGACGCTCTCCGTGCCGGCCATGGAATACACGAGCGGCGCCTTCTACAACCTCACGGTCAACGGATACTACACACAGACCACCACGTCCTACCTGGTCGCCGGGGACGTGGGCCAAGGCACGTTGACCATCAACGGCCAATTCACCGTTGCGACGGGCATCACCGCCACACTCTTCTCCAGCCCCAATGTTGTCTTCGGCGCCTCCTCCCGCCTCACCGGCGCCGGGACGTTTACCCACGGCATGGCGAGCGCCACGAACTACGTCACGATCCATACCGGCGCCGTCATCGACGTGGCCACCTACACTTTCTGGAGCAATTCCACGGCGAACATCCCCGTCCTCCCCTACACCTACGGAGGCAACGTCACTTTCGATTCCACCAATGCGACCTTCTGTTCCTTCCTCCTCCAGCCGGGGACGCTGCGGGTGGGCGGCAACCTCACCATCACGCACCAAGGGACGAGCTCGCATACCGAACTCAAAGCAACCGCCTCCAACAACACCATCATCGTCAACGGCAATTGGGATGCCGGCACCTACGGCGAATTCAGGGCTGGAAGCGGCACCGCGGTCTTCAACAAGACCTCCGGCACTCAGACATTGAACAGCGGCGGGGCGGGCAGCGGAGCCTTCTACAACCTCATCCATAGCGGCGCGGCCGTCCTGCAGCCCGCGACGAACCACATCAAGGTGATGAGCGGCCTGACCCTTGCAGCGGGGGCAGGGACGTTCGATAACGCGACGAACGACAAGAACATCACGGTGTTGGGGAATGTGACGATGGATTCGACCAGGGTGGATCTGGGTGACGGGACGTGGACGGTGG
>CAZCWV010000096.1:0-4475 GCA_964502425.1 uncultured Candidatus Peribacteria bacterium | reverse complement strand
TTTTTTCGGGGGGGGGGGGGTGGTTGGTAGGGGCGCAACAAGTCGCGCCCCTACCAACCAACAAAATCATTTGATGATCTTGGTAACGACACCTGAGCCGACGGTGCGGCCGCCTTCGCGGACGGCGAAGCGCGTGCCTTCTTCCAAGGCGATCGCAGCAGCAAGCTCCACCGTCACCTTGAGGTTATCGCCCGGCATCACCATTTCCACGTTGGCGGGCATCTCCACCGTCCCCGTCACGTCCGTGGTGCGGATGTAGAACTGGGGCTTGTATCCCTTGAAGAACGGCGTGTGGCGGCCTCCTTCCTCCTTGGTGAGGACGTAGATCTGGGCTTCGAAGTTCGTGTGCGGCGTGATGGAGCCGGGCTTGGCGATCACCTGACCGCGCTCAATGTCCTCGCGCTCAATGCCGCGGAGGAGCAGACCGACGTTGTCGCCGGCCATTCCCTCGTCCAAGAGCTTGTGGAACATCTCCACGCCCGTCACCACGGTCTTGCGTGTGGGACGGATGCCGATGACCTCCACTTCCTCGTTCACCGTCACTTTCCCCTGCTCAATGCGTCCCGTGGCAACTGTGCCGCGCCCCTTGATGGAGAAGACGTCCTCCACGGACATGAGGAGGGGCTTGTCCATCTCGCGCTTGGGATCGGGGATGAAGGTATCGAGGGCGTCGAGGATCTTCTTGACGTTCTCCAGCTCGTCCTTGTCCCCTTCCAGCGCCTTGAGGGCTGAACCGCGGACGATGGGGGTCTTGTCACCGGGGAACTCGTACTTCGTCAGCAATTCCCGGATCTCCGTTTCTACGAGGTCGATGAGCTCGGGATCCTTGACCATGTCGCACTTGTTGAGGAAGACCACGATGTACGGCACGTTCACCTGGCGGGCCAGGAGGATGTGCTCCCTGGTCTGCGGCATGGGGCCGTCGGCGGCGGAGACCACGAGGATGGCTCCGTCCATTTGGGCGGCGCCCGTGATCATGTTCTTGACGTAGTCGGCGTGTCCCGGACAGTCCACGTGCGCGTAGTGGCGCGTAGCCGTCTCATACTCCACGTGTGCGGTGTTGATGGTAATGCCACGCTCTTTCTCCTCCGGTGCATTGTCGATGTCGGCGTAATTCTTCTTCTCGCCTTCGGGGGAGAAGTTGGTGGACAATGCGGCGGTCAATGTGGTCTTACCGTGGTCGACGTGTCCGATGGTCCCGACGTTCACATGGACCTTGGAGCGGTCGAACTTCTTCTGATCTGCCATACAAGGGAGGGGAAAGAGGAGGGAAAGGCGCGGAAAAGCGCATGCTTCAAAAGCCCAAGCAGTCTACGGAAGATTCCCTACCCTCGTCAACAGGAGTTGGAGGAAGAATATTCAGGCTCTTCTGCGGGCGGGAGTCCTCCAAAGCGGGGAAAGTGCGCCTCCAGACCTCCGTCTTACACCACCTCTTCCGTCACTTCGCTCAGGATCGGCACTGTTTCCACCTCCACCACATCTTCCCAATCCTGCTCCGTCGTCCGCATCCCTGCTTTGCGCATCCGCCATTCCCGTAAAGTCGTGGCGGCGGCATGGAGGAGGCGCGGGATGGGGTTCGTGAAGCTGGGGAGGTAGAGGGTGGTGAGGTCGGTGTTGGTCGTGAGGAGGCGGAAGACATGCGCGCGGCTCCCGGCCTTGCCCGGGACTTCCACGCTGTAGCCGACCTCGCGCGGGTGGTGCGCGTCCGAGCCCACGGCGAAGAACTGGTGGGTTTCCCGCGCGTAGCGCTGGAGGACGGGTTCCGCGCTCTCGCGCAGTCGGTTTCTGAACGTGCGGAGAAAGGGATGGAGAACGGGGAAGGTGCAGAGGTGTTCGGTAAGGACGAAGCAGCCGTTACGCGCCTCGAAGGCGGGGACGCCGGCCAGGAACTCCTGCATTTCCTCTTGCGTGGGGTAGAGCGTCTTGAGCGGCGAGGTGATGACGACGGGGTGGGGGATGAACCACTGGAGGTTGGAGGCTTCCAGGTAGCCGATCATTTGCCGCAGGGTCATCGTGAACGGTTCCAGGAGGCGCGGGTGCTCGTCATACCAATCATGCTCGGCGAACGCGATCACATCCACGCCCGCGTTGCCGTCCCTCGTCACCAGTTCCGCGCCGGGGAACACGTGGCAGTGCAGGTGCTTGGGCTTGCCCGCCGCGAACCTGCGGTACGCCCCCGGTGCATCCTTGAATACGTGCTCGGCGCAAACCACGGCATCGAGCTGATGGCGCTCAATGGCCTTCCAGAGTCTTGCCAGCCTCTTTTCCGGTCGCTTGGGGTGGAGGTTGGGATGGAGGTGGTAATCAGCCCGCATAGGGACGGCGCAGTATAGCGTCTTAACGAGGTGGGAGGAAGCAAAACCTCCCTCTTACAGAGTGTTGCAAGTTGCAGGTTAAAAGGTTGCAGGTTAGGGAAGTTCTTGGTCACCATAGCCTTCTTCTCGCAAATCCTGAAACCTGTAACCTGTAACCTGCAACCAGTAACTACTCCGCCAGCATGCCCTGGCTTTGAAGCTCTACCATTTCCCGGTAGATGCCGCACGTCTTCATCAGCTCCTCGTGCGGTGCGCAGGCGATCAGCTTCCCGTTGTCGAGGACGGCGATGCGGCTTACGGACCGGACCGTCGACAGCCGGTGCGCGATGATCACGGCCGTCCGCCCCGTCACGAGCTCCTTGATCCCTTCCTGCACGCGGCGTTCGGTCACCGAGTCGAGAGCGCTCGTCGCCTCGTCCAGGATCACGATCCGGGGGTTCTTGAGGATCGCCCGCGCGATAGCCACGCGCTGGCGCTGCCCTCCCGAGAGCCGCATCCCGCGGTCGCCGATCAGCGTGTCGAAGCCCTTCGGCAGCGCTTCGATGAACTCCGCCGCCGCCGCCCTCTGTGCCGCCTCGCGGATTTCCCCGGGGGTCGCGTCACGCCGCGCGTAGCGGATGTTCTCACCGATCGTGTCGTTGAACATGATGTTCTCCTGGAGCACGAGCCCGATCTGGTTGCGCCACCACGTGAGGTCCAGTTCCCGCAGGTCCGTTCCGTCCACCAGGATGCGGCCGTGCGTGACGTCGTAGAAGCGGTTGAGGAGCATCGCGATGGTCGTCTTGCCCGCGCCGGAGTGCCCCACGAAGGCCACGTGCTCGCCCGCGCGAATATCGAGCGTGATGTCGTGGAGGACTTCGCCGGGGTGACGGGGCTTCTCCGCGTTCGCGAGTTGCTGTTCCATGTCCTCCCCCTCCTTCTCGTCCGGTACCGCTTCCTCCACGGCTTGTTCCATGTTCTCCAGTGGCTGGCGGTCGGCCATTTTCTCTGTTTCCGGGTTCTCCTGCGGCTCCGGCGCCGGCGTGGCGGAGTCCTCCCCCGTCTTCTGTTCCTTCCTGTCCGCCATGGGCGCGTAGGTGAAGCACGCCCTCTCCAGCCGGATATTTCCGCGGAGGTCGGGGAAGACCGTGGGGTGTTCCGTATTCTTGATCATGACCGGCGCGTCCAGGATGTCCTGCGAGAGCCGCACCTTCCCCACCACGCGGTTCCACAGTGGCAGCATGTTCGCCAGGATTTCGAACGGCGTGAGGACGCGGAAGAAGGAGAACTGGAAGAAGTAAAGCTGCCCCAGCGAAAGCACGCCGCGGACGTAGAGCATGATCCCCACGCCGATGAGGAGCAGGCGCGCGAGCATGAAGAAGTTGATGGCCTCCACCGCCGCCCACCGCAGGTTCACCTGTTTTTGCTTGCCATGCGCCTTGCCGTCGGCATGTTCCATCAAGTGCATCTCGTAGCGTTCCTGCGCGTTGCTCTTCACCGAGAAGATGTTCGCCGCGGCGTCGTACGCGCGGCCGATGGCCTCCACCCACAGTTTGTTGATGTCCAGCTGCAGCTGCATCGTCTTCTTGACCCCGAAGACGACGACGAGGAGGTAGAGGAAGATGACGGTGAGGAGAATGCCCGCGAGGAGGGGCTGGATTTGGAAGCTGATGACGAAGAACGCGAGCGACGAGAGCATCGAGGGCCCGATCTCCGAGAAGAAGAACCGGTGGAGGTCGAGGAGGTTATCCGCCCCCTCGTCCAAAATCTTCACCGTCTCGCCGGATTTCTTCCCCGTGTGGTACGTGATGTCCAGCTGCAGGAGGTGCCGGTACGTATCCTCGCGGCGCGCGAGGAAGACGCGGTTCTGCAGTTCCCAGGACGCGAGCTTCTGGAGCGACTGCACCACGGAAATCACCACGAAGAGGATGCCCCAGATAAGGAAGATCCCCGCCACGTTCACCGGCTCCCCCTCCTTGATCTTCAGGAGCATGTCGATGGCGAAGGCGGAGTAGAGCGGCTCGGCTACCCATAACGCGGCGATGGCTAGCGTGAGGGCAAGCGCGATGGCGGATCGCCAGGGGTAGCGTTTGGTGTAGAGCCAGAGGAGACGGAGGACGAGGCGCAAAGGAATGAGAAATGGAAAATGCAAAATGTACAATTGAGACGTTTCATTATCCT
>CAZCWV010000095.1:0-4591 GCA_964502425.1 uncultured Candidatus Peribacteria bacterium | reverse complement strand
TCCCCCGCCATGCCGTGGGCTGCGAGGCGGATCTCCTCGCGGCGTTCCGCGGTGAGGGGTTGTATCCCTGTCTCCATCCGTATTGCCGTGCAGGCGTCCAGTATCACTTCCGGCGCGCCCTTGGCGTAGGCGCGGGACCCTGCTCCTCGACTCTGCCCGGGGCCTGCGGCGACGCGATGGAGGGTAGTCATGCGCTTCGTTTCCGACGTGAAAGGAATTTCACCGATGCGCGGTTCCTCCTCGTCCAACATGTCCTTGCGCAGCCCCGCCTTGGCCGCCGCGACGACCAGCGCCCCTTCGGTGGGATCGCCGCGGATCACCCACGTAGGGGTTTCCACCTTCTCGCGATTGGGCGGTGCGAGGCGGGCTTCCGGCCGGGGTGCACTTTCGTGTCTCTCCGGCTTGTGGTTCACCGTGCGGGGATCCTCGGAGAGGAGCGGAGTGTGGTGGAGGAGAACGGCATCGGAGGCGAGCGCAGCCGCGCGGAGAAGTTCCGTGAGTACCACGGGAGCCGCTTTCCCCTCAGGCGTTGAGAACGTGCCCCGCGGCTCATATCCGGCACCCGTCACGTCCACCCGTATTCCTGCTACGAGGATCCGGCGCACCGTCATCTGGTCCCGGGTGAGGGTGCCGGTCTTGTCGGAGCAGATCACCGATGCCGCGCCCAAGGTCTCCACCGCGGGCAGCCTGCGGACCAGGGCGTGTTGCTTTGCCATGCGCTGCACCCCCAGTGCGAGGGAAACCGTGACTACGGCCGGGAGCGCTTCCGGCACCACTGCCACGGCGAGGGCGATGCCGAAGACCAGCATGTCCAGGATGGGCTGTCCCCGCTGCACTCCCACGAAGCCGATGAGCGCCACGATCACCAGGGCGATCTTAAGGAGCGAATTGCCAACGTGGTCCAGGTTATTCTGAAGCGGCGTCTTCCCCGTTTCCACCGTCTGGAGCATTCCTGCGATCTTTCCGAATTCCGTGCGCATTCCTGTGGCCGTCACCACGGCCCACCCTTTTCCATTGGTGATCGACGTACCCGCGTACACCATGTTGCGACGGTCGCCCAACGGC
Organism: uncultured Candidatus Peribacteria bacterium; assembly: GCA_964502425.1. Classification (GTDB taxonomy): domain Bacteria; phylum Patescibacteriota; class Gracilibacteria; order Peribacterales; family Peribacteraceae; genus CAIKAD01. Next base: position 3,526 of record CAZCWV010000095.1, on the reverse strand, counting down.
ATATCTTCCCGCTCGATCTTCTGCGTGTGCTTCCCCACAGGAAGGGATTCCCCCGTCAGCGCCGCCTCGACCGCCTTGAGGCTGATGTTCTCCACGAGCCGCGCGTCGGCGGGCACCTTGTCCCCCGCGGCGAGCGCAATGATGTCGCCGGGAACCAGTTCCCGCGCCGGAAGTTCCGCCTCCTCGCCGTTCCTCCGGACGCCCGCGATGAGGACGATCATTTCCTTGAGGGATTCCATTGCGCGTTCCGCGCGGTACTCCTGTACGAAACCCAGGATCGCCGCGAAGAATACGATGATGATGATGGTGATGGACTCCACCTCGTGGCCCAGGAGCGTGGAGAGGGCTGCGCCCACGAGCAGGATGATGATGAGGCTGTTCTTGAATTGCGCGAAGAGGAGCGTCCAGGGCGATACGCGCCGTGTTTCCTGCAGCTCGTTGAACCCCGCAACCGCGCGCCTCCGCTCCACTTCCTCCGTCGTCAGGCCATGCGTGAGGTTGGTGGCGAGCGCCTGGAAGACCGCTTCCGTAGAGAGGGTGTGGGGAGGCCTATCGAGCGTGAAATGCTGCATGGGGGAAAGGGTAGCAGATCTTGGCGGTTGTTGACGGAGGGAAATTCATGGGAAATGCATAATGGGAAATGGAAAATTGAAAATGGAAAATGATGGCGAGTATCCCTCATGTTCAGCTAGCCATGGTTCGGTTCTCCTCACCCATTTTTTCCATTTCCCATTTTCAATTTTCCATTTCAATGACGATCTTCGCATCCAGCACGGTCAATTCCTTCTCGGTGACCAGCACCGGATTCAAGTCGATCTCCGTGATCCGCGGGCACTCGGCGACGAGGAGGGATACCCGGGAGACGAGCGCAGCAAGGGCGTCGATAGCCAAACGGGCTTTGCCGCGCATCCCGAGGAGGATCTCCCAACCGCGGAGCTCCGCGAGCATCGGGTAGGCTTCCTCCGGGGAGAGGGGGGCGAGACGGAAGGAAACGTCCTTGAAGAGTTCCGTGTAGATGCCGCCCAAGCCCGCCATCACCAGGTGGCCCGCGCTGGCGTCCTTCAGCGCCCCGACGATGAATTCGTTGCCGGGCGGGAGACACTGCTGGATGAGGACGCCCGCCACGTGCGCTTTGGGGACTTTCTTCTTGGTGTTCTTGAGGATCTCGTCGAAGGCATTTTCCACTTCCTTCTCCGTCGTCAGGTTGATCCGAACGCCCCCCACATCCGTTTTGTGGAGAATCTCCTTGGAGCTCACCTTCGCAATCACGGGGAAACCGATCCCTCTGGCCGCCGCTGCCGCTTCTTCCTTCGTCTTCGCCACGTGTCCGCGGGGAAGGGGAATGTCGTAGAGGGCGAGGATTTGCGCGGTGAGATTCTCGTTGAGGAGACCGGGTTCCGCATTGTCCAGGATCGACGATGCGGCCGTAGAGACGCCCCGGTGGGACGTCTCTACGAGACGGTGGGACGTCTCTACGACGCGCCGGGCCGTTTTCATCCTCCGTAATTCCCCTAACATCCCCATGGCGGTTTCCGGTGTGGAGAAATTGGGGATCCCGTTCATGTGGAGGAAGGCGATGGCATCCTGCACCCCGTCGCCCCCCATGAACGATGTGACGATGGGGAACAGCGGATGGGATTGCCGCGCGGCCGCGATTTTCTCGGCGATAGCGCGCGCGGGCGTCATGGCTTGTGGCGTGAGGATCACGACGGCTCCGTCGATGCCCGGATCCCGCGTAACGGCCGTGAGCGCGGCCTCGTACCGGTCCGCCAGCGCGTCGCCCAGGACGTCGATGGGGTTCTTCACGCTCGCCGTGGGTGGCAAGCGCTTTGCGAGGGCGTCCGTCTGCTCCGGAGAGAGCGCGGGGAGGACGAGCCCCATCTGTTCCGCCGCATCGGTCGCCAAAACACCGGGCCCGCCCGCGTTGGTGATGATGGCGATGTTGGGGGAGGGAAGGGTGGGGGTACGCGAGAGCGTGCGGAGGAGATCGAGGAAGTGCTCCGCCGTCCGTGCCCGTCGTATGCCGCCCTGCGCGCAGACGGCATCCACAGCGGCATCCGACCCGGCCAGTGCGCCCGTATGCGACGAGACCGCCTTCCGCCCCTTTTCCGTCGTTCCGGCCTTAAGGATGACAATCGGTTTGCCCCCTCCGATCTTCCGGGCCAGGGCCAGGAACTTCTTCCCATCCGTGATGCTCTCCAGGTAGAGCCCGATCACCGCGGTCTCCGGGTCTTCCGCGCACAGCTCCAGGAAGTCACATTCATCCATCGTCGCCTTGTTCCCCATGCTCACGAAGAGCGAGAGTCCCAATCCCAGGTGCGCGGCGCTATCGATGAACGCTTCCCCCAGTGCGCCCGATTGGCTCAGCAGGGCCACGTTCCCGGCCGGCGGCAGGATGTTCCCGAAGGAGGCATTCATCTTTATGCGCGGCCGCATCACCCCCAGGCAGTTGGGGCCCACGAGGGCGATCGTGTGTTTCCGGACGATGCTTTTCAGTTGCTCCTCCCGCTTCACACCGTCATCGCCCCCTTCCGCGAAGCCCGCGCTGATCACGATGAGGGACGGGATGCCCTTCTGCCCGCATGCGTCCGCGAGTTCCAGTACGGTCTCCGCGGGCGTCACGATCACCGCCAGGTCCACCGTTCCGGGAATGTCGCCAATGGACGGGAATGCCTTCTTCCCGAGTATTTCCCCACCCTTGGGATTCACCGGATACACCTCCCCTTCGTATCCTTGGGTCAGGAGGTTTCTGAGGACGAGATGCCCCACCTTCCGCTCATCGGACGAAGCACCGATGACCGCGATGGACGTCGGATTCAGGAAAGACATGGGGAAAGTATGATGGGGGTGTTCCTGCAGGGAAAGGATTGTTTCATTGCCTCATTGTTTCATTGTTGGCATACAGCACAACGGGATGCCGGGAGATACGCTTGCCTGCGTCCCAGTCCTCGGGGGAGGTATCTTGTCCGGTGAGAGAGGCGTACATGGCCGGGTCGAATACTTGTACCGGGACATGGCGTTCCGCGTCCGTGCCATCCCCAAGCTGGCCGTAGAAGTTCCATCCCCAAGACACCACGGTTCCATCCGTCTTGAGGGCGATGACATGGGCGTATCCCGCCGTCACCGCCGCTACTCCAGAGAGCGTCCCCGTCCCCCCGACGTCCTTCACCTGCACGGGGGAATCGCTTTCCGTCGTGGAGTCGTTCCCCAATTGGCCGTACCAGTTATTCCCCCACGTCACGACGGATCCGTCGGTCTTGGCTGCGGCGGTGTAGTCAAAACCCGCTGCAATCCCCGCCACCCCCGAGAGCGCTCCCTCTCCTCCGACATCCTTCACGTCAACCGGCGAGGTCCGCCACATCGTCGTCCCGTCCCCCAGCTGGCCGTTGGCGTTCCTCCCCCACGCCACCACCGTCCCATCCGTTCTGAGCGCGAGGGTGTGGTATCCCCCCGCCGTCACCGCCGCCATCCCCGAGAGCACCCCCTCTCCTCCGACGTCCTTCACCTGCACGGGGGAGGTGCGCGG
>CAZCWV010000094.1:0-4599 GCA_964502425.1 uncultured Candidatus Peribacteria bacterium | reverse complement strand
GCTGAGGGGACCCTTCGCATCCGCTCAGGGCAAGCTTGAACCCCATGGCTTGCCACGCGAAGCTCCCTCGCAGGAGTGCGAAGTGTGGTGGACCATGAACCAAGAGCCGACGAATTCATTCTTTGTGTCGAATGGCTTGCCATGAACCGAGCGAACATCGTGAGCTCTGGTTCATGGTGGTCTACCTACAAACATATCAGAACCGACTTTCGGGGCAACCGGCGCGGCGGCTGAAAAACTGCGCGCGCCCAGCCGCCGCGCCGCCCAACTTGCTGGACGAAGCCTTGGCGAAGGCTGGCCGTTTTCGTGACGATTTCCAACTGTTCTTTTGCGGCTATTGCTCAATCCATTTCCTGAACGCCGTTTTCACCTCTTCGGCGGATTGAAGTCCCGTGGCCCGCATCAGCGCCCTTTCCAATTGTCCACCTTCCCATTGCAGTGCCTTTCGTTGCAGCTCTTCGGGTTGTAATTCGGGAGATGATGCGATCAGTTTTGCGTAGGATGCTGCCGCTTCACGTCCGTGGACACTCCAATCCACGACGGCCTCCTCAAATCCTCCGTCCCTCTCTCGATCAGCATTCCTCCGCGAACATGAGATGGATCGCCGCATGAAATCGAGAAGCGCCTCTTGCCCATAGACTTCCCGGATCCAGAGAAGGAGTGCCCTGCCCACGGCATACTCCGCAGCATTCAATCCTTCCTCATGCGTCACAACACGCCGTAGATCGAAGCAGCGCTCGTATGCCACATGCTCAACTGCGAGGCCTCTCCGTACATCCTCTTTTGTTTCCTGCGTCAGCAGACTCATGTCAGTGTTCTTTTCTTTTCCCGCGTGTTCAAGGAGGCTTGCCCAGCCCTCATCTACAAGACGTGTTGCAGGTTGCCGATCCATGCCCGTGATCGACCAGAGCGCAACATGTCCAAGTTCGTGAACGAGCGTCTGCTCGACGCCGGGGAAGCTGATTCCAGCTTCATGTAATTCCCGCAGATAAGCATGTTCATTTTCAGCTGTTCTGAAACGGTCGTCAAAGACGACGTCGATCCCGGTTGACTTCACGTCCACCTGCGCCAGCCCGTGCATCGTTTCCGCAGGCTGGAAGACGACATTCACCTTCGGAAGATGCCATTCATGCACTCCAAGCCGGTCAAGGGCTCGGTAGAGTGAGGCAATTGCACGAGCAGCAAGGTCGCTGCGTTCGCATGTGATTTCGAGCTGGTCGCACCTCTCCTTCTGTTGAGTGGCGGTTTCCCACCGAAGGGATGGTTCATTCGTATCTGGATTGGCCTCGATGCGCAGTTGGTCTGGATTATTCATTGGGCACATGTATACGAGAAAACGTCTCTGATAACGCTCCAGTAATAGCGCCTTGGACATTCAACGAAATGCCCCAGATCCTGCTTAATTCTTCCTTTATTCTTTGGAGGCCGACTCGTTTCAACACGTCGCTAACTTCGACTTGCGATTCCTCACCGCTCCGCAATGTATGGCAAAATCCCGCAGTGCTCCCGTCGGTGTTGAGGAGCCATCGATAACAGGTGTAGCCGCCGTCTCCATTGAATTTCCGATATACGACGGCGACATTATCCATTCCGATCGCATACACATTGATCGCTTCTTCACCTCCCAATTCTTCGCGGATCAGGCGGCTGTCGCTGGTGCTGAATTGTTTCTGCGGAAGATTGCCGAAGCTCTCATAGTTTGTACCTGGGCCGAGGGGAGAACGTACTGTGTCCATGATATGATGAATCAGAAGGAGCCGGTTTTGATGAAGGTTTCACGAATCGACCGTTCCATTCCCCTGTCATCTTTCTCGTATGCCTGATCGGCTTGTCCGATAGGAAGCACAAATGCTTTATCGATTTCCGGCATGTTCGGCTCCTGCTCCTTCATCATCTCGGGATCGAACGTGCGTAGAAGCTGACGAACGAAAGCGGGATCCTGCTGGATCCGCTTCATCGTTCTTTCAGCGATGTCCTTCGGAACGTAGATCCCTCCGCAAATCTGATTTCCGTAACGTCCAGTATCGGGATCCCTGTATCCGTTATTTTTCTCAGCTGATCCCACGATAATGATCGAAATGCGGTACGCTTGCTCAGCTCCTTGCATTGCTTCTTTGAAGCGAGACAACGCGACGGGCTCCTTCCGTGTTCCCACCTGTTTCGATTCAGGCGTACCCGCGAACATCTTCGCGAAAAAACCTGTGGGCGCAGGAGGGGTCTCAAAAATGGGCATATCCTCCGTCACGGGTTCAGCTGTCACCGCCAATTGTATGCCTTGCTTCTCCAACATATACCGACACCTCCCGCCGCCGCCGAAGGCATTTTCCACCTCCATGCCCACTCTATGCACTCTTCCCGACTCTCGTGGATCGCGAACGGTCTGGAAGCCTCCATGCCAGATATCACGAGCACGGGAAAATTCCTGAGAAATGGAAGTGTTTATGTATGACCGCCCATTCTCGTGAATATCCTTGAGCAAGAGAGCATCACGCACGTCATTGGCTTCCGTCTGTTCGGCGCTTCGGGCGGTTTCTTCAGCCTTCCGGTCATCCTTCCATTCACGATTCCTCTTCGCCTCAGTATCGACGCGTTGGAAGAGCTGCTCCAAGAGCAGCCGTACGCGGTCGTTGCTAATGCCCATGCGGCGCACGTACTCGTAGCCGATGCGAAGGTCGTCGATTTTCCGCACGGCGTTGTCCATGCGGAAGCTCCCGTTTTTCGCCTGGAGGAGAAGAGAGAGGAGATCGACAACTGCGGAGATGCGTTCGTATTCGTCAGGATCCTCGTGGGCGTCACGATATTGTTCGTATTCACTTTTCGTTGCCGCGATGTCTTTCCATTCGATTCGCGAAAGCGCCTGTTCCAATGCGTCTTTCTCTGGCTCCCGATTGTCAGGATTGTGCCTATTTCTGAAGGTCTCGGAAGACATCGAAGGGAAAAATGCAAAAGAATTACTGGTCACTTGGATCGCTCATCTCCTAATCGGAAGTGCTGCTCTTAATCAGGGGAGTTTCCATTCATTAGTATTATACTGTATATATTGATTATATGCAATAACTGAGAAAAACTGCATCCAGATGGGCAGATGGATGGTTGATGGACCTTCCTGCACGTCAAGGGAAAGAGATGGAGAGGAGGTGGTCATGTTGGTATCCCATGAAGTTCGTCCTCTACACACGCAAATCCACCGAACAGGAGGAGAGACAGACTCTCTCCATCGAGGCGCAGCTCCGGGAGCTGCGTGAAATAGCCGCAAAAGAACAGTTGGAAATCGTCGCCTCGCTCTGCGAGGCCAGAACAGCACGGGAACCCGGGCGAACCGTGTTCGCGGAAATGCTGGACTTGATCGAAAATGGAAAAGCGGACGGCATTTTGGCGTGGCATCCCGACAGGCTTGCGCGCAACAGCGTGGACGGCGGAAGGATTATCTACATGCTGGACACCGGCAAACTGAAGGCCTTGCGTTTCCCGACCTTCTGGTTCGAGCCCACCCCGCAGGGAAAGTTCATGCTGCAGATCGCCTTCGGGCAGAGCAAGTACTACGTGGATAATTTGAGCGAGAACATCAAGCGTGGCATCCGGCAGAAACTCCATCGTGGCGAGTGGTCGTGGTCGGCTCCGCTCGGCTACAGAAACAATGCGCGCAGGAAAAACATCGAGCCGCATCCCGAGAACGGGCCCATTGTGCGCAAGGCCTTTGAGCTATACACGACCGGCAGCTACACGCTCAAAGCCCTCCGTGACGAACTGACGAAATTCGGTCTGTGTACCAGAAGCGGCAAAGAACTTGCCGTTGCCAGTGTCCAGCGGATGCTTTTGGATCCCGTGTATCACGGCGTGATGAAGATTAATGGCGAACTCTTCCCCGGTTCCTTCGAGCCGCTTATCGGGAAGATACTGTTCGACGAGGTACAGGAGGTGATGTGCAGCCGAGGCAAGCCACGCAGAGGGCGCAAGTATGACTTTCCATTCACCGGATGGCTTACGTGCGCCGAGTGCGGCTGCGCGATTACCGCACAGAAACAGAAGGGGCATCACTACTACCACTGCACCAAGAAGAAGGGGCCGTGTCCGAGGAAGGGGTACCTGCGTGAGGAAAAGCTCCTCGACCGGGTCAAGGCCATCGTCGAACAGGTGTCTCTGCCCGACGACTGGGCGGACAACATGCTGCGGCAACTCGACAGAGATGGAGCGCAGGAGCAGACGAGCAATCGGGCAGCTACACAACATCTTGAGCGGGCGAAGCAGAGTACCGAAAGCAAGCTCTCCGGTTTGCTCGATCTCAAGCTGGAGGGTGTGCTGGATACTGCGGAGTACGTTGCCAAGAAGAACCAACTCATCAACCGAAAGGCGAATGTCGAACAAAAAATCTGGGATGCCACGCAGGAGCAGACGAATTGGATTGAACCGATGCGGGAGATGATTCTACGCAGTAAACAAGCCAAAATGCTCCTTCACACGGAAAAGTTCTCCGAAATTCCAGCATTTCTGAAAACGACCGGATCGAACTGGCTTTTGAAAGGCGCTGCGGTGCGGTGGAAAGCCAAAAAAGGCTGGCGCGTTCTGCGCCAGCGGCAACGATTTCGTACTTGGTGGAGC
>CAZCWV010000093.1:0-4696 GCA_964502425.1 uncultured Candidatus Peribacteria bacterium | reverse complement strand
AAGGGGGTTGAGGTGACGGATGTCTACGAGGTGACTTCCTTCCCGGAATGCTTCTCGGGAAGAGTGAAGACGCTGCACCCGATGATCGCGGGCGGGATCTTATTCGAGCGCGGCAACGCCGAGCACGAGAAGCAAGCGAAGGAACTTGGCATCCAGCCGATTGATCTCGTCGTCGTGAACCTCTACCCATTCGCAAAAACAGTGAATGACCCCGGCAAGACGCGGGAGGAGATCATTGAGCAAATCGACATCGGTGGGCCAACGCTCCTCCGCGAGGCGGCGAAGAACCACGAGGATGTAACAGTCGTCTGCGATCCTGGTGATTACGACCGCGTACTGGTCGAACTCGAAGCGAACGGCAACGTATCCGAGCAACTCCGGCGCGCGCTCGCCGCCAAAGTGTTCCTCCACACCGCCGCGTACGACGAGCGGATCGCCGAGTACCTTTCGGATGGAATGTACCGCGGCGTGATGCTCACGGGAGGGAAGACGCTGCGCTACGGGGAGAACCCGCACCAGTGGGGGAAGTACTATCAATTATACGATGAAGGTGAGATGGGTGGAGGCCATGAGAGCATCAGACAAGCGGTCAGCGGTCAGCGGTCAGATTTCGGGGATCCTGATAGCTGGCAGCCGGAAGCTGGAAGCTATTCCTGGGGACAGCTCTTACAAGGAAAACCCCTAAGCTACCTGAACATCCTCGATGCCGACGGCGCGTGGTCGGCGGCCCATGACTTCAGTGACCCGACCGCGGTCCTCGTGAAGCACGCCACGCCCTCCGGCATCGCGTCACACGCCGACATCACGGAAGCGTTCCAGCGCGCCTACGATGCCGACCGCCTCTCGGCCTTCGGCGTGATCATCGCGCTCAACCGGACGTGCACGGGAGCCATCATCCGCAAATTGATCGACCAGAAGATTTTTACCGAGGTGGTCGTGGCGCCGGACTACGAGCCGGAGGCGCTGGAATTACTCAAGCAGAAGCCGAATATCCGCGTCATCAAGCAAAGGAACGGCGAGCGCATGCAAGGACAGGTCCTCTACCGCTCCGTGATGGGCGGGATGCTCGTGCAGGAGCGCGACTCGCGCGTGGTGACGGAGAAGGACCTCACCGTCGTCACCAAGAAGCAGCCGACCAAGGAGCAGGTGCGCGACCTCCTCTTCGCGTGGCGCGCGGTGAAGAGCGCAAAATCGAATGCGATCGTCTTCGTCAAAGATCAGGTGACGATCGGCATCGGTTCGGGGCAAACGAGCCGCGTGGACGCCACGTGGATCGCGGCCAAGCGCGCGGGCGAAAAATCAAAGGGCGCGGTGATGGCCAGCGACGCCTTCTTCCCCTTCCCCGACTCGGTGGAGGAAGCCGCCAAGCACGGCATCAGCGCCATCATCCAGCCGGGGGGATCGGTGCGCGACGCCGACGTGTTTGCCAAGGCGGAGGAAGTGGGGATGGTGATGGTGATCACTGGCGTGAGGGCTTTTCGACATTGAACTACACAAATACCTTGCATCTGCGAAATCACCCCGAGCGAAGCCGAGGGGTCACAACCGGTATACGAGCATTTCGGCACTAATGAGCTTATTCATAGTGAGCTGAAGGTTGCATGAATACTTTAGACAGTCTGTCTACACCAAGAGCTGATTCAATTTTTGCAATATATATTTCGTATGTCTTCACAAATTCCTCTTTCATGAAGCGATGGAAATATTCTTTTCTGCCCTCTATTCTCTTGATAAAGGCATTTTCTTGAGCCTGCCTTCTTCTCCAAGAAATTATCATCGGATGATATTTATGATCTCTCAGAATGCGGTTCATGATGAGCCGCCCTGTTCTTCCATTTCCATCCTCAAATGGATGTATCCGTTCAAATTGATAGTAGAAATCAAATGCCAATTCAGGAGGATACATTATGAGTCTGCTTTTTTCGTACCATCTACATAGCTCAACCAATGCATCTTTCACCTCATTCCAAGGAAGGACTTCGCTGTTTCCAACTATAACACGATCCTTTCTGAGACCAATTTTTTCAGGTTCATGAGCCATGAGAATACTATGCAATTTCACAATTTGCTTTGCATTGAAGCGAAAATTGGTATTTACCTCGACTAACGCCCTTAGAGCATTCCCCACTTCGCCTTTTGAAGTTTTCTTTTCTCTCACCTCTTTTTCAACTCTCGTTCTTGGTACCTTACTTCCCTCAAGCCTGTTCGAGTTATAAATAAAATCCACAAGAAAACCTGCTTCCATTAATTGTGTTCCCAGTGGGCCCATGTTTTTCTTTGCCCGATACAATTCAGACCGAAGTCTTTCCATTTTTTCTATTGGAATATAAGCCAAAAATCGAGGATCCTGAATTTTTGGATGCCAGTATGCAAGACGATACTTTACTTCTTGCTGTTTCACATACAGCTGAAATTCAATATCCTTTGAAGCTATATCAATGGTCAATCTGGTAGGGCCTAGTGACTTTTGTATCTGCTTGCTGACCCCATGGGCAATATAGACGCGGTCATAGGCATATAAATAATCATGGCCATTAATATGTGACACTATGGTTTTCATAAACAAAATTAATATAGTTCTGACTAATCCACTCTAATTATGCCTCATTATTAACTATAATACAAAGATTTTTATAGCTGTATTAACATAAAATACTCCCAATAATAGCCAAAACTATGTATCCTCCTCAACACAATATCCAAAATACGTCTGCTATTCCAAACAACAATCAATCGCCTTCTTCACGAGCTGCCCCAGCTTGCCCATGAAGCCCGCCTTCTCCGTGTCGTGCTTGTTCATCGCGTTATCATCGATCTTCTTCACGTCGCCCGGGGCAATGATGTTCATGTTCAATCCCCAGAAGAGCGAATATAACTCGTACGACTTCCGGAAGAGATCGTAGGCTTCGTCCTTCTTCCCCCTGGACTGCGCCTTGGTGCCCACCTCCATCAGCCGCATGGAAGCAGCGAGCAAGTGCTTGCTGATGCACCATACTTCGCCCTCGTACTCTTTGATGATCTTCTTGAGCAACACCTTGCGCATCTCTCGGACCTCGGTGATCAAATCGAAGTAATCCGTCTTCCCCGTCTTGCCGCCCGAAAAGAAGAGGTGCTCCTCGATGGAGACGAGGTTCATGATGGCAATGGAGAGGTCCTGGTCCGAGGAGAGGTCCATCTTCTCCTGCTTCTTCATATTGTCGATCTTCGTGATGAACGCATTGAGCTTGTCAGCGGAAATGTCCTGCGGGACGGGAGTATCAGCCATAGGAGAGGGGGTATCAGACGATGGAGAAGAAGATGGTGCTGAGGATCACGAGGGAACCCACCGGCCAGACGACCTTCTGGAGGGGAAACCACGCATGGTTCCCGTTCCTCCTCTTGATCGCTTGGTACCACACGTTCGCGGCGAAGAAGGCGATGCTGCCCACGATGATGCCGAGCAACAGCTTGTTCACGCCCCAGATCATATTAAAGGGATCGGTAAGAAGATTGGTCCAGAGGTAGAGCGGAAGGATAAGAAAAAGCACGTAGTAGACGAGAGTGGTGAGGATGATGCGCCCCTTGAAGTGGATGTTCTTCGCATTGAGCCAGTTGATGGTCCACGCCGTGAGCGCCACCATCATCCCGCCCACCCACACCCCGCTGATGGTGTCGTCCACGCCCAGCATCCGCGCCAGCCCCACGCCGGCAACGGCGCCGGCGGCGCACACCGGACACTGCGCCGCGGCGGGAGTGGCGGTGAAGAGGCCGAGAAGCGGAACGAAGCGGATGAGATTCCTGATAATGTGCATAGCGGGCGAAGTATAGAGGGAGAGAAGAACGGAAGGAAGGCTGTTCAGGCGAATATTCCAGTACTAGCATAGATGCATGCCTGAACAATTTCCTGAGAGGGCGCCAGAACGAAATGACGCCAATTGGCCTCCTACAGTGGAAAACTTGAAGCGGGAAATCCGGGAAGCAGTGAGGCTGTTTTTCGAGCCCGTAACATCGTTGATATGCAAGATTCGACGCACCGGAAAGAGCGAAAAGGGTAACGAGTGAAGACTCAGAGATTCCGTCTTCCTTCAATCGCCTCTCGCAGCGTCATCCTTCGGCTTCGCTCAGGATAACTGTCTTCAATAGGGAGCTACAAAGTACGGCGTCCATCAACGGCTTCCCTGAGCGTTACCTGATCCGCAAACCCGATATCCGCTCCCATGGGGAGACCGTGCGCGAGACGCGTGATCTTGGGAACGTATGGTGAAAGCTGCGCGCGGATGTACGTTGCAGTCGCCTCGCCCTCCACGTCCGGATTCGTTGCCACGATCACCTCTGCGATGCCACCAACCTTGGCGCGGTCCACCAGCTCGCGAAGCTTGAGTTGCTCCGGCCCCATGCCATCAATGGGCGAGAGGACGCCGTGGAGGACGTGGTAGAGCCCGCGATACCCGATCTTCTCGAACGCGACGACGTCGAGGGGGTCTTCCACCACGAGGATTTGGGAACAGTCGCGGCCGGAGCCGCGGCACACCTCGCACTCGTCCGTGAGCGCCACCATCTGGCACGTCCGGCAGTACGTGAGCTGTCGCTTGAGATCGAGCAGCGCCTTCCCCAGCGCCTCGGGGTTCGCCTTGCCACTGCGAAGCAAGTGGAACGTCAACCGCTCGGCGCTGCGCGGCCCGATGCCGGGGAGCTTGCTGAATTCCTCGATGACCTT
>CAZCWV010000092.1:0-4710 GCA_964502425.1 uncultured Candidatus Peribacteria bacterium | reverse complement strand
CCGGAGCCGCAACGATCAAGTGCTCGTAGCCATGCGCCTGTACATGCGCGACCAATTGGACGCCATCGCCGTGGAAGCGCTGCGCCTGGCACGGTCGTTCCTTCGTGCGGCGAAGACATACCGGGACGTACCGCTGCCCGGGTACTCGCACACGCAACAAGCCATGCTATCCAGCGTCGGCCACTACGCGTGCGCCTATGCCGAGAGTGTGATGGATGACGTAGAGTTCCTGCTCACGGTTCGCACCCACATCAACCGCAATCCCCTGGGCAGCGCCGCGGGCTTTGGCGTGGCATTCCCTCTCGACCGGAAGAGCACCACCGTGGACCTGGGCTTCGAGACCATCCAGATGAACTCACTGTACTGCCAGAACAGCCGGGGGAAATTCGAGAGCGTCTATCTGGAGGCCCTCGTGCAACTTTTGATGACCTTGGGAAAATTCGCCTCCGATCTCCTGCTCTTCACCTCCCAGGAATTCCGGTTCTTCTCCGTGGACGGTTCACTGGCAACGGGATCAAGCATCATGCCACAGAAGAAGAACCTCGACGGCTTGGAGATTTTGCGCGGGAACGTGAGCGTCCTCATCGCCAACCAGCACCTCGTACAAGACATCGCCAAGTCCCTCATCTCGGGGTACCACCGTGACTTGCAGTTGATGAAGAAGGCCGTCATCGAGAGCAGCAGCATCGCCCTACACAGCGTGGAAATCGCCCGGCTCTACATCGAAGGCATCGTCCCCGATGAAGAAGCCATTCGCAGCAAGATTTCCAAGGGGATCTTCATGGCGGATATCGCCAACGAACTGGTGCAAGAACGGAACATCCCCTTCCGGGAAGCGTACCGGCTCGCGGGAGACCACCTCGGCACGTACGCCGTTGATTATGAAGACAACATTCGGTCCAAGAAGAGTCTCGGCAGCCCGGGAAATTTGGGGTTGGACCTGTACGAAAATCGTCTGCGGCGGATGGCAAAGAGACTCCGGCATCTCTAATTTTTACCGCAACGGCGCCGAGGGTTACAGAAATGATCACATGCCAATAGTCTCGGAGAATGATTGGAATACCGCTTTTCTCATGATGGTGATGTTTTAACACGATAAAACATTGACACACCTCCGCTCGCTGTGTAGGCTTGGATTGACCTTCACTTTTTGTCCGTTTCCTTTTCACATTCCGGCGAGCTACGACGTGCCCCCCTTCGCTCCTCACTTCCGTTCGGAGCTTCGGACGGGCAAGCAGGCACACCTTCTCGTCCCACCACTAACGTCCATGTCCAAGAAAAGCTTCACCGAAGGCAACTGGCGCAAGGATCCGGCATTCCGGACCCTCTGCCGCGCCCTCGCATCGTGCCGGACCGCGGATGAGGTGGCGGATTTCCTGCGCGACGTGGGCACGCTCACGGAGATGCAGGCCTGGAGCGAACGTTTTGAAGTGGCGCAGCTGATCGCCAAGGGAACAACGTACCGCGACATCACCAGCCTGACCGGCGCGAGCACCACCACGGTGACGCGCGTGGCCAGGTTTTTGCAGAGTGGAGAGGGTGGATACCGCAGAATACTGAACGCGACACGGCATCATCGCCATCATCCCCTCTCCCGCGGCGGGAGGATGGCGTCGAAGGTGTGACCATGAAACGGTAATTCGACCTCATCCCCTCTCCGTGGGTACGGGGAGCTGTTTGCCGTTTGGGCAAACACCGTGTGATCGGTCTTTCAAACCACAGGAGGAATATGTGATGAATGTCTCGGAAACCGCGCGTCTCGTGGACTTTGTAAAAATGGAGGGGCTCGTCCCCGTTATCGTCAAAGATGCCGACAACGACGGTGATGTCCTGATACTGGCGTATATGAACATTGAAGCGCTGGAAGAGACGCTCTGCACGCGCCGGCTCTGCTACTACTCGCGAAGCAGGAAAAAACTCTGGCGGAAAGGAGAGGAGAGCGGGCACACGCAGGAGCTTGTTGAGCTGCGTCTCGATTGCGACGGTGACGCGTTGCTCGCGCTCGTGCGCCAGAAGGGTGCGGCGTGCCACAAGGGCTACCGCACGTGCTTCTTCCGTACGTTCACGGAAGACGGCATCCGCGTGATAGGGAAGCGGTTGTTCGATCCGGAAGAGGTCTATGGGAAACAACCGTAACAGTGAAGTAGTGGACCTCGTCAAAAGCTGCCTGCGGGACGTTCCCGCGGCCCTCACTTTTTCAAAGGAGAATTGTATGACACGCAATCTGAAAGTTCTTGTGGCCGACGGATCGCTCTGGGAAATGATCCTGTTGTACCTCGTCCTCGCGGGGTACGCGCTCTCCAAGCCCGACCGCAAGGGATATTGCGGAACGGTGAACGGTGTGGAATTCCACCGCTGCAATCGACGGACGATCCCCCACTTCCTCGCAAAAGAAGATGCTGACGCGGGCGTCACGGGATACGACTTGCTCTACGCGAGCGATGCTCGAGGATTGCGGGAGGTCTGCCGGCTCTGCTTTTCGCGGAACAGCAACGGGCCCACGCGCTGGGTCCTCGCCCGACGCAAGGGTTTTGATCCCGACGGGCGGAAAGTCCGCATCGGATGCGAACTGCCGCGTCTGGCGAAGAAGCTGCTCAAGGAAAGGACTCTGCCTTTTGACTTCACGATTGAGAAGATCGACGGATCCGAGGAGGCGTACGCCGCCAAGCGTCTCGTGGACATGGTCCTCGTGGTCACGGAGACGGGGGAAAGCCTCCGCGCGTTCGATCTGGAAATCGTTCCTGGCTTCGATTGCCTCCTGGAAAGCACACCGGTCCTCCTCGCGCAGACCCTGCTCGATGCCGGCAAGGAAGCGACGCTTCAAGCGCTCAATATGGCGCTCCAGGCCGTGGTGGGGGCATCCGCCCACGTCATGGTGATGTTCAATGTCCCCGCCCACGTGGGCATCGCGCTCCTGCGGCTTCCCGCGGGAGTGGCTCCCACCGTTGCGCCGCTTTCGGATCCCCGATGGCAAGCCTGCACGGTATGCATCCGCCGTACGGAACTCGGCGATGTTCTCTGCAAGCTCCGGCAAGCCGGCGCCAAGAGCATCGTGATGCAGGAAATCCAAGGCTTCATCGCATGACCTGAAAGACTCGACTGATTACACCGCCTGTCACCCCGCGTGATAGGCACCGCCCCCATTCCACCTTCCGTTCTCTCTGAACGGGAACCGGGATGGGGGCTCTTTTATTACCGCACCGGCGCCGAGAGCAGCTGGAAGAGGTCCTTCTCGATCAACTTCTGCATGAAGAGCTGCTCCGCGGCCTTGGAGAACGTGACCATGCCGATGTCCTCGCTCGTCTGCATCACGGTGGTGAGTTCCTGTGAGCGCCCGTCGCGGATGGTATTGGCCACCGCCGCGGTGTTCATCAATACTTCGCGCAACGCCACGCGCCCGCCGCCGACCTTGGGCAGGAGCTTCTGCGCCACCACCATCTTGAGCGAGAGCGAGAGCTGCGAACGCACCTGCCCCTGCTGGTGGGGCGGGAAGACGTCGATGATGCGGTCCACGGTCTGGATGGCGTTGGGGGTGTGGAGCGTGGCGAAGATCAAGTGACCCGTCTCCGCCAGCGTAAGGGCGGCGGCGATGGTTTCGGGGTCGCGCATCTCGCCCACCATTAC
Source organism: uncultured Candidatus Peribacteria bacterium (assembly GCA_964502425.1). Taxonomy (GTDB): domain Bacteria; phylum Patescibacteriota; class Gracilibacteria; order Peribacterales; family Peribacteraceae; genus CAIKAD01. Next base: position 1,086 of record CAZCWV010000092.1, on the reverse strand, counting down.
GATGTCCGGATCCTGGCGCAGCACGCGCTTCATGGCCTCGGGGAACGAGAGGAAATCCTGCCCGTACTCGCGCTGGCGGATCATGCTCTTGCCCTTGGGGAAGAGGAACTCGATGGGATCCTCCAGCGTGATGACGTTATTGGACTCCGCGAGGTTGATGGACTGGATAATGGAAGCGAGGGACGAGGACTTCCCCATGCCCGTGGGACCGGTGAAGAGGACGAGGCCGTTATCGAGCTTCGTGATCATGCCCGCCAGCTTCTCGAGCGCCAGTTCCTCCAGCGTGGGGATCTGCGCCGGGATGATGCGCGCGGCGAACCCCACGTTCCCCCGCTCGTAGTGGCAGTTGATGCGCAGGCGCACCCCGCCGCCGACCGAGAAGGAAACGTCGATTTCGCGGTCCGTGGTGAACCGCTTGAACTGCGACTCGCTGAGCACCGCCCGCACCACCGCCTGCGCCTGCTCCGGCGTCACGTCCTGCTCCGTCTGCGCATGGAGCACCCCGTCGATGCGGAAGAGGATGGGCGAGCCCGCGGCTACGTGAATATCCGACGCCTTGGCCTCCGACGCCTTCTGGAAGAGGGCATTGATATTGGTGTTCTCCACAAGGAGATTATACCACTTTTTCCTCTTTGGAACAACGTCCTTCGCCTCGTCCAAGACCATGCTCATCATTGTTGGACATGTTTGCGTGTGGGATAACGCCTCTCCCCCTCCGGGGGAGAGGGGGGAGAGAGGGAGGAGGAGGGGGAAGGGTTAGGGAAGGGGGAGAGGGGTAGGCGGCGGGGGGGCTCACTCCCCCTGCTTGCACAATTCCACGATCCCCTTCCCCACCCGCAGCGCTGCGGCGGGATTCCATCCGTGCTCGTCCGCGGCATCGCTCCAGCGGTCGATGAACTCCTGCATCCCCGTTTCGTCGTGCTCCCCCATCTCGTCCGCATCGTCTTCCATCCTGCGGAAAAGCTCCGTGAGCGCGGCCACCGACTCGATGACATCCTCGTGGAGTTGTTCCAGCCGGCTGAAGGTATCCTGCACAGGGGTCACGCGCGGTACTTTCACGAGCAAAAAACCAGCAAGCAATTGACG
>CAZCWV010000091.1:0-4711 GCA_964502425.1 uncultured Candidatus Peribacteria bacterium | reverse complement strand
TACTCAATACTCAATACTCAATACTCAATACTCAATACTCAATACTCAATACTCATTGATCATCCGCCAGCCACGAGCGGAATACCTCTTCCGTGGGGAGGATGGAGAGGAAATGCTCCAGGACTTTCTGGAGCGTCACGCGTTCGCGGTCGGTCAGTTCGATGGTCCGCAGCGGGAGCTTGCCCGTGAGGAGTTCCAGCGTGCCGCAGGCGCGGCAGAATTCGGCGAGCCGGGGATGGAGTTCGTTGCGGGCGACCATTCCTCTGATGTTCAAGGGGAGGACCGCTCCGCCATGGAAGGGGACGAAGAGCGAGGGGAGGGGAGCGGGGAATGATCCGAGGAGCGGGAGGATCGGGTGTCCTTCACGGAGCGCGTTGAGGAGAGAGCGGAGGCCTTTCGCAACGTCCTGCCGCGCGAATGTCCTGCCGAAGGCAGCGGTGAGGTGGGAGGCGAGGAGACCGTTCTGCGGCGTGGTGCGGGAGGGCATGGTGCACTTCCTATCGTAGGTACATTCGGACGCGGGGGAATGCCTCCGCGAAGAAAAAGTTTGAGGTGATGCCATTTCTCCTCTCCGTTCTGCGGCAAAAGAGGTTCTATGACGTCATAGAACCCCCCCCTGAAAAATGTTTCTTGCGGAGAGTGCCTTTCCTCTGATCCGCGGTCGAAAGCAATGCTCCGGCGTGGCATGCCAGGAGCCCGTGTCACACAGATCATTTCTTGGCCAAAATCTGTCCGAAGCCCTTCTCCCAGGCCTTGAGGTGTTCCTGCGCCTTGGCGATGTCATCCACGACCACGAAGACCGTCGCTTCCCTGCCGTACGTGGTGGCGTAGACGCTGCGGATGTTGATTCTGGCCGCGGCGCATGCGCGCGCGATGGCCGAGATGGCTCCGGGTTGGTTCTTCATCTTGAACGTGAGGACTTCCGTCTCCGACACCTTGTACTGCGTCTGCAGCATCAGTTTGGCCGTCTCGGGGTCATCCACGATCAGATGGGCGGTGCTTGTCCCTTTCCCTTCCGTGAGGCAGATCGCGTTGATGTTCACGTCCGCAGCGCGCAGCCGGTCGCTCAGCCCTGCGAGGCTGCCGGGAGTGTTGGGGAGGGGGACATTCAATTGGACGGCGGTACCCATGGAAAGGAGGAGGGGAAGGGGAGAAAATTACGTGAAATGGGCCTCTCAGGCGGGAGGGGGGCTTGCTTCGGGATGGTCTGGGTCACGCACGCCGCCCTTCCGTCATCGCAAGGATGACGAGGAACGCGACGGAGGAGAGGAAACGGGGCGTCATGACCGGTGACATTATGACGCAGTTTCACGCGTGATCAAGTAGAATGCATGAATAATTCATTTGATCGAATCTTTACGCAATCATCAGCCGCAATCACCAATTGAGATTTCCGGTGAATTGCACGCGCTTTTGGCCTTCCGTGATCTTCCCGATCACGTAGCTTTGGAACCCTTTGCCATCCAGGCGGTCTTGGATGAGCGGAGCGCTCTTGGGGTCCGCGACCATCACCATGCCCACGCCCATGTTGAAGGTGCGCAGCATATCGGCGTCGGGGACGTTCCCCGCTTCGCGGATCACGCGGAAGATGGGAAGGATGCGGATCGAGGGGAGGTCGATGACGGCGTCGAGGTCCGCGGGAAGGACGCGGTCCAGATTCTCCGCGATGCCCCCGCCCGTGATGTGGGCCATGCCGTGCAGCTCCCGGAGATCCAGGAGTTCCTTGATGCCCGGCAGGTAGCACGTGTGCGGCAGGAGGATGGCGTCCAGGAAGCTCTCGCCGTCGTTGATCGTCTCCTTCAGGATTTCCGGCTTCGTCTCCATCAGCTTGCGTACGAGCGAGTAGCCGTTGGTGTGGAGGCCGTTGGACGCCACGGCGATCACGAGGTCGCCGTTCTTGATCGCGGAGCCGTCGATGATCCGCGCCTTCTCCACGATGCCCACGACGCTCGATGCCAGGACGTACGTGCCGGGGGCGAGCGTGCCGGGTTGCTCGGACGTCTCCCCGCCGGTGAGCGTGCAGCCGTTCTTGCGGCAGATGTCCGCCATGGCTTCCACCATCTTCCCGACCACGTCTTTCTCCATCTTGCCGCAGATGATGGCGTCTTGGACCGTGAGGGGGAGGGCGCCCATTACCGCGATGTCATTGAAGAGGTGGTGGAGCATATCCTCGCAGATTTCGCGGATGCGCCCGTGCTTGATAGAGAGGAGCTGCTTCGTTCCCGGCTCCTCCGTCTTGAGGACGAGGACGGGGTGCTTGTAGCCGGGAAAACTGGCCTCGAAGAGCGACGCGAAGGCGCCGACCTTATTGAGGACGCGCGGGTCATCCGACCGCATCGCCCCGGCCATTGCCTTCTTCGTCGCGTTGGCGGCGTCGATATCCACGCCGGATGCCTTGTAGGACACTCCGGAGGCAGGAGGCTGTTTCGTCATGGTTGAAGTGTAGCATATCCCCTCTCTCCTCTCCCCCGCCCGCCTTCGCTAAAGCTACGGTGGGCAAGGTGGGGGAAGGGGATGTGTGTTGTTTTGTTTTCTCCCTCTCCCCACACTCCACCTGCCTCTCATGCCCTCCCCCGGTGGGGGAGGGTAAAGCCATTGCTGCGGTCGCGGCCATCTGAAGCGAGAGATCGGAGCAGGGCAAGCACGAAAGCGTGCGCCTCTCCCCCTCCGGGGGAGAGGGGGGAGAGAGGGAGGGGGAGGGGGCAGCGGAGGGGGAGGGCACCCTCACAAAGCCCCGATAGACGTGATCTTCACTTTCGCGCCGGCGATGTTCCTCTGCGTCTCCTGGACCTTCTCCCGCGTGAGCAATTCCTGGATTTTGGCAGCGTCGGCCGGAGGCGTCTCGGTATCCGGCGCAGCCACTTCCTTCTTGGTATCGGCGACGATGCGGCCGCGCTCGAGGGTGACGGTGCGGACGCCGGGGGCGTCGGCGAGGAGCGAGGGGTCTCTGACGGCGAGGATCACTGTTGTCCCCACGGATTCCATCTCCCGCAGGAGCGCGAGGATGGCATGGGATTCCGCGGCGTTGAGCTCCGTCCAGGGCTCATCGACGAGGAGAATCGCCGGCTTGTGGATCACCGCGCGGGCGAGCGCGAGCTTGGCTTGCTCGAACGGCGTGCATTCCCGGGGAAAAGCATTGGCCTTCTCGGAGAGTCCCAGGTACGCGAGGAGCGCCGGCACGCGTGCACGGATGAGGCGGTCGGTGGATCCTGTCACTTCCAGGGGAAACGAGAGGTTCTCGGCCACGGTGCGGTGCGGGAGGAGTTTGCGGTCCTGGAACATCATCCCTACGCGGCGGCGGTAGAGCTGCATCGCGGGTTGGGGGATGGCGCGCAGGTCCACGCCGTCCACGAGGACGGAGCCCGTGGTGGGGGTAACCGCGCCCACGAGGAGATGGAGGAGCACGGACTTCCCCGCGCCCGCGCTTCCCGCAAGGCAGACGAATTCCGCGGGATCCACGCGGAGCGACGCGCCGGCCAGGGCAGTGGCATTCCCGTACTTCTTCGTGACATTCTTCAGGACGAGCATCGGGAGGTACTGTAACGCAAGAACCTGGTGGGGGGAACTTCACAGAGGGGCAAGTATTACGTATTACGTATAGCGTATTGCGTATGGCGTATGACGTATGACGTATGTCTCTCGACAACGTGGGGCATACGAAATACGCGATACGAGATACGTCATACGCGTTACCGTTTTCGTATGACGAGGTAGACTTCGCGGCTGCGGTCACGGCTCGCCTGCACCTTGGTCACGCGGACGTCGCGCCAGGGACCGGCGGTCTTGATGTGGCGCACGAGCCCGTCAAAATCCCCGCCGCGGAAGACCTTGATCACGCAGGAGCCTTCCTTCTTCAAATATCGGGCGGCGACCGCGAGCACGGATTGCGCCAGCTCCACCGATTTCCACTGGTCCACGTCCTTCACGCCGCTCGTGGAGGGCGCAACGTCGGAGAGGACGATGTCCACGAACCCCGTCTCTTCGTCTTCAAGCATGCTCTCGATCTTGGCGTCGTTCGTGATGTCGAAGCGGTACACCGACACGTTGGGCGCCACTTCCGCTATGGCCTGGAGGTCCACGCCGATCACTTTCCCATTTTCACCAACTTTCGCGGACGCGTACTGCAGCCAGCTCCCCGGCGCCGCGCCGAGGTCCAGCACGGTCATCCCCGGCCTGAGGAGCTTGAAGCGCTCATCGAGTTCCTGCAGCTTGTACACCGAGCGGGCGCGGTACCCTTCCTTCGCCGCCTTCTGGCTCCATCGGTCGTTGGGAGTATACGGACGTGGCATGCAGAGATTATAGGGGGGGGTGGGATGATTGGGTATTCTTCCACCTTTCCCCGGCATAAAACGTTGTGCACAAAAGTTGTACGGAAGAGGGTCTGTCTCTGCAGCATGCAAACAAAACAACAAACAATAACACCTCCAGAGCGGGCATTCCTGCCCGCGTGTGACAGAAACAACAAACAGCCGCACCCCGGAGTTTACGGTGAGCGATAGCGAACCAGCGGGTGCGGGCCTTGTGACAAACAACAAACATTACATAGCCGCACCCCTCCGCGGGTGCGGACCTCGTGACAAAACAGCAACAGCAAACATTGTCGCGCGCCTTTCCAAGGCGTGGATATGCGGGCTTCGAGCCCGCGGTAGAGGTAATAGCTGAGCACAAGCCTTGTGGAGGTGCTTGATCATCCCTACTTTTCTTTTCTGGG
>CAZCWV010000090.1:2674-4758 GCA_964502425.1 uncultured Candidatus Peribacteria bacterium | reverse complement strand
TGTAGAGATCCCGCGGAGGAGTGGAGAACGCCCCACCGTCGGCGAGGAAGGCGCATGCGAAACCATGGCGCACTGCCGCTTCCACACCAGGATTCGTGCTTCCCTTGGGGTAGGCGCACGTGGTGACATCTTTCCCCGTCCATTGTGTGAGGGTGGACTTACTCCCGACGAGCTCCCGTTCCAATTCTTCCGGTGACATCCTGGTCCACCGTCTATGCGTGACGCCATGCGCGCCCAGGCGGACGGTGGGGGTCGTGCCCAGGTCTCGCGCGAGGCGCTCGGGGTCGGTTGGAGTCTTCCCCGCCTGGTATTCGTTGGGATCGGGGCGCGTGGTGAGGAAAAGCGTCACCGGCACGCCGAGGGAACCGAGCAGCGCGTGTCCCGCGTAGCCGTCGTCGAACGTCAGTGCGCAACACTTCCCCATGGCGGGCGTCCGCGAGGCGAGGTCCTCGGCGAAGACGAAGGTGAAGCCGCGTCGCCGGAGGTCTTCGATGTGCGCGCGGAGGGTATCCGGAGAAACCGCAAACGTATCCGCGGCATCTTCGCTGATATCGTGGTACATCAGCGCCACCGCGTAGGGGCGGCGGGGGAGAAGCCCATTGAGGAGCAGGAGGGCTCGGGAGAGCGTGGTACGGGCAAAAGGACGCATAGGGCAGAGAACGTACCTATAGTACATGATCGAGGTGGTGGGCAGAGGGGGAGTATTGGGTATTGAGTATTGGGTATTGAGTATTGAGGATCTCCTCCTTTGCCTGTTTACATGATACAAAATACTCCATACAGGATACCTCATTCCGTACTACACTGGTTCCCATCCATGCGCATTGCCTATTGCGTCAACCTCCGGCTCCCGAGTGAACGCGCCTACGGGCACCACGTCGCGCGCTTCTGCGACGCGCTGTTCCGCTCTGGCCAGGACGTGACGATCTATGCGCCGGAACGTCAAAATCCCATTGCGCAGGATTTCTGGTCGTACCATCAGGTGGATCGCCGCGTGCAACTCCGTTTTATCCCGGCATTCGACCACGTGGCGTTCCGATGGATCCCCGGCGCCCTCGGTCTTTGGCTCCACAACCGGAGCTTCATCCGCCATCTCATCGTTCATCTTCGGGAGGGGAAATTTGACCTGCTTTACACGCGTACGCCCGCCCTCCTTCCTTCCCTTCTCTCCACGGGGCTTCCCGTCGCCATCGAGCTCCACACGATCCCGCGGTGGCGCAAGCGTCGCTTCGCCTCCCTTTGCATGCGTTGTCGGAAGGTCATCTGCCTCACGGGTCCTATCAGGGAAGAGATGACACGCCTCGGCGTACCGGAGCGTTTGCTGATGGTCGAAGGGGACGCCGTGGAGGAGGATGCATTCCGGGAACTCATGGATATCTCTTCCGCGAAGGAGCGCTTTGGCATCGCGTCGGACGAAACGGTCCTGGGTTACGCAGGGTCATTGATGACGATGGGGCTTGCGAAAGGCGTTGAGCAGATCATCGGCGCCGTTGCGATCCTCCGGAATCATAACCAGCCCGTTACCGCGCTCATCGCCGGAGGGCCGCCCTCTGCCCTCCCTCCTCTCCAGCTTGAGGCGATACGGCTCGGTGTCGGCGCTGCCGTGAAGTTCACGGGACCGCTCCCGCACGGGACCATTCCTTCCGTCTTCGCTGCATCCGACGTTCTCGTGTACCCCGCGCCCAAGACGGATCACCCGTTCTTCACGAGGGATACGTCCCCCCTCAAGGTCTTTGAGTACATGGCGTCCGGCCGACCCATGGTGGCCGCCGATCTTCCCCCGCTCCGGGACATTGTGGACGATGGCGTTGCGTTCCTCTGTGCCCCCGGCGATCCGCAGTCTTTGGCTGATGCCGTCACCGACGCGCTTTCGCATCCCGATGCGGCGCAGGCAAAGGCAACCAAGGCGAAGGAGCGCGTGCGGGAACATACGTGGACGAAGCGCGCCGCGCGTATCCTTTCCGCAATCGCATGAAGACAGTCTTGTCCATCTGCTCGGCGCGTCCGAACTTCGTCAAATTGGCGGCGGTGCACCATGCGTTCGCCGCGCGTGGCATGCCCGTCCGCCACGTGATCGTCCACAC
>CAZCWV010000090.1:0-2574 GCA_964502425.1 uncultured Candidatus Peribacteria bacterium | reverse complement strand
TCGTCCTCGTCTACGGCGACGTCAACGGCGCGGCGGCGGCGGCGCGCGCGGCACATGGGCTCGAGATTCCCGTTGCGCACGTGGAGGCGGGTTTGCGATCGTTCGATTCCTCGATGCCGGAGGAACACAACCGCATCGCCATCGACAAGCTCTCCTCCTTCCTCTTCGTGACGGAGGAATCGGGGATCGTCAATCTGCAGCAGGAAGGCATCACGAAGGGCGTGCACCTCGTGGGCAACACAATGATCGACACGCTCATCCGCATGCTCCCCGCGATCGGGGCGACGCCCCTCCCCCCCGGCGTCCCAGAGCGCTTCGCCCTCGTCACGCTGCACCGTCCGGGGAATGTGGATCATCCGGCAACGCTCGCGAATATCGTCATGTTTCTCACGGAACTCTCCCGCCGTATTCCCGTGGTATTCCCCGTCCATCTGCGCACCAAGGAGCGGCTCAGGGAAACGGCGCTGCTCAACAGGCTGCGGGTCGAAGACCCGCGCTCACTGGGCATTATGTGCATCGATCCCCTGCCGTACATCCCCTTCCTCCGCTGCGTCCTGGCGTCCCGTTTCGTCCTCACCGATTCCGGCGGCATACAGGAGGAGACCACCTTCCTCCGGAAAAAGTGCTTCACGGCGCGGCCGAACACCGAGCGGCCGGTGACGATCACAGCCGGAAGCAACGAACTCGTGGATCTCGGGAAGGAAGAAGACCGGCGGAAGATCTTCACATTCGCTTCGGACGACCAGTCCGTGACGGGGGACATCCCTCCACTGTGGGACGGGAAGGCGGGGGAGAGGATCGTAGATATCCTCCTTGCGCATTCATGAAGCCGGCCAAACATCCCCGGGCTCTCCTCGCGGTCTGCGCCCTTCTCCTCATGGGGCTCTGGCTCCCCGCCGTGCAGTATCCCATTCTGGTTGATACGGCGGTGTACGCGCTCCTGGGGGAGAGCTTCTGGACGCGCGGCACATATACGCTCCTCGGCGAGCCCTTCTCGCGCCAGCTCCCGCTGCATGCGATCCTCTCCTATCCACTCGTCGTTCCCTTCGGCTACCAACTGGGGATGAAGCTCGCAACACTTCTCGCGGGGTTCGGCGTGTGTGTCGCAAGCTTCCTCCTCTTCCGCCGGACGGTGGGAGCGGGCGTGGGGCTGGCCGTCGCGTTCCTCATCGCCCTCCATCCCGGCTTCACCTACATGACGATGGTGGGGTCCGCGGACCTCCTCTTTACGTTCCTGTTCCTCCTTTCCCTCCTCGCGTTCCTGAAGACGGAGGACGATGAACGGTGGTACCTCGCGGCGGGGGCGCTCGCCGGGCTCTCTTGCCTCCCGCGGTATAACGGCGTGGGGTTGTTTGGGTTGTATGTGATCACGCCGTTCTTTGTCCGCGGACAAGACGACCCGGCGGGGCAGCAAGGGAGGGACGCCCTCTCAGGGCGTCCGTACAACAGATGGTGGTATTGGGCGGGTATGCTCGTGGGGGTGTTGATTGTGTCTACATGGTTCATACGTAACGCTGTCACGTTCGGCCATCCGTTTGCGGTGGGGTACGTTTCCGAACTGCAGGAGAACTCCCCGGGGCTCCTGCGCCAGGCGTGGAAAAATCTTCTCTACTACGGCAACCCCATCCACAACGTCTTCCCCCTCCTCTTCCCCTTCGCGCTGGTCGGGTTGTGGAAGGAGGCGCGTCGGCAACCCTTCCTTGTGATCGCCATGCTCGTTCCCCTGCCCCTCACGTTTCTGTGGCACGTGCAGGGCATACGCTTCGCGTTCCCCGCGTATCCCATTCTCACGGGGTTCGGCGTCCTTGGTTTGCTTACCGTCCTTCGCTGGCTGCAACTGCGCGTGCGGAGAGGTGCGGCTGTTGTTTTTATCACGCTGTTCCTCCTCGCTCTCTTCGCGGAACGCGCAGCCTTCTCCTGCATCTACACGTACTGCGCCTGCAATGCGGCGTTCGACCGGACCGTAGGGCTCCTCCCCAAGAACCTCGGGCTCTCCACGGAAGGTTTTCACTCCCTGCAGCAGGCGCGCGCGTACCTCAATGCGCATGTAGAAACGGGGAGCACGGTGTACGTCGATTACGAACCGAATGCGGAAGTGTGGCGGAACGAGGCATACCGTTCCGATCTCCGGCTGGTCACGGATCCACAGGGCGCTTGCCCCGTCACCTACTGGATCACACATAGCATCGTGCCGGGTTGGGAGGTTATTTTTGAGACGGAGGATGAGCCGCAGGCGTACGTGTTGCGGAGGAAGTGTAATTGACGGTCACTTCTTCCGTGCAATCACGAAGAACTCATGACCGCGGCCGACGGCATGACGGAAGAGAAATTGCACGGGGAAGAGGAATGACCAGAACACCGTGGTGGCGTTGAGCAGCGGCGCAAGGAAGGGCACGTTCCAGGCGTTGCGTTGCGTACTCTTCTTCGTGCGCGTCTCCGCGTCATCCGTACCCTGCAGGGGGGCATGCTTGAGACGCGTGTACATCCTGCGTAGGAGCCAGAAGAGAGGAAAGGTGAAGTCCCAGACCGCGAGAGTCTCAAATCCCGCCTCGTCGAGTTCCTGCCGAATGCCGT
>CAZCWV010000089.1:0-4837 GCA_964502425.1 uncultured Candidatus Peribacteria bacterium | reverse complement strand
GTCGAAGAGCACGACGGAGTACGGCTTGCGGCGGACCGCTTCGGTCAGCTGGCCGCCCTCCTCGTATCCCACGTAGCCTGCCGTGGCGCCGATGAGGCGCGAGACATTGTGGCGTTCCATGAACTCGGACATGTCGATCTTGATCAGCGCGTCCTCGCGGTTGAAGACCTCGGTGGGGATGGCGCGCACGAGCTCCGTCTTCCCCACGCCCGTGGGTCCGAGGAAGAGGAAGGAGCCGATGGGGCGCCGCTGGTCGGAGATCCCCACGCGGCTGCGGCGGATGGCGCGTGCCACGTTGCGGATGGCCTCATCCTGTCCCACGATGTGCTTCTTGAGGACGAGTTCCAGATTGGTGAGGCGCCGGGCTTCCGATTTCAAGAGCTTGGTGACGGGGATGCCCGTCATGCGGCCGACAACCTTTGCGATGTCGTCCTCCGTGATGGTGATGGGGGAACGGCGGTCGCCGTCGGCGGCGCTCTGCATTTTCTCCAGCGTCTCCCGCACTTCCTGTTGCTCCTGCTTGAGCTTGAGGGCTTTGTGGTACTTCTGCTCTCGCACGGCGTCCTGCTGCTGCTTGAGGAGGGTATCCAACTTCTCCTGGATCTTGCGGAGTTCGGGATTGATCTCGCTGGCCTGAAGGCTTTTGCCGGCCGCGGCCTCATCCAGCATGTCGATCGCCTTGTCGGGCAGGTAGCGGTCCGTGACGTAACGCTTGCTCAGGTGCACGGCCGCCGCGATGGCTTCGTCCGTGATGGAGAGGCGGTGGAATTCCTCGAAGCCCTTCCGGAGTCCTTGGAGGATCTGGATGGCATCCGGGACGCGCGGTTCCTGCACGAGGATGCTCTGGAAGCGCCGCTCCAGCGCGCGATCCTTCTCCACGGTGCGGTATTCATCGATCGTCGTCGCCCCGATCACCCGCAGCGCGCCGCGGCTGAGGGCGGGCTTGAGGATGTTGGCGGCGTCGAGCGACCCTTCGGCCGACCCCGCGCCCACCACCGTGTGGATCTCGTCGATGAAGAGGATGATTTCATTCTCGTTCTTGGCGGCTTCCTTGATGATGTCGTCGAAGCGCTGCTCAAACTCCCCGCGGTACTTGGTACCCGCCACGATGGAGCCCATGTTGAGGAGCAGGAGGCGCTTGTCCCGCAGCAGGTCGGGGACGTTGCCTTGTGCGATGCGATGGGCCAATCCCTCGACGATTGCCGTCTTCCCCACGCCCGGTTCCCCGATGAGAACGGGGTTGTTCTTCGTCTTGCGGTTGAGGATGCGGATCATGCGCTCGATCTCCTCGTCGCGCCCGATGATGGGGTCCACCTTCCCTTCCCGCACGCGGGCGATGAGGTCATCCGTGAAGTAGTCTAACACCGGCGTCTTGCTCTTGGGGTCGCCCTTGCGGCGGCGCAAGCCTTCCGGCTCCATCATCGTGGGCTGCATGCCGGCGATGGCGCCCTGGAGGCCATGAAAGAAGGCCTCAAGCGATTGTTCCAGATTACGGTTCTGCTGCTTAAACTGGTTGATCTGCCCAAACATCTCCTCCACGCGCAGCCGCAGGTCTTCCGGATCCACCTGCATGTTCTCCAGGATGAGCGTGGCCGCGCTTTTCCCGGTGGAGACGAGGGCGTGGAGCAGGTGCTCGGTGCCCACGTTGGCGTGGCGGAACTTATGCGCCGTGACCACGCTCTGCTCGATGACGGTGTGGAGGAACGTGGAGAGGCCGTGCTTGACGTGCTGCCCCTCGATGTTCGTCGATTTGAGCGCCTTGAGGAGGATGCGGACGTTTTCTTGTGTCACTCCCGCGCCCGTGAAGATGGAGAATCCCAGGGATTTGGGGATGCTCAGGAGGCCGAGCAGCAGGTGCTCCGTCCCGATGTACGGGCTCTTGAGCGTTTTGGCTTCCTGCTCGGCGATCTGAAGGGCGAGCTTCGCATTAGGAGTAAATCTATCGAAGGGATGCATAGCGGGGGGAGGAGGAGAAGGAATCTACTTGCCCGGCGGAGCTCGCCGCAGCGAGCGAAGTCGGGTCGAAGGGGTGCATAACGCGTGAGAGGGGATTAGCAGTCTAGAACATCGACTGCCAAGTGTCGAAATATTTCCTACCATTTTATCAGAAATGGAGGCGAATCATGAGTGACAAGGAAGCGGAAAACTCGTTCTGCACATTGTATGGTGAACATCAATTGTATACAAGCAATAGGGCTTGCAGACACATAAGGAAGAATCTTGTGTTGGTGGAAGTAAAGGATGATAAACATTTTTGAATTTTGAATGATGAGGTATGAATTTTGAGTGTTTGGGCAAAGAAGGGGCTTTTCTCAAGACTCATAATTCAAAATTCACTATTCAAGATTCAACACTCAAGAGTGCTTCATCCTATGCTCCCTCCAATCCTCCAGGAACAATGCAATGACGGTGGCGATGGGGATGGAGAGCATTACGCCCAGGACGGGGTGGATGAGGGAGGGGAAGCTGAGGCCGACGAGCATGGCCAGAAGGATGACGATGGGGGAGAGGCCGATGGTCCGCTTCATGATGAGAGGTACGAGGAAGTTGCTCTCGCACCATTCGATGACGTAGTAGGTGAGCGCGATCATGAGCGCCCAGAGGAATCCCTCCTGCGTGAGGGCGAGGAGGAAGGCGGGGAGGGCGGCAATGAAGATCCCCGCCACGGGGATGAGCTCCGTGAAACCCGCGAGGACGGCAAGCGTGAGCGCGTAGGGCATGCGCAGGATGATGAGTGCCAGGTACACGAGGACGGCGACGGACAGGCAGAGGAGCAGTTGTCCGCGCGCCCACTGCGCCAGTTTCCAGTGGATCAATTCGGACTTGTCGTCCACGTACAGGCGGACGTCCCAGGGGAGGAAGCTGCGCACCCAGGAGATGATCCGTTCCTTCTCCATTTGCAGAAAGAATGCCAGGACGAGAATGATGATGAGGTTGAGGAAGAAGTCGAGCACCGATCCCGCAATCCGTGCGGCGAAGAGCAGTGATCCCTCTGCGGGTGCGGAGAGGCTGTGGCCGAACTGGAGCAGGGCATCCGCGAACCGCTCCACACTCAGGGTGGCGATGGTGGTCTTGAAGAGGTCTGTGAGGCGTAGGTTCACCTCCGCGGAGAAGAAGGGGAGTTGGATCGAGGGGGCGGCGAGGAATGCGTTGACCCGCGCGTTGAGGAAGGCACCGAGTTGCTGGATCTGATCCGCGAGGACCGGAATGAGGGAAACCGTGAGGAAGACGAAGAGGAACAGCGAGATGAAGTACTGCAGGAGCACTGCCAAGCCCCGGGGGATGTGTGCGCGCCTGAAGAGCGTGACGCCGGGGTCCAGAACCACCGCGACGAACACCGCGAGGAGCAGGAGGACGATTTTCTCCTGCAGGAGGTAGAGGAGGAGGACGCCGAACGCGATGGCCAGCGTCACGAAGGTCCCGTGCACGACGCCGTTGAGGGAGAGGTGCACCGTAATCGGAGGGATGGCGTTCTCCTGCACCATGCGTTCCGGCTCCGATACCGGTGCCTGGGACGCGGCGCGGACGCGCCGGAAGAACTGCTGCGCCTTCTTCCCGATAACGCGGAGGCGGGTGAAGGCGGCCGGCGGCTTGGAGTGGGGCTTCATGTGACGCTCGTGATGATGAAGTTGAGGATCCCGAAGATCAGGAGAGCCACGATGAGCCCGATGATGGCGTGTTTTATGCGGGCTTTCCCCTTGTCGGTGGTCCCCGCCGCGCCGCCGATGGCGATCTCGTAGCCCCCGTACATGATCTGGATGAGCGCGAAGGTGCCGATGCCCGCGAAGAGGAACTTCACGATGAGCCCGATGAGGATGGGGATGCAATCGAAGTGGAGATCGCCGGTTTTAAAGTTACAGTTACTCCCGATTGTTCCACTTTCGGGGATGATCTGCGCCGTCGCCAGGGACGGCAGAGTGAGGAGAGCGAAGACAACGAGGGGACGGAAGAGCCGCATGGCGGGACTATCTTGCGTCAGTCGTCCCTTGTCCGCGATAGATTGAGCTCGTTTTAGGCTGGTCAGGGCGGGGGAGATAGTATTTAGTATTGGGTATTGGGTATTGTGGGAACGGACAGCCGGTGTTCCTCGTACATCCTCAATACTCCATACTCACCCCTCAATACTTCCCCATGCTTTCTTTTTCTTGGGCTACAGCACCGCGCCCTCTCGTCTGTCTCGCCCCTATGGCTGGAGTGACGGATGCGTCGTACCGGCGGTTCATCAAGCGTCTGACGCCGGAGGCAATCGTCTACTCGGAGTTCCTGAGCACGGATGCGCTTGCCAACGGATCGAAGAGGACAAAGGAGATGATGCACTTCGATCCCGCGCTTGAGCGCCCCTTCATCGTCCAGATCTTCGGACGCAAGCCGGAGCACTTCGTGGAAGCCGCGAAAGTCGTGGAACAGATGGGCGCCGACGGCGTGGATCTGAACATGGGGTGTCCCGCCGCAAAAATCGTCAGCAGCAGCCACGGATCGGCATTGATGAAGCATCCGGACCTCGCTGCGGAGCTCGTTGCCGCCACGGTGAAGGTCGTCTCCATCCCCGTGAGCGTCAAGACGCGTCTCGGCTGGGATTCCGCGGAGGGGCTGATTCCATTCTGCCAAAAGCTTGAAGAAGCGGGTGCCGCCGCGCTGGCCGTCCACGGCCGCCGCTACACGGACAAGTTCACGGGGAAGGCGGACTGGGGGCCGATCTATGAACTGAAGAAGCACGTGACGATCCCCGTCATCGGCAATGGCGACATCCTTTCCGCGGACGATGCCACGTCGAAGCTCCAGAACCTCGACGGCGTGATGGTGGGACGGGGGACGTTTGGGAATCCGTGGCTCCTTC
>CAZCWV010000088.1:638-4857 GCA_964502425.1 uncultured Candidatus Peribacteria bacterium | reverse complement strand
CCGCGCCGCGGAAGGCGTAGATGGACTGGTCGGGGTCGCCGATGACGCAGAGGTTGCGGTACTTCTGCGCGAGGAGCGAGATGAAGAGGTACTGCGCGTGGTTCGTGTCCTGGTACTCGTCCACGTGCAGGTACCGCCACGTCTCCTGGTAGCGGTCCAGGACTTCCGGGACTTCGGTGAAGAGGCGGACGGTCTCCAGGATGAGGTCGTCGAAATCCAGCGCGTTGGCTTTCCGCAGCGCCGTTTGGTAGGCGGCGTACGCCATGATCACGTTCTGCATCCGGGGGGTCGTGGCTTCTTTGATTGCGTCCTTGGGGGAGACAGCCTCGGATTTCAAGCGCCCCACGTACCCCATCGCGGCCTTCGGCTTGAGGTCCTTCTCGTCCACGTGCATTTCCCTGAGTACCTGCTTCATGAGTTTCTGCTGGTCATCCGCGTCGTAGATGACGAAGGAGCGGTCCCGTCCGAGCTTGTCGATGTCCCGGCGAAGGATGCGCGCGCAGATCGAGTGGAACGTACCCATGACGGGTAGGCGTCCTTCCCCTCCCCCCCCGGGGGAGGGGGTAGGGGAGAGGGAAGTGATCCTGAGCAGGTCCTTAATCCGCTCCTTCATTTCCCCCGCCGCTTTGTTCGTGAACGTCACGGCCAGTATCTGCCACGGCTGCACGCCCCCGCGGATCATGGAGGCGATGCGGTGCGTGAGCGCCTTCGTCTTGCCGCTCCCCGCGCCCGCCAGGATCAGCGACGGCCCGTTGATGTTGGTCACGGCTTGCCGCTGCGGTTCGTTGAGCGTGTCGAGGATGGGATCGCGGTCGGGCATGGGAGATGATTCTACCGTTCTCCATGCTGATTGTCTGCGATCTTATGAAGGCCTATTCCAGGACACTCGTTGGAAACTATTGTCCCGTGGACTCCGCCATTCGCTTTTCAAAAGCCCGGATGATATTGAACACGGCATGGTCCCTGTCGTTGACCAATTGACTAGCGCAGACGTTTTGACGGTCGTGGTAAGGGATCCATGCACGATGCGCCATACCGTTTCTGCTTTCTGCGATAATCCGTTCCTCCTCTACCCATGCATCGAAACCAAAACAAGTGAAATCCGGTGCTCTCGATGGCGGTTCCACGCCAGAATCGAGCATGGGTTCCGGTTCGGAATATTCTTCTTCGCGTGTTTTCCGTGAGATAGCTCCGGAGATGCAGCCGACAGCCATGGCGAGATGGGGAAGAGAAACAAAAAACCCCGCTTGCGCGAGGATGGACATAGCATCGTTCCTCGCGCCTTAGGGGGCGACGGTAAGGAGGACGCTGACGACGACGGAGCGTTTCATGACGCGGGTAGTAAAGTCCTCAGGGAAGGCACCGTCAAGCTACACGCTTGCCTTGAGTGCATTCTTGGCAGCGGCTTGCTCAAAAGTCTCCTCAATAATTCCTGAGGTGATGTTGCGGTCCACGCGCAGTTCCTCCAGCTTCGTCAGTTGGCGGTCGAGCTGGCGCTCGCGGGTTCCCGTCAGTTCCTCATACCCCTTGTGGACGAGTTCGAAGCGCGTTTGGACCGTTGTCATCTGCTCCTTGTACTTCTCCCACTGCTGCTTGAAGGCACCGAGGAGCGAGAGGACTTCCTGCGACTTGTTTTCGATGGAGAAGTTATCAATGGATTGGCGGATCACGGCGAGGATGGCGTACAGGCTCAGCGGGGAGCAGAGGATGGTCTTGGATTTCATCGCTTCGTCCACGAGGGCGCGGTCGATTTCGTTGATGAAAGAGAAGATCTGCTCATTGGGGATGAAGAGGAGAACGTAATCCACGGTGTGTTCCTCCGGATTGATGTAATCGCGGGTCTGTACTTCCTTCACGCGCTTCTTCACATCCCGGATGAACGCTTTCTTATGATCTTCCTTCTCCCGCTCCGTCTTCGCATCCCTGTAGAGTTGGTAATTGTTGAAGGGGAATTTTACGTCCATGTTCAACGTGAGGTTCTGCGGGAGCATGAACGTGAAGTCCGGCTTGGAACCCGTGGCATCGATCTTCTTCTGTTTGATGTAGTTGATGCCTTCGACGAGCCCCGAGAGGCGCAGGACGTCCTCCGCCATCCGCTCGCCCCACTGGCCGCGGTTGCTGTTGCTCGTGAGCGCGCTCTTGAGGCTCCCCGTGGTGTCGCTCAGTTCCTTGATGACCTGCGCGGCGTTCTCGAGGCGCGTATCCAGCTTCACATTGCCGCTGCCGATGTCCTTCATGATGCCTTCCACGCGCTGGAGGTCCCTCTGCACCGCATGGAGCGTCCCATCGATGAGTTCTTTCTTGCCGGAGAGTTTGGACTCGGCCAGCTGCAGGATGTGTTCCGTCTGCTTGGTGATGACTTTGGAGGAGATGGCTTCCGCCACCGATTCGGCGTCATGCGCGGTCTTCCGGAACGCGAAGAAGAAGACAGCTCCGCCGAGAGCCGTCCCCACGACCAAGCCGATGATGAAGGGGACAAATTCCATAGGGCGCGCATCCTAACAGCTGGTGAACGGATGTCCACTTATCAAAGGGTGCCGATCATGGCGTGGCGTGGGGAGTGGCCATTGCCTTTCCCAGCCCCAAGCCAAAGGCCATATTCTCTTGATTTTTCGCTGTCGTTACGTACAATTGCATACCGTTCACGCTTCCTCTGACGTCCGGGCGACGCTCTGGAGGCGCGGCGGTTTGTTCCCCCTGCCAAGGTGCCTTCTGGTGCCGCGGCCTCTGCCCCTTCCTCTCACGTGTATGGCTATCAAGCGTTCCACGAAGAAGAAACTCATCACCAAGCATCGGTTGCACAACAAGGACACGGGATCCCCCCAGGTGCAGATCGCCATCCTCACGAAGGCGATTTCCCTGCTCACCAAACACTTACAGGAGCACAAGAAGGACCATTCCGCCCGTCGCGGCCTCCTCGGCAAGGTGGCGCAGCGCCGCAAGCTCCTCATGTACCTGCGCATGAACAAGCCTAGCCAGTACCAGGAGGTGTTGGAGCAGCATGGATTGAAGAGATAAGAGTGTATACTCCTTTTCTCATGAAGAGCGGTGCGCCTCATGTTCGGGATCTTTTCAGCCTCTTTTCGCGTGTGGAGAGCGCCAAGGAAGCACAGTTGCTCCTCCGCGACATTCTTACGCCGGCGGAATTGGCCGACGTCGCCGAGCGGTGGGCGCTGGTCAAAGAATTGCACAAAGGCACTCCGCAGCGGGAGATTGCAGCCAAGCTGGGCGTGAGCATCTCCAAGATCACCCGTGGTTCGCGTATGCTGCAGGAGGGGAGCGGGGGGTTTGCGCTGTTCCTACGACGGATGGGGGGTGGGGGAAGGAGAAGGAAGGGGGAGTAATGGAATACTGGAGTAAGGGAATACTGGAATACTGGAGTAATGGAGTAAGGGAATAATGGGGGCGGCTTTGACGATCCTGCTTGTCCAAAGAAAACCCTTGATTTGTGAGAAGGGAGAGTGTACCGTTGTAGCGGTACAACATTACACCATGCCTCTCTTCCATTTCACCATCGGCGATCGGGATGTTCGCATTGGCCCGCAATCCATTGCGGAGCAGTTCTGCAAATCTCCCGAGTCGTTCGGTCATCGCCTGTCCCCCGAAGAGGCGGAGGCGCTGTGCGATTCGGATTTCCTGCGGAAGATCCGCGATGCGGCGGAAACGGTGAACGGGCAGAGCCAAGTGGTGGGTTCCGCTCTCCACACCGTTTTTGCATCGGTCCATCAAAATCCCTGGCGTTCCGATTACTGAGCGGAGCGCTCTGGGGATGCCGTGTCGTCAGCAGAGTGCTCCGCTCCGTCGGAGTGCGGATTGCATGTGCAATTCGCTCTGCAGACCTTTGTCATTGAGGTGTGTTATGTGGGATGCATGCGGAAACCTCCCCAATCCGGAAACCGTGTGGGATCAACGGTACGAACGGTCGCTGTTGTTCCTGAGGGAAAACGGCGTTCCCGGTCAGCTGCGGAGGAAAGTGAAGAACTGCCTCCGTCAGAAGAAGCAGAAGCTCTTCCCCAAGCCGAAGCAGCGGAAGCGGGACCTCTATCCCCCTACCGGAGAGTGCAGGGACGTAGTGTAGCTTGGTCTGCAGTGGGTAGCCCTGAACCGCTGGGGTTCAGGGCTTCCTTTTTCGCGTGCATCGCTGTACACTTTCCTTGCGCTCTTTCCCTTCACCATCCTTCCTCGCTTTCCGACATTCCGTCGGTTGGGTTTACGTTCG
>CAZCWV010000088.1:0-628 GCA_964502425.1 uncultured Candidatus Peribacteria bacterium | reverse complement strand
CCTCAGGTGTGAATCCAAATTAAAGCGCGGGACTCTGTTGACGGGAAAGTGCCATCCGCATGGCATGTCTGTGCGGTTTTGCACTCTTTTCCCCTCATTTCCATGTCCGACCAGACGTTTCTCTCCCCGCAGAAGGAGTATTCCTTCGAGTTCGGGAACAAGACGCTTACCGTGCGCACGGGTGCTCTCGCCAACCAGGCGAACGCCTCCGTCATCTGCCAGATGGGTGATACGGTCACCCTCAGCAACTGCACCGTCTCCGCCACGGAGCGCGCAGGCGTGGACTTCCTGCCCCTGCAGGTGGTCTACCAGGAGAAGTACTACGCCGGGGGTTTCATCGCAGGAAGCCGCTTCCGCAAGCGCGAAGGGCGCCCCTCCGACGATTACGTCCTCCTCGCCCGGGTCATCGACCGCGGACTCCGCCCGATGTTCCCCAAGCACATGCACCGGGACATCCAGGTCTTCTGCACCGTCCTCAGCTACGATTTCGAGAATGAGCACGACATCGTCTCGGCCAATGCCGCCAACCTGGCTGCAGCCCTCTCCGACTGTCCGGTGGACGGTCCCCTGGGCACGGTCCGCGTGGGGCTCATCGGCGGGGAACTGGTACTCAATCCCACCCGTGAGG
>CAZCWV010000087.1:0-4878 GCA_964502425.1 uncultured Candidatus Peribacteria bacterium | reverse complement strand
CTGCACGGCGGCGCGGCGCTCCTGCACCTGGTCCTCGCAGGGATACTCCTCTTCCACTGCGTCGTGCAGAGCGCATGGGAGCGCCGTTCCGTGCGCGGAATATGGGACGACCAACGGGTACGCACGGCCTTCCTGCTCACCGTCCTCCTTCCCGTCGCCACACTCCTCTCCCCCAACGCCGTTGGGAACCTCACGTACGTCTTCACCCTCTTCACGGACCGCACGGTGGAGTTCATCCACGAGTGGTTCCCGCGCGATGCGGACGCCTACCGGCGCTGGATCTTCCCCTGCTGGATCGCTGGCCTTGGCTCCCTCGCCTTCGCGCGCCGCCACTGGACCTTCGCGCTCCCCATTCTCCTTTCGTTCGGCTTCCTCTCGCTCCAAGCGCTCCGCCATGAGCCGTTCTTCATCCTCGCCGCGCTGCTCCTCACCGCGCACCAACTGGGACGGATCAGGGAGAAGCTGGACGGGAATGCATGGCTGGTCACCGCGGAACGCATGGTCTGGCCCATCGCAGCCTTCATCCTCATCAGCACAGCCATCCTCATCCCCGTTGCAATACAGTCGAAGTACGTCTCCACCGTCCGCTACGGGTGGGGAGGGATGGGCGCGTACGAGCCGCTCAAAGGCGCCTGCGGCTTCCTGGACCACGAGAGCCTCAATGGCCCCCTCTTCAACACGTTCGAAACGGGCGCGCCGCTGCTCTTCTGCAGCCACCCGCACCGTCACATCTTCGTGGACGGCCGGAACGTGGACCACGGCTACGCATTCCTCAAGGACCTCTTCGCAGCCGGCGGGAATGCCACGGTGCTGCGCTCCCTCGAGGGGCGCTATGACTTTACGACGGCGGTGATCCAGTACGACTACATCAAGGAGGTGCAGCCGCTCCCGTACGTGTCCCTCTTCGGAAAATTTCCGGACTGGTCGCTGGTCTACGTGGATGAAACAGCCGCGGTGTACGTCCGCCGCATGGAGCATTCGGAACTCGCCGAGCAAGAGGGGTACGCCGTCCTCACGCCGGAGATCCTCCTGGATCCCGCGCGCACCATCACCGCGTTGCCCGATTCATTCTTCAAGCAGTTGGAACAGGAACTTCTCCGCGCCGAGCGTGTCTCGCCCGCCGCTCCGCGTCTGCGCCTGGCGCGCGCCGCGCTCTACTTCGCCGTTGGAGCCTACGCGGAAGCGGAACAGCTGCTCCTCCCCCTCCAGGAGGAAATCCCCTACCGCTTCGAACCCTGGAACCTCCTTGCCATGGTTCGCGCCGGACAGGAACGGTACGGCGAAGCGGCAACGCTCTTTGAGGAAGCGATCCGCCGCGCGGGCGGAAGCGGGGGCGCCACGATGGACTACGGCTACCTCTCGTCGCTCTTCCAGCGGGCGGGGCAGAAGGAGAAGGCCGCGTACTATAGGAAGAAGGCGGGGCGGTGAACATGAAGCAGCCATCCCTTCGATTCTTGCGTATTGTGCATGGCTCCCAATGCACTTTCAGCCAAGAAGAAGGTAAGGGGTGAGAGGAAAGGGCTCTACATCACATCCATGTACGATCATTCCGAGGTTGGCCGGAGCCGCCCGCCACGGTCTGTGGAAGGACTCTGAATTGAGCACAAGTGGTTGGAGAAGGTAGTCTTTACCCTCACCATACGGTGTGGCCCCTTCAGAAGGAAAACAACTCAACGACAATTCCTTTGGCGGGCGGAGCGCTTTCTTTTGCTTCTTTTCTTTGTCGCCCTGACAAAGAAAAGAAGGGAGAACTTCAGTACCTCCTCCAGGCTTGTGCTCAGCTTTTACCTCCACCGCGGGCAGGAATGCCCGCTCCTGTATGTGTGTTTATTTGTTGTTTGTCACGAGCATGGCTGCGGGTCGAAGACCCGCTCTCGTCCACAAACAGGCCTTGAATGATAATTGGTTTCCCCTACCCAAATTTCCCCCCTCCCCATCCTTGTCAGGATTGCTTTCCCCTGCTACCCTCGAAAGAGCCTGAAAAGGCATTCTTATGGCCGAACCCCAATTCCGCACACCCATCCCCCTTCGCCCCTCGCTTTCGCTCGGGGCTACGGAGGGATCTCGCTGGAAGTAATTCTCCAATCTACCCTCTATGTCAGAACCCTTGTTTCGAACACCGAAGGGCACGCACGACGTCCTCCCGGAGGACCATCAGTACATGACCTACATCAAGAAGGCCGTGCGCCACCGCTGTCGCCAAGCGGGCTACAAGCGCATCGACACGCCGATGTTCGAGGACCGCAAGATCTTCGAGCGGGGCATCGGGGAGCACACGGACATCGTGGAGAAGGAACTCTTCGCCGTTTCCGGGAAGAAAGGCGAGGATGAGGGCGCCCAGCAGTTCGCCCTCCGCCCGGAGTTCACCGCCGGCATCTGCCGCGCGTACGTGGAACACGGCATGCAACAACTTCCGCAACCCGTGGGGCTCTTCGCCATCGGCCAGTGTTTCCGGCACGATCGGCCGCAGAAAGGACGGTACCGCCAGTTCCACCAATTCGACCTGGAACTCATCGGTCTCAAGGACCCCAGCCTCGACGCGCAATTGATCCACGTGGTCACCAATATCCTCAAGGATGTGAAGGTTCTGGACCGTCTCTCGCTCCAGCTCAACAACATCGGCACCGCGGAGAACCGCAAGGTGTACGCGGAAGCCGTGCGGGATTTCTTCATCGGCAAGGAACACCAGTTGCCGGAAGAGGACCGCAGGCGCTTGCAGGAGAGCCCCATGCGCGTGCTCGACTCCAAGAACGAGGACACGCAGATCCTCCTCAAGTCCGCCCCCACGCTCGACCAGTTCATTGCGGATGAGAGCAAGCAGTTCCACGCCACGCTCCTGGAATACATGGAAGAGCTGGGCATCGCGTACGTCCCCAATCCCCGCCTCGTCCGCGGCCTGGACTACTACAACCAAACCGTGTTCGAATTCTGGGACCAATCCACGGGCGCCCAGAACGCGGTGGGAGGCGGCGGCCGCTACGACGGATTAGTGGAACTCCTGGGCGGCAAGCCGACCCCCGGCGTGGGCTTCGCCGGCGGCGTGGAACGCATGATCTGGCATATGAAGGAGGCCGGCGTGCGCGTGCCGCACAAGGACCAGGTGGACGTGTTCGTGGCGCAGCTGGGGCCGGAAGCCAAGAAGAAGTGTCTCTCGCTCATTTCGCAGCTCCGCGACCTGGGCGTCCACACCATCGGAGCGCTCGGGGAGGCCAGCCTCAAGAGCCAGATGCGCCTGGCGGACAAGTTCGCCGCGCGCTACACGCTCCTCCTCGGGAAAATGGAAGTGAAGGAAGGCACCATCATCCTCCGCGACATGCAAGCCGGGAAGCAGAAGCAGATCAAGTACGAGCAGGCCATCCCCCAAGTGACCAAACTCCTCGGGACCACGAACCTGGACACGTACGTCCTGCGGGACCAGATGGGCGAAGTGGAAGAAGATTGAGTGGTGAGTGATCAGTGGGTAGTGGCTAGTGCTGACCACTGACAGCTGTTCACTGTCATACCATTTCCATTACAAAATGATACCGCGAAGCCCAGCACCTTTTCGAAATAAGGTGCGGGGCGAAGTGGTATCACTTCCACTCCCCGGGCTGGGTGACCAATTCCCACCACAGGATTTGACGCGTGGAGCGCCAGGAACGGACGCAGCAGACACCGCCCCACTCCATCCCCTGTGTGGTTTTCCCGCCGCATGTCACGCAGACGGGGCACCACAACACGAGCGCGGCGGCCAGAAGGAACAGTGCGGCTCCCCCACCAATCAGAAGCTTTTTATGGAAACGCAAGCCAACGAGGCCGAGGATGATGCCCAGCAATATGCCGGCGCCTCCCGTAAAAATCAGGAGTGAGGGGGTTTCCATTCAATACCTATTGTAGCGGAGGACGACGCACTATGTACTGAGGAGAACCAGGAATACAGGGAAGATGCCAAGTCCCCAAGATCCCAGAGCATAGCATCTTGATATACATCCTTATGTCCCTATCCCTTGAACCCTTGCTTGTATTCCTGGATCCTTGGTTGCCTGGAACCCTCCAAATCATACCATTTCCATTTCAAAACGATACCGCGAAGCGTTTACTTCGTGGCTCGTGTATGAGCAAAGGCCAAGATTGATTGGTATCACTGAGAACGCGAAGTAGTATCAAATATCCAAATTTTTGACGCCCTTCGCGTGGGTCTGGATGAACTTCCGCCGCGGCGCCACTTCGGACCCCATGAGCGTCGAGAACGTAGCGTCCGCCTTCTCGGCGTCGTCCAGCGTCACCTGAAGCATGATGCGCCGCTCGGGATCCATGGTGGTCTCCCACAGCTGCCCGGGGTTCATCTCGCCCAGACCTTTGTAGCGCTGGATGTGCACGCGGCTCTTCCGCTTCACCTCCTCTTTCTTCCCGGTTTCTTCTGATTCTTCGGTTTCCTCGGATGCTTCGGCTTCTTCAGTTTCTTCGGATTCCTCAGTATCCTCCGCCTTCACGCCCCATTCCTTGAAGACGACGTCTTTCTCGTGGTCATTGTAGGCATAGCGCACGTCCTTTTCCTTCTGCAGCTTGTAGAGCGGCGGCTGCGCGATGTACAGGTAGCCCCCCTCGAGGAGCTCGGGGAAGGAGCGGGAGAAGAGCGTGAGGAGGAGCGTGCGGGTGTGTGCGCCGTCCACGTCGGCATCGGTCATGATGACGACGCGGGGGTAGCGCAGCTTCTGGATCTCCTTCACCTCGCACACACCCATCCCCAGCGCGATGATGAGCGCCTTGATCTCGTTGTTGGCGAGCATCTTGTCCAGACGCGCCTGCTCCACGTTGAGGATCTTCCCGCGGAGAGGCAGGATAGCCTGGAATTCGCGGTTCCGTCCCTGCTTGGCGGAGCCGCCGGCCGAGTCGCCC
>CAZCWV010000086.1:0-4888 GCA_964502425.1 uncultured Candidatus Peribacteria bacterium | reverse complement strand
CACCATCCTCCTCCACCGGAGTTCCTCGTAGCCGTCCGTACCCTTGGCGTACCGCACAGTGGCTTCTTTGCGCTGTTCCTCGGGCATGGTTGCCAGAGCGGAGGCGAGGAGGCCGTCCACCTCGGCGTCCGGGACGGCGATCTCCTTTTCCTTCATCAATTCCTCCACGCCGAAGCGGAGCGTGAGGCGGTGCGTGGCTTGCTCCCGCATCTCCTTCATCAAGTCTTCCGGCTTCTTCTGCGCCTGCTTCATCCATGTTTCCAGCGTGGAATGATGCTGCTGCAGCCGGTCCTCCAGTTCCGCGAGGATCGATTGCTCGGTCTGTTCCAGGAGTTCCGGAGCCAGCTCCACCTTGGTGGCTTTCACGATGGCTTCGAAGAGCGCCCCCTCCCGCCTCCGCCGCTCACTTTCCTCTTCCTGGTGGCGCATGGACTGTTCCACCTTCTTGCGCAGTTCGCCCACGGATTCCCCCATACCCTTCTCCTTCACGTACGCATCCGTCAATTCCGGGCTCTGCACTTCCTCCACTTTGGTGACCGTCACATGGAACGTCACGGGCTTCTTCCGGAGTTCCTTGGCGTGGTACTCCTCGGGGAACGTGAGGGTGAAGGACTTCTCCTGTCCTTTCTTGAGGCCTTTGAGAGCATCCTCAAATCCGGGAATGAGGGTGTTGCTCCCCAGGATCACACCGTAATTGCGCGTGCGGATGCCGACGATTTCCGCCCCCTGCGCATCCGTCCCGTGGAAATCCGTCGTCACCTGGTCCCCTTCCCGCGCCTCGTGCTCCACCTCGCGGAACGTGCGCTCCTGTTTTCGGAGTTCCTCCATCATACGTTCCACGTCCTTCTCGTCCACCTTCACGTCCTTCTTCTCCACCTTGATCTTCCCTTTCATCTTCACGTCGGGACGTTCCACGAACATGATGCTCACCGTGAGCGGCTTGAGGGAATCCACCTGGAGTTTGGGCGGGGCGATCAGCTTCAAGTTCTGCTCCTGCGCGATCGTACGGACGAAAGGGGAGGCGAGAGAGCGGATCACCTCATCCAATATACTGTCGGGGCTCACCTTCTGCTTGAGGGCTTCCACGGGCGCGTTGCCGGGGCGGAAGCCCGGTACGGAAATACCCGAGCCCAGACGCTTGATGGCGATTTCCTCAGCTTGCGTGGCTTCCTTTTCGTCGAACGTGATCGTTGCTTGCGTACGGCCGCTGGGGAGCTTCTTCAGTGTAGGAGTAGTGGGCATGGAGGAGGAGGAAGGCAGTTCGGAGGCTGATTGACCCGTTATTTCGTTACTTGGGTATTTCGTTATTTCGTAAGACGCTCATGACGAGGGGCTCCAAATAACGAAATAACGAGATAACGAAGGAACGCCGCCAACATTATTTCCACCGTATCAACAAGGCCGAGGCGACGAAGTACGAGGAGTACGTCCCCATGACGATCCCGAAAATCAGTGCGAGGATGAACCAGCGGATACTCTCGGCGCCCAGGATGAAGAGGGCGGTGAGCATGATGAGCGTGGAGACGCCCGTGCCCAGCGTGCGGGAGACGCTTTCCTTGAGCGCGCGCACCGCCGTGACGGCGAAGTTCTCGGAGCGGTTCTCGAAGCTCAAGTTGGCGCGGATACGGTCGAATATCACGATGGTGTCGCTGGTGGAGTAGGCGAGGATGGTGAGGAGCGCGGTGACGAAGAGGGTGTCGAACTCAAAGCTCGTGTACTGTCCGATGACGATGAACACCCCGGTGGTTATGACGACGTCGTGGAGGAAGGACACGACTGCGAGGAAGCCGAATTTCCACGGGTTGAGCTTGCGGGGGAGTTTACGGAAGGAGAACGCGAGGTAGGTGATGACGGCGAAGGAGGCGACGCCAATGGCCGTGAACGTGCGATTCTTGAGGCTCTGGCTCACACTGGGGCCGATCGTGTTGAACTGCAGTTCCTTGGCATCCGGTTCCGTTGTCTGGATGTGCGCTAGCAGCGCCAAGTGCTCCTCGTTGCTGAGCGGCCGCATCCGGATGACGAAGGAACTCCCTTCGCTCAGGCCGCGCAC
Source organism: uncultured Candidatus Peribacteria bacterium (assembly GCA_964502425.1). GTDB lineage: Bacteria > Patescibacteriota > Gracilibacteria > Peribacterales > Peribacteraceae > CAIKAD01. The sequence goes on along the minus strand of CAZCWV010000086.1, from coordinate 2,838 downwards.
CCCGGAGACGCTGTAGTTTCCCAGTGCCGCTCCGCTTGCGGATGCAAAGCTCGCTACGGCCTTGGAGAGGTCTTCCTTGGTCTTCCCTTCCGGCAGCTGGACGGACATGAGGGTCCCCCCCGTAAATTCGATGCTAAATTTGGGCCCCGGCACGAACAGGAGGACGCAGGAGGCGATAACGGCGAGGGCGGAGATGCCCAGGAGCACGGCGGAAAGGCGTTGGAAACTCATCGGGGGGAGAGTAGCGGGAAATTTCGATCATTGCCAGATCGAATTGAACGGTTTCTTTTGTGCGTACGGGCATGATGCATGGGAAATGCAAAATGAGAAATGTGGAATTTATATATGCATCATCATCGTAGTAGAACGGCTGTATTTTGCATTTCCCATTGCGTCATTTCTGCATTTCCACCGTTACCGTCGTCACATCGCCATCCTGTCCCACGGTCCAGACGAGCCGGTCGCCCTCGATACCGAGCATCTCCAGGAATGTCGCGGGGAGAACCGGTTCCAGTATGCCGCGGAGGGCATCCTGCAGGAAGGAGCGGCGGAGGGAGCCGCCGGCAACCGTGATCCCGCGCGCGGCGGGGAGGGGGAGTGATGGGGCTGGGGCGCGAAGGATTTGCATGAGCCATCGTTCATCATTCGTGAAGAGGAAGCGGTCCCCGCTGACGGCGCTCCAGAGCCCCTCGCCGGTGTCCGTCCTCCGCGTGACGCGGACGGACCATCCTTCCCGGCGCTCTTCCCGTTCCTCCGCGAGCGTCGGGTCGTCTTCGATGGTCGTGGAGACGTAGCCTTCCGGGAGGTCCCTGCGACGGATGACGTGGGAGGAGAGACCGGCTTTGACGCTCGCATGGAAGCGGTCGACGGTGCGCAGGAGTATTGCCGGTCGTTCCTCTCCCATAAGGAGGAAGCGCAGGCGCGCGTCGGAAGCACTTCGGCTGAGGGCGAGGAACGCGGCGTTTTGGAGGAGGGGAGCCAGGTCGAACTCCATGCTGATCTCCTCGCCGAGGAATTCCCGCGCTCTGCGTTCCAGGCCTGTCCTTGCGGGCAATGTCGCTGCAGGAGGGAGGAACGAGGTGAGGGTGCGAATTGTCGCTCCGCCGTCCGCGCTCGCCAGTGAGAGGTCGGGGGAGGGGGAGAGGGCAGGGGGAGGCGGGAGGGGAGGACCGCGTCCGGCGGTGCGAAGTACGGAGAGGCTGGCGCTGCCGCTCCCCCACGTCAAAAGGAGGTGCGGGTCGGTGGACAGGGACTGGAGGAAGACGCGGTCGGTTTCTCCTACTGACGGTTGGAGCAGGGAGCCGTCGATGTACGCCCACGGCTTCGTCGCATTGGCTGTGAGACGGGAAAACGCGCGTGACGCCGAGAGCGGGGCGGGGAGGCCATCTTCCCGCGAGAGCAGATCCGTCAGGACCGGCGAGGACGGTCGGACGACGAAGGTGGCCGTATCCAACGGCATGCGCGAACTGATGGTCTCCATCATCGTTCCGCCGATGAACGTGACGGTCCCAAGCGCGTTATCCGGCAGCTTCACGATAGCAACGTCCACGTCTCTCTCCGTCTCCGGGAGCGAGAGGGTGGCGAGGAGCGGGAAGTGCTCCCCGAGCCTCTTGGCGTCCGCCCGCGTGATCCCCGCGAAGAACGCGGCGGTGGCGTCCGACGGCAGAAGATCGGCCTGCAGTTGTGTTCTGGAGGAGGGGAGGATGAAGATCGTTGCAGCAACGATGACGACAGCTGCCACTCCCACTCCGCCGATTGCCAGGAGACGAGGGCGGGAGAGGTGTCGGCGGAGGAACGTCTTGAGCTTCATTTTGCGGCCATTGTAGCCGATGAATCCCTATTGTCTCCCTGAATCAATAATGTATTCATATAACACAATCAGCCTCTTGGCTATGCCAACTTCTTGCGAATCAAAATAGAGGGAGTACGATGCCATGATTTGTCTCTGACCCGAAGGATGGATGGGGCAAATCACGACAGAAACACCAACACACACGCACCCCGGGGTGCACACACAAAGACAGAGTGGACCACTCACGCGCAGATCATTCACACCAACAGAGAATACTGAATCAAGAATTGAGAAGAATGAAAACATGGCAATTCCACATTCCCTTTTTGAATCTTGATTCAGGCGCAGGGAGAGAGGTGGCCGCTTCGGCGGCCCGTTCCCCCCGGCCTTCCACCCAGAGCGTTTGGCTTCCATAGCCACCATTGGGGATCGGAATGCCTATCAGGGAGAACACTCCACGCATCCGGGGATGTGTGGACCGCATATCAACACACACAGATCGCGGCCGCCTCCCTCTCTGCTCTGTAATGTCACGCCGCGGATGTGAGGTCGCTCCAGCAGCGTGCTTCCCACTCCTTCCCAGTGCCCCCCAGGAGACTTACGTCACCTTGCGGCGGGCCGGTACGGGGACTTCGGAGGGTTCCGAGGAGAAACAAGAAACCCAAGCAAGGCAGAGAACGAGGGCTCCTCCCCTCACTGTCACTCCTCCACAGATACGGCTCAGCGCTCGACTCATGTGATTCGGCGTTGATAGTCAACACGAGAGAGGAGAAGACAAACACAAAAAGATCGGTCACAAGCCGGTCTTTTTGTTTGGTAATGGGCGTTGTCCGCACCCGCGAAGGGGTGCGGCTAACGCAGGGGATGCGGCTTTAGCCAAAGCGGTGGCCCTTCTTCAGCAGCCCTTCGCGGCCTTCAGCCAAAGCGGCGGCCCTTCGCGGCCGCGAAGCAGAAGGACCGTTCTATGGGTCAATAGAACGTCATATTGCGCTTTGCGAAGCGCATAACGCATCTTACCATTCACCAATCGGTGAGAAGGATCTGTT
>CAZCWV010000085.1:0-4902 GCA_964502425.1 uncultured Candidatus Peribacteria bacterium | reverse complement strand
GGCCGGAGGCGTGGCGGGAGGCTTTTACCTCACGGGGAATTGGGAGCTCCTGCTTTCGTCTACGGGGTTGAACAAGCTCATCCAATCCTGGCGGGCGACAGGACAGCTCATTCCCCCCACGCCGGGCACTCCCCCGCTCCCCGGTGGAGGGGTGTTCGACATCCCCGGCGGGGCAGCGCCTCCCGACCTGGGAATTCCGACCTGATCCTTCCTCTCTCCCACCCACACAAACATGGCAACATCCGAATCACCCAAGAAGACCGTCGAGACGCCCGCGTCGCACGAAGTGGCGCGTCCCCTTTTTTCGGGTGAGCTGGAACGCGTGCGGACGGTCTTGGGGCCGGAGCAGAAGTCGTTGCCCCTCGTGTACGGCGAGGAAGATCTGGACAGCGCGGAGCGTGCGTTGACGCAGGACAACGTCTTCGAATCGTTCGCCGAACAGTTCCTGAGCAGCGAGTTGCGTTACCGTCGCGGGGCAGTCGAACGGCAGGCGGTGCTCAACGATGGCACGGCGACACCCGAGGATCGGGCGGAGTTCATCACCGTCAGCCAGGCTGTGACGTACCACGAGTACTTCCCGCTCATCATCCGGGAGATTGCGGAGGTGATGACGCGCTACGAGTCGCTCCGTTCCACCATGACGGATGTCCCGCTCGAGATTCTCCAGGGGGAGAAGCAGGCGGCGCTGTATTTGGCCGCTCTCGATGCCGCCATGCGGGAGCGCGTGACCTTCGCCAACGTCCTCCTCGCGGAGGGAAAGCTGGAACGGAAGGTTGGGGACCCGGCGGCGCTGCAGAAGCGTCTCGCCTCCTATACATCCTCTGCCGATCTTTCTCCCGAGAGCCAAACGGTTCTCCGGGGTTCCACGGAGGAGAAGTGGATCCGCGGGAACGCCCTCAACCAACGCATCATCGAGATCATTGCCGGCACGGCCACGCTCCCGGGCGTGGAGGATGGGTTCCTCCCGCAGAATCTCTACTTGCAGTTGCTCCAGCGTCGCTACGAACAACTCCTCGAGCTGGAGAAGCAAGCGGCCCGGGATCCCTCGCAATCCGCCGCACGCGAACGGTTTGCCATCCTTTCCCGGAAGAACGGCGAGGCGCGCGCGGGGAGGGGGCAGGCGCTCGATTCCGCGGAGGCGGCGGAGTACGGGGAACTGCAGGCGCGTTTCGCAGACCAGAACGCGTACATGGATTCCCTCGCCTCCCGTCGGAAGGAAATTATCGTGGAGAGCGTGGAACTCTCGGACCGCCTGGGCAACCACCAGATGCAGAAGCTGGAGCTCACCGCCGTGCAGCACCAGTTCGGCGACCGGTTCGACTTTGCCGGGGTGCGGCCGCCGGTCAAGGACACGACGCCCGCGGACATCGCGCGGGACATGGGCGAGCACATGGAGCGGCGCCGGCAGTTCCACGCCGAGCGGTTGCAGGCGTTCGTGCATACGCTCGATGAGGACGTTCTCAAGGTGGGCATGATGGAAATCACGGAAGACGTCTGGAATGAGAAGGGCCGCGAAATCGTGAAGGATCTCTCCCATGGCATGGCATGGCTCTATACCTGCTGGATTCCGGAGACGTTCGGGTTGCGGGAGAGGGTGCGTACTTCCCTTTCCGGTCCTTTGAACGAGGCAATGGGATGGCCGGCCGGGAAGGAGACGTGGGCGGAACTGACGCCGGAAGAACGGCAGGAAGTCCAAGAGAAGGCGAAGAGCGTCCTCGATGCCATCCATGCATTCAACGCGACGAAGCTCGTCTCTTTGCGCGATTCCCTCACGGTAATGCAGGCGCTCCCCCCCGCCTCCACGTACGCGGGGCAGAACGTCCAGGAGCCTCTCCCCCCAGACCGGGTGACGCCCGCAAATTGCGATGCCCTCATCGGGCAGTACAACGGCGCCACCGTGTATATGATGGCGCTGCGCCAGATGCAGGAGGACTGGGGAGAGGTGGAACCGCCGTCGGGGCTCATCGGGGAGTACGGCACGTTCCTCACGTCGGTGAACGAAACGATCGACGTGCACGTGGACGTCGGCAATGCGCTCTTCCAGCAACAGGAAGCGTGGGAGCAGTTGATGAAGTACATCATCGCGGCGGCCATCGCCGGATTCGGCGCGGGAATCGTTGCCACGGTCCTGGCATACAAAGGGGGAAAGGCCCTCATCCGCGGCACGGCACGCGCAGTATGGCAGGGGGGAAAGCTCACGGCGCGCGGGGCGGTATCCCTCACTCGCTCGACCGGTGCACAACTTGGAAAACTGGCGCAGGCGGTGCGAACGGGATCGGCGGCTGCATCCGGCGCCGCGGCGGCTGAGAAAGCCGCTGAAGGGACGGCGCGCGCATCGAAGGTCGGGCGCGTCCTCGGGCCGCTCGGCATCGTCCTCGTGGGCGCGGACCTGCGGCGCGTGTTGATGCGGGACGCGCGGCTGGGACCTCTCGGGGAATACGACGGGATCCAAGCGGCGATCGAACTCATGCGGAACGGACGGATCGTAAACACATCCGTACCGAGTTACCGGAGTGAGGTGCAGGCGCTCCAGCGGCGCATGGATTGTCTCCTCATGCAGCAGAACGCACTGCGGATTCTGTGGGCGATCGAAAGAAGGAAAAATGATCTCTCCGGGGAGGGGAAGACGCAAGCCGGGGTCCTGCAGGATCGATGTACGGAAGTGGAGAAATACGCACGCCGGCAAAAGCAGGGGTTCGAAAAACGTTTTCCGGTGACGGATTACCTCGTGACGGACCCGAAGAAGCCTGCCGGCAACGTTGGCATCGATGTGCATGCGATAGACCAAGCGCGCAGACGTGGGCAAGCCTATGAAGATCAGATGCGTCTCCTTGATGGTATGCACCGTCAGCAGAAGCTGGATGGTAGTGAAGGAGTGGAGGGAAAACACGATCTGACGCAATTTGATCAATTGAAGGACGAACATGACCAGTTGCTCGATGATGCCGCGGCATTCCTGGAGACTCTCTGAGGAGGGAAGTCACTCCTTGACCCCTCCTTCCTTTTCACGTACTCTCACGCGGCTCTATGCCCATCATCAAGTCCGCCATCAAGCGCGCGAAGCAGAACGAAGTCCGCCGCGCGCGTCTGCAGCCCTTTCGCACCCGCCTCAAAACCGTCCTGCGCGCGTTCACGGATCTTGTAAAGGAAGGGAAGAAGGATGAAGCACGCAAGATGCTGCCGCTCGTCTTCAAGACCATCGACACCAGCGCCAAGAAGAACATTCTCCACCGCAATACCGCGGATCGGAAGAAGTCGCGATTCAGCAAATTGGTGGTCTGATTTTCCATCGTTTATTCTTCCTCGGGTCAGTATTGAGTATTGAGCAGTTCTTTGACGATGCATACTTGATACTCCATACCTAATACTCAATACTCAATACTCGATGCATTTCCTCGCCCTCGACATCGGGACCAAACGGACGGGCGTCGCGTACTGCGACGAAGACGTCGGCATCCCCTTCCCTCTCGAGACTATCAAGGCTTCGTCGCGGGGGGCATGGCTGGAGCGTGTGTTGGCTCTGGTGACGGAGAGGAAGATCGACCGTGTCTTCGTTGGCCTTCCCCGCCTCCCCTCCGGTGCGGAAGGGTCCCAGGCAGGGATTGTCCGGGAGTACACGGACCTCCTCGAAGAGCGGGGAATTTCGGTGGTTTTCGTTGATGAGCGGTACACCACTCCGCGGAAGTCCAAAATGGCTAAGGAACGTGATATTCCTGAGCGGGAGACCGATGCAGATGCCGCTGCTGCCTGTGAGATATTGCGTATATCAGGAAAGTGTTGACAAGTAGTCAAATAACATTAATATCATCATCACTGGTCCTTGGAACAACACCTCTAGGAGCGCGTCAGAATTCCGAAAATTCACGCCCTTCCGCTCCCCTCTCAGGCCACGCTTGTGCGCACGTTTATCGTCATTCACATTCGATCATCCAGTAACACCAGGGCGATACGTCCACACCAACCTGCGATAGAACTTTTGAAACTGTCAATTATCTGGTAAAAAGAGGGTTGTTCTTTAACCCCGCACTGCATGACTACAACTGTCACCCCACCGGCATCATCGCAGCAGCAAGCGCAAGCGCAGAAAATCACGATCAATTTGCAGGAACTGCTCAATAATCTTTTTATGGTGCTGACCGAGAAGGAGGTGACGGTCATCAAGAAACGCTTCGCACTGTTTGGCCAGCCTAAGCAAACGCTGGAGAAGATCGGCAAGCAGTTCAAGGTGACCCGCGAGCGCATCCGCCAGATTGAGAGCATTGCCCTCAGCAAGCTCCGCCGCACGGTGCGCACCACGCGCTTGGACGAAATCAACGATATCGCCAAGGGCATTCTCCGCGCCCACGGCGGCGTGATGACGGAAGATGACCTGATTTCGCAGGTCCTCAAGCGCATTGCCGGCAGCACCAACACCGACGGCGCAGTGCTTCGCCTCTCCTTCTCCATTGATCAGGAGATGAGTTCGCAGGGACGCAGCAACACATTCGTCCCCTTCTGGCGCCTCTCCTCCCTCCCCTTCGACGACATCTCCCTCATCGTGGAGAACATCGTCAAGATCCTCAAGAAGCGCAAGGCGTGCATGCAGGAGGAGGAAGTGATCTCCGCCATCCAGTCGTTGCACCTCTTTCCGGACCGCGTCCCGAGCGCCGAGCTCATCAAGAGCTGCCTCAGGATCGACGAGCGGCTCCGCGTCATCGAGGAGGGTTGGGGGCTCACGGAGTGGAGGTTCGTCCGTCCGCGTTCCATCCGCGACAAGGTGGACATTATCCTCAAGAAGTCCGGCGAGCCGTTGCACTTCATGGAGATCGCCAATCGCATTCGCGAGGCCAAGTTCGACCACAAGAACGTCACGGTGCAGGCCGTCCACAACGAGCTCATCCGCTACCCGCAGTTCGTCCTCGT
>CAZCWV010000084.1:0-4923 GCA_964502425.1 uncultured Candidatus Peribacteria bacterium | reverse complement strand
GCTCCTTTGCGGCGACGATCATGGCGCGCGCATCGTCCAGTGTCAGCGTGAGGGGGTCTTTGTCCTTCACGCTCACCGTCGCCTCGCCGCACTTGAGGTACGGGCCAAAGCGTCCGAACGCCAGCGTCACCGGCACCCCGTCCATCTTGCCCAGTTCCTTGGGGAATGAGAGGAGCGAGAGCGCCTGCTCCAGCGTGACGTCATCCGGGGAGAGGTGCTTGGGCACCGAGACGCTCTTCAGCTTCGGCTTCTTCGTCTTCTTCTTCTCCGATGAAGCGGGATCAAAGCGGCCGAGCTGCACGTACGGGCCGAACCGCCCCGTACGCACGATGACCGGAAGGTTTGTCGCAGGATCCGTCCCCAACTCCCGCTCGGGGAGCACGTCGCTCTTCTGGATTTCCTTGGTCTTCTCCTTCACGAGAGACTGGAACGGGCCGAAGAACCCGCCGAGGAAATCCGCGCTCGTCACCTCCCCCTCCGCGATGTCGTCGAGATCCTGCTCCATCTTGGCCGTGAACGTGAGGTCCACGATGTTTGTGAAGTGCTCGGCGAGGAGGTCCGTGACGGTGAAGGCGATTTGCTCCGGCTGCAGCTGCTTTCCCTCCTTCTTGATGTATCCGCGCTGCTGGATGGTGGAGATCGTGGGGGCGTACGTGCTCGGGCGGCCGATCCCCTCCTCCTCCATCTTCTTCACGAGACTCGCCTCGGTGTAGCGCGGCGGCGGCTTGGTGAAGTGCTGTTCCGGTTTGAGTTCCTGCAGGTCCAGCGTATCCCCCTGCGCGAGCGGCGGAAGGAGGACATCCTCCTTACGGACCTCGACCTCCTCGTCGCGTGTCTGCCCCGCCCGCCCCGCCAAAGGGGCAACCGCCGCAAGGGGATTGACGGAAGGACCCTCGTCCTTGTCTTCCATGTACACGCGGAGGAACCCGTCGAAGAGGATCGTCTGGCCGGTGGCACGGAAGGTGTAGATGCCCGCGCTGATATCCGCCCCCACCCGCTTGAGTTCGGCGGACGCCATCTGCGTGGCCACCGTGCGGTTCCAGATGAGCGTGTAGAGCTTGAGCTGCTGGTGGTCGAGGATGCTTGCGAGCGACTCCGGCGTGCGCGAGAGCTCGGTGGGGCGGATGGCCTCGTGCGCCTCCTGCGCGCCCTTGGATTTGGTCTTGTGCCGGCGCGGCTCCGCGAGGACGTACTCGCGCCCGTAGTGCTGTTCGATCACCTGCGCCGCGTCCTTGAGCGCCTTGTCGCTCAGGTTCACGGAATCCGTGCGCATGTACGTGATGAGACCCATCATCCCCTCACCCTTCCCCAGGTTCACGCCCTCGTAGAGCTGCTGCGCGATGACCATCGTCTGCTTGACCGAGTACCCCAGCTTGCGCGCCGCTTCCTGCTGCAGGGTGGACGTGGTGAAGGGCGGCGCGGGATTCTTCTTCAGTTCCTTCTCGTCGGTGGAAGCAACCGTGTATGCAACTCCCTTGAGATCCGCCAACGCCTGATCCATCTCCTCCTTGGAACCCGGGACGAACTTCTTGCCGTCGCGCTTACTGAGCCCCGCCGTGAACGCCTCCTTCTTTTCCGTCTCGAGGAAGGCGTCCAGCGTCCAGTACTCCTCGGTTTTGAACGCGTTGATCTCGCGCTCGCGGTCCACGATCATCCGCACCGTCACGGATTGCACGCGCCCCGCGGAGAGGCCGCGGTACACCTTCTTCCAGAGGAACGGCGAGAGCGTGTAGCCCACGAGGCGGTCGAGGACGCGCCGCGCCTGCTGGGCGGCCACGAGCTTCATGTCGAGCGTGCGCGGGTTCCGGACGGCTTCTTTGATGGCACTGTCCGTGATCTCGTGGAAGACGATGCGCTTCACCGTCTTGGGGTCTTCCTTGAGGACTTGCGTCAGGTGCCAGCCGATGGCCTCCCCCTCGCGGTCTTCGTCAGTCGCGATCCAGAGCTCATCCGACTCCTTGAGCGCATCCTTCAGTTTCTTGACGACGTTTTTCTTCTCCTTGGGCACCTCGTACTCCGGCTCAAAGCCGCCCTCCACGTCCACGGCCAGCGTATTCGAGGGCAAGTCGCGGACGTGCCCCATGCTCGCCTCCACCGTAAAATCCTTCCCCAAAAAACGCTTGATGGTCTTGGCTTTGGCGGGACTTTCGACGATGACGAGATGGTGGGGCATAGTTCGTGGGGACTCACTATAAATAGGGAAACCGAGAGTCTATTAAGGAGGTACGATGGTGGAGCCTAGAGAAGCATGAGGACTGCTGTCAAAAGGAAACCAGATATACGTATGGTGATTTTGGCTTGGAGATGATGTTGTTTGTGTGTTTTTGTTTTCCCCCTCTTTCCCCCACCCCCTTTCCCCAGCCTTCGCTGAAGCTACGGCCGGCAGGCCGGAAGGGAAAGGGGCGTAGCTCTTGCAAAGGCAAAGTTCCTTCTTGCGCTTCAGAAGCGTCTCGTGCCTGAGAAAGAACATGTTGATGTGTGATGTTTTTGCGATCTTGCGTGAAGACAACACACAGGAACAAACAACAACAAAACAACACACATTCCCCCTCTCTACCGGAGAGGGGGTTAGGGGGAGAGGGAAACAACAACAAAACATAAACATCCTCCCTCTCCTTTCTCCGAAAGAATCAATGCTACCTCATGTCCCGAAGAAGGAGACACGGGGAAGGAGAGGGGGTTAGGGGGAGAGGAAACAACAAACAGAAAAACACCCACAAGCAAAGACGCTGTCCTCTCGAACAGCGTCTTGTTATTGCCGTGGATCGCCTCCGCATCATCCGCTCTTGATGAGGACCCATCTGGAATGCTCAAACTCCAAGAAAATTGCATCCATTACCCGCGTGACGGTGCCCGAGAGGGCGCCGTCCTGGAATGTGCGCATTCCTTGCGACTCTGCTTTCTTGTTCATGCACCTCCAGCAGGATAGTCCATTCAAGATTGCCTCTTCCACACCTAGCACAATATGGCATTCAAATACGACGTTGAATAGCGGCATATCCTCAGGAAGAAGGAACCGCAATCCCCGCGGTTGCTGCACCAATCTGACTTCGAGCACATTGTTACCGTGCCCTCGATCGAACACCATGGGCAGGATGACGCCGGAACAATCCAGCGCATTCCGCTGCCCCTCACGAAGGGACGGCAACCCCACACTCACGAATTCTGCCTTCCCACCCACGACGGGATCCGCCGCAAGCCGCTCCAAATGAGCTATTATCGTTTCTAAATCAAACATGAAACCAATCATGACTGTCTCCTTCCCTCCACGGCATCTCCTCTCTCGTGAGTCCACATGAACTCACTCTATGAAAGAGGATATGAATGGAGGGAACTGATGATGCCAAGGAACGGTTTGACACTGTACTATCAATAGTACGAAAAACAATATTTTGAGTCCCATTGACACTCCCTCCCCGCATGATGCTGCGATAAATAATGGAAAGCAAAGCTCTCCTGACGACTATCCTTTGTATTCAAATATTTCCGCTTGTGCAAGCCATAAATATCATACTTTCTCTACGGCAAGCGAAAAAGTTGGCCTCACCCGTCTTGCGGCGCTGTATACACAGCGTAAACTGACACTCGCCGTATTTCCTTCCCTTCCTCTTTTATGTCCAAGCAGGATCTGATCGCCGCGATCGCCGACGCGGCAGGCATTACGAAGCGTTCCGCTGCCGATGCACTCCAGGCGATCATCAACATCGTCATCAAGAACCTCAAGAAGGGCCAGCCGGTAACGGTGACGGGTTTTGGAACGTTCAAGCTCAGCCATCGCGCCGCGCGCATGGGCGTGAACCCCAGGAACCCCAGCCAGAAGATCTCCATCCCCGCGATGAAGGTCCCGTCCTTCAAGGCCGGAAAGACGCTGAAGGACGCCGTTCGGTAATCGAGTCCCCCATTTCTCAAGAGGGCCTTCGGAAACGAGGGCTCTTTTGTTGAGGAAACCGAAGCCGTTCAGGCCCTGAGGCCTTCAGGCCCGAATGGGAATCCGAAGAAACCGAGGAAACCGAAGAGCGATGGTTTCACACTCCACCGAGTGAGTCGACAGGAATTCCTCGGATTCGTCGGCTTCCCCTCTCGGCCCTGAGCTCGAGGCCGAAGGGTCGGTTTCCTTGGTTTCCTCCCCCCGTCGCGCTATGATGCCTCCACCCCTCACGATGCTTCGATGATATGGATGCCTCGATGATCAAAGACACGATCGGCGCGCTTCTGCAACACCTCCCGTTCATCGTGACGGAGGTCAAGGTAACGGCGGAGCAGGACGGCGTCCCGCGCGGGGAATTGACCTCCCCCGACCCCCGCCGCCTCATCGGGTGGCACGGCGAAACGCTCAACGCCATCCAGCACCTGGCCAAATCCGTCATCCGCTCCAAGGAGAACATGGAGCGCAGCCCCTTCATTGTGCTGGACATCGACGGCTACCGGAAGTCACAGGAGGACAAGGTGTGCCGCATCGCGGAGCAGAAGGCGGATTTCGTGCGGCGCACGGGGAACAAGATCGCGCTCGCCCCCATGAGCCCGTACTTCCGCCGCATCGTGCACCTGCACGTGGCCAACACCCCGCAGCTCCAGGACCTGACGACCGAGAGCATCGGCGAGGGCGAGTACCGGCAGATCGTCATGCGGTTGAAGGACGAGAAGGGCGGCGAGGAACTCTCCCCGGTGATGGCGGAAGATACGGGGTTGGAGAACCTCGATGTTTGATGCACTGACTGTTTGGAGATCATGACATCTCTGATAAATTGAAAATGGTAAATTTAAAATTGAAAATGCTGGAAGTAGTTCAAGTCCGAGCATGACCTCCATAATTTTCAATTTCCCATTTCCAATTTTCCATTTGTATAGCTTCAGCCGCGAGCGCGCCGCCACTCCTCCAGCAGCCGCCGCTCTTCCTTGGAGAGCTTCGTCGGGATCAGAACG
>CAZCWV010000083.1:0-4961 GCA_964502425.1 uncultured Candidatus Peribacteria bacterium | reverse complement strand
GCGCAGGAAGCCGTGCAGTTCGCGTCCCAGCTCCTCCAGAGCTACTTCGGCTACTTCGCTTCGGACAAGAAAGTGGTGGAGCCGGAATTCATCGCCGACTTCAGCCGCGCCAGCGCACAGCAGACGGAAGACACTGCGCAGGCGCCCGCCAAGGAGAGCTATACGCCCATCGAGATCCTCAACTTCTCCCCGCGCACGCTCAATGCCCTCATCAACGCGGGTGTGGGATCCATCGAACAGCTCACGAAGTGTACCGAAGCCACGCTCAGCAACTTCCGCGGCTTTGGGGCCAAAGCTCTCGACGAGGTGAAGAAAACCCTCGGGGACCGCGGTCTCAAGCTCGCAGACGAGACTCTCGACTCCTGATCCGTTTTCCTGCACACTGGCGATCCCCTCGCCTTTCCCCGACGTCCTTATCCTGAGATATGCGCCATCGTCATTCCCGCCTCCGGCTCCGCTACAAGCCTGCACACAGCAGGTCCCTCCAACGGAACCTCGTGACGTCGCTCCTCCTCTTCGAGTCCGTCCGTACGACCAAGAAGCGCGCACTGGTGGTTCGTCCCATGGTGGACCGCCTCATCACCACGGCGAAGACCAAGACGCCGCACGTGGCCATCCGCGCCATCAATGCCTACGTCACGCACAAGAATGCCTGCCGCAAGACCATGGAGGTGCTCAAGCAGCGCTACGCCACCCGTCCATCGGGCTTCACGCGGATGGTGCCGCTCGGCAGCCGCGCGGGGGACGGTGCGGAGATGGTGACGTTGCAGTTGATCGATGCGGAGGGAGTGGAGAAGACTCCCACAAAGGAGGGGACGGAAGGAAAGAGCAGGAAGACGCCGACCAAGCAGAAGAAAACCGCATCTGTTTCCGCCTGATCATGAAGACCACAACTGTCCCCGTTTCGGCCCCCACCTGGATGATCCTCGATGCCACGGACAAGATTCCCGGGCACGTAGCCGCCGCCGCCGCGCATGTCCTGCGCGGGAAGCACAAGACCAGCTTCTCGCCGCACCAGCTCTGTGGCGACCATGTGATCGTCCTCAACGTGGAGAAGCTCCAGATCCACCCCAAGAAGAGCATCAATAAGCTCTATCGTTCCCACAGCGGGTATCTGGGGCACTTGAAGACCAAGACCCTTGGCAAGCTGATGGAAGAGACGCCGGAGGAGGTGATCCGCCGCGCGGTGTACGGGATGCTTCCCCGCACCCGCCTCCGTCTGCAGATCATGAAGCGTATCCACGTCTTCCGTGGGACAGAACATCCCTATGCCCCCCAAAAGCCCATTCCTTTCAACATTGAGATATGACGTCCGAATCCCCCAAGAATCGGCAGTACTTCTGGAGCGTCGGCAAGCGCAAGACCGCCATCGCCCACGTGCGGATGTACCCGGAGGGATCCGGCGAGGTGACGGTGAATAACAAGAAGCTGAAGCAGTACTTCCTCACGCCGTTCCAGATAGAGAACGCTCTCGCGCCGTTGGCGTTGGTGGAGCGAAAGAACGCGTTTGATATCGAGGCCGAGATCGTGGGCGGAGGGATGTCCTCCCAGTCCGACGCGCTGCGTCATGGCATTAGCCGCGCGCTGCTGCTGGTCAACCCCGATTTCCGTCCCGACCTCAAGCGGGTGGGATTCCTCCGCCGCGACGCGCGTATCAAGGAGCGCAAGAAGCCGGGCTTGAAGAGGGCGCGCCGCGCGCCGCAGTGGCAGAAACACTGAAGCACGAATGCGACCGTTATTTTGTTATCTCGTTATTTCGTCGGAGTCTTGATCGCCCTGAACGGATTCACCAAATAACGAAGGAACGAAATAACGAAGGTACCAATGATATTATGCGCTGACCGTCATCTTCACGTAGTACAGCGTCTTACCGTCCTCCGTGTCCAAGATGAACTTGGCGTCCAGAAGGGAGAGCTGCATGATCGTCTGGCACATCTTGAGGAGCATGGCTGGGGGGATCACCACGCCGGCTTCCAAACAGGTGGCGCACAGGCCGGCGGCGTCCCGGGAGCGGAGGTACGGGTCGCCCTTCTCCAGGATCACGTTCCGAAGGGATTCCTGCACCATCACCACGTAACGCTCCACGAAGGGCTCCAGATCCTCCACAGGTACTTCCTGCACTTCCGGCAGCGCCGTGACGATGTCCAGATCACTCCGGATGGCGTGGGCGATGCAGGCTTCAATGGACATATTTGTGTGGATGGAAGTGTGTTTCGTTAGGTGGGAATATCCGGTCGGTCAAATCCAAGTATGATACCAGAAATCATCTTCATTTGAAAGGGTTTCAGCCCTGCCTGATGCGGAGAGTGCTTGCGTGAATGATGAAATAGTACAGGCATATTTTCCGCTCCGTCGGGACGTGCGCTTCCTCTACAATCGGGATATGGATCGCCCCTCCTCCTTCCCGGCACTCCCGGACCGCCGGGTCGTCCTCAAAGTCATCCTAGGCTTCCTCGCGGCAGGATTCCTCATGTACGGCTTTTCCCTGGGCAACGAGTTCGTCCGCTTCGACGATGGGATGCTCATTACCGAGAATCCGGCCGTCCGGGTGATCAACGCCGCCTCCCTCAAGGCCATTTTCACCCACTTTGACCCCGAGCTGTACATCCCGCTCACTCTTATGAGCTACCAGCTCGATTTCCTGCTGGGGGGTGCGGATCCCCTGATGTACCACCTCACGAACCTCGTCCTGCATATTTTCAATGCTCTTCTCGTTTCTTGGCTTGTGTACGCCATTTCCAAGGGGCGGCCGGGAGTGGCACTCCTGGCGGGCTTCCTCTTCCTGGCCCACCCCCTCCACACGGAGGCTGTTGCGTGGGCATCGGCCCGTAAGGATGTGTTGTCCGCGTTCTTCTTCCTTTCCTCCCTCCTGTCCTATCTCTTCTACCGCTCGAACGGGAGCCGTAAGGCGTACTGGTGGGGAGTAGTTCTTCTCCTCCTGGCGCTCCTCGCCAAGGTAATGGCGGTGACCCTCCCTTTAGTCCTTCTGCTCGTCGATATCCGTGATCGGCGTCCCTGGTCCCGGAAGATGTTCACGGAGAAAGCGCCGCACTTCTTCCTCGTCGTTGTCTTCGGTCTCATCGCGCTTTTGGGGAAGCGCGCCCTCCTCTCCTCCACCCCGCTCCTCACGACCATCCTTCTGGGCGGGAAGAGCGCGGTGTTCCTGCTTGGCCTCCTCTTCTGGCCGTTCCATTACTCCGTCCTCTATCCCTACACGGGTGTGGTAGCGCCGTTTGTCCTACCGTTCCTTCTTCCTTTCCTTTTCCTGTTCCTCCTCGTGGCTCTTGCATTCTGGACGCTCCGTTGGACGCGCGACATCGCCTTCGGCGCGGCGTTTTTCCTCCTCACGCTTGCGCCCACGGTCACGAACCTCGCCAAGGGCGGCAATCTCTTTCTCGCTTCCGACCGGTATGCGTACCTTCCCTCCATCGGCGTGCTGTGGGTGGTCCTGCTCTTCGGCGCGGCCGCATGGGATGTCTTCGTCGCTTCTCGATCCCCTACGGTCCGTCGTGGGGCACAAGGTGTGCTGATCGTTGTCCTGCTCCTCCTCGGGGGCAAGGCCATGGCGCAGTCGCTGGTGTGGAAGGATACGGAAACCCTCTTCCGGCATGTGCTCTCCCTCTACCCCGATTCGTACATGGCGCACAACAACGTGGGCAATGCCCTGCGGCGGCGGGAAGAACCGGAGGAAGCCATAAAGGAGTTTGCACTGTCGCATGCGGCAAAACCCAACACGCGGGCGCTGAGCAATATGGGCGCGGTGTACCGCAAGCAGGGGAAGGTAGCCGAGGCGGAGGCGGCGTTTACGCGTGCCATTGCGCTGGATCCGGAGAGCCATGAGCCGCACATGGGGCTGGGGCTCCTGGCAGCGGACCGCGGGGATACGGAGGGGGCGTTGGCCGCGTACGGGGAAGCGCTCCGCCGGAAGCCCGATTACGTGCAGGCCCTCGTCAACCGTAGCTCCCTGCTCCTCGATCGTGGGAGAATTGAGGAGGGGATTGCCGATGCGGAGCTGGCGGTGCGGTACGATCCGCTCTTCCCGGAAGCCAGGTATAACCTCGCCATTGCGTTCCTCAGACAGGGGGAGAAGGAGAAGGCGTTGTTCCACCTGGAGAACACGGTCCGTCTCCAGCCAGAGTTCCTCCTAGCGCGCCGGACCCTCGGCGTGCTCTACGCGCAGGAGGGGCGAACGACGGAGGCAGCGCGCCAGTTCCGGGAAATCCTCCGGCAGGATCCCACCGATGCAGCCGTGCGCCAAGCCCTGGAGCAGATAGGAGGGTGATCTCGCCATTGTTCCTCTCGTGAGGGGTCAGGAGATGATGAGAGGGAATTGGAGAGAGGAGGGGGGAGAGTTTTGAGTTATGAGTCTTGAGTGATGATTACTCGTGACGTACCTCCGTCCCGGGAAAAGGAAGCCGACACAAAAAGCGGCGGGGAATGCCCGCCGCTTGGATTTCGAAGAGGGAAACGGTTATCTCTTCTGTCGCAGAGCCCTGCGCGCTTGGACTCTCTCCAGGAGAGCCTTGAGGCGCGACTCGCGGCGGGCCTTTGCCCTCTCGCGCAACTGCTGCACGCGTTGCTTAATGGTGAGCTTCTCGCCGTTCTGCAGGCGCGAGGGCGTGGCAGGCGTGGGAGTAGTGGCTGTTGGCGTGGTGGTGGTGGGTGCTCTCCGACCTCCTCCTCCACCCCCGCCTCCGCCGGATGTGGTCGTGGTGGTCGTAGCCGTTCCTCCCGGTGCGTAGAAGACGACGTTATGCGTGAGGGCGAGGCCGTCCTGCGCGTCCGTGAAGGTGGTGGTAATGGTGGTTTCCGATGGGCTCTTGATGGTGCCCGCCGCGCCTACGGCACCGATGGCCGTGGCCGCGCTACCACGGAAGATTCCGGAACCGGAAGCGGTTTCCGTGAGCGTGATGGTGTCCGAATCCCCGGTAGCCGTGGTTACCGTGATGGTGACGGTGTCC
>CAZCWV010000082.1:0-5088 GCA_964502425.1 uncultured Candidatus Peribacteria bacterium | reverse complement strand
GGAGGGGGCGGTGGAGGAGGAGGAGGAGAGCCGGAAGAAGAGCACCACCCCCATCTCGAAGTGGCTCCACCACGCATAGAATTGCGGTGCGAAGAAGGGCCTGAAGGAGCACTGCCCCTTCAATTCACAGTGAAGAATACGACAGCGAATACGTCCATGCGGTGGGAAGCGGCGGTAGCCGATGCGCCGTGGATTACTTTAGCTGATCGTTATACAGGAACAAATACGGGTGAGGCAGAGCAAGTCAATGGCGTGGTGGATGCCACGGAACTTCCGATTGGAACCCATACCGGGCATATTGCCGTGCGCGCCAATGCTGAGAATCCCACTGCCGCCGTGGAGGTTGTCCTGACCGTCGTCCCGCGGGCGAACCGGCCAATTCTCCAGGTTTCCAGAGAGACGGTTGAGATGGCAGCGCATCCGGGCGAGAGTGTGCGCGAAACGTTCAACGTCATCAATGCGTCACATGGCACGCGGATGGAATGGACGCTTCAGCCAGTGAGCTCCACTCTACGCAGAGGAGAAGTGGAGCAGGACATCAGGACCAACACTTGGTTGCGGCTGGGATTTCCAGATGGGCCCATCGTGTCGCCGCCTGAGGGCGATTTCGGAAATACCGAAGTGTTCCTCGAGGCGACAGCCGTCCCCGCGCTCCGGGCTGGCGACGTGTGTACTTTCAAGCTCAAGGCGGTTGCTCCGGCCTCTGAGGTACGCGAGAAGGAAGTCACGATCGTCTTCACGGTGCTCGAGCCTGAAGGGGGCGACGCCTTCACAATCGACCGCATCGAACCCAGCTTCGCTGTGCAAGGGAGCGGCAGGGTCAAACTTACTATCATTGGAACAGGACTGGACAGGGAATTCCCCACTTACCATTTCCCCCACGCTTCAGGCCCGCAACAGGTACTGAATATCGTCCAGGAAATCTACGACCAGACGCCCACAAGCTTCTGTGTGGATGTGGACGTTAACACTCAGCACAACGGCCAGCCTTCAGTCTTGGGATTCTATGGAATCCACATCGAAGACGCTGCAAACCATACCGTGGACAAGGGACATCTCTTCGAAATCCGCGCGCCTGAAGGAGAGGGAGGGGGCGGAAGAGGAGGAATCCCGACTATTAACATCAATGTGTCGCCGATCATGAAGAATATCCAAATCAACAGGGGCGGAGGGGATGGCGGGCGCAGAACCCGGGAGCCGGAACCTCCGGAAGTTCCACCCGTAGTGCCAGAGGTGCCGGAGCGGCCACCGGTAAGGCCGCCTACGGGCCCTCCTGAACTGCGCGTCGAGCCGACGGAAGAATATGGAAAGAGAGTTACTGTGGACTTACGAGGGCGCAGATACTCCGAACAACTCGTCGCTGCGGAGACAGATGTCGGATTGCCCTTCAGCATCTTTGGCATGAACTTGCCCCGGAACATGAGATATCTCTACAACTTCATGGTTCTCTATCCGGAAGGAAAGCGGTGGATTCCCATGACCAAGCCTCAATTGGACAAAATGAAGTTCGAGGCGTTTGGCAACATCAGCCTGCCACATGCCTCGAATGAAGACCGTGTGGGCAAGGTCAGATACGCTATGAGGAGAAAGGGCGTCCGCATGCAGTTCAACTCGTACAAGGGGTTCATTCCAGTCAATGCTTCGAATGAGGCGAAGCAGGCGCATGTCAAGTTCATTCCCAAAGCAGGCATGGGCGTGCTGATGGTTGTACTCAATGTCTATCTCTTGCAGCCTCGGAGCAAGAGAGATGAGAAGAAGCCGATGATGGTGAAAATGAAGAGCGCCTATTATCTGGTGAGAATTGCGCGCAACGAGCAGCTTGAAGAAATGCTTAGCCAGTATGTCGCTTTGGAGGGAAGCGTCGATTGGGTCGATTCGCAGTCGCGCGCTTTGCTCGTCGCATTGTTGCGCACGCTCGACGAGAAGCGCGCTGCTGTCGGCGTTAGGCAGCGCAAGACTCTATCTGCCGGACGGGTGGAGAAGCTCTTGGAAGCTCTCATTATGGGCAATGCGAAATTCCTGACAAAGAATAAGATTAATCAGTACACGCGCGAGACATTCGCGGATCTGATCAGAAAGACGGACGCTGCCCTTACGAAAGCACTTGGAGAGTCTGTGGCTGTGGCAGTTCCGCAGGCAGTTGCTGTTGTGCCCCCATCAGTTGTAGTGCCTCCAGTCGCTCCGGCCGTTGTATCGCCCCAGATCCCAAGAGAGAGTCGCGTTGCTCCCGGAGGATCTATTGAAGGAGACTTCAATCTTTTAGTGAAAGAGCTTCTGGAACTGAGGAACATAACTCTTACCGTTGGAGAGGTTTACGCATCAGATGCTGTATCCGACCAAGCGGGCTTAGTGCGGACAGCTCTAGGATATATCGGTGGGAATGGAGGCCTGTTTAGCGACATCCATGAGAGAGCAGTACAGAGGTTCGGTCCGATTTCTCTCCCTCGGGAGGTTAGGGCTATCCTGATGAGGGTTAATTTGATTGTGAATACCTATCGAAGAACACTAAACATTGAGAGTATTCCCTCAGACTTGAAAAAAATCAGAATAAACGAATTCGCCCGTAAGTTGAGAGTTGCGATGGTGTGGTATGAGCAGCTGTTCGCGTCCAAGAAAAGCCCGCCTTCCACGCCTCCGCCGAGAGCGCCTCCAGGCGGCGTACAGCTCGAAGCTGAAGAAGAGCAAAGCCGCGGGCGTGTAGCTCCTGCTCCCCCCTTTGGAACTACTTTACCCACCAATCAACTGATTTTCTATGTTAGGTCAGCCATAGAAAATTTAGGTAAGCTTGCGGGAGCCATGCCTGATCTCATGCGGCCTGACCACGATGTTATTACAAAAAACATGGCAGATATTGCCCAACAATTTGAAACCTTAAGGGTAAGAATAGCTTACGGGGACGCGGAAGCGCTCTGGAACTCTGCGGTCGGCGGGGAATCCATCGCAACCTTACATTACATCGTCGATCTTCTCATTAGAAAGCGACAAGATGTCCTCGAGCGTAACTTTGGCAACCTCACTTTTACAGCGCTAGCGAAGAAACTTGAAGCTCTACTCGTTGAAATCGAAAAATATGTGAAAAAGGGAAGCTCAAGAACTAGACCTACAACTCAAACTCCAGTGGATAGGGGCAGAGAACGAGCATGAAACTCCAACGCCTGCTGATGTTGGCAATGCTGTTCCTAGGCGGAGCCCTTCCGGTCAGCGCGGCGTTCAAGTTTACCATGCCCGAGCCGCTCAAAGCTTTCCTTGATTTTATCTTCATCACCCTGCCGAAGTCAGCGCAGGGGCCAGGCTACTTGTTCAACATCTACTTCAGGTTCATGTTGTTCATCATCGTCTACGCCGCATTATATTATGGAACGATTAAGATATTCAAGGATCATAAGAGCATCGCGGGCGCCATCGCCTTTGTGCTGGCTCTCGCAAGCGTTTCCTTGATTCCGGCCAAAGTGCTGCAGGGCATCTTCGCGACATATTCTGTTGCCATCGGAGTCCTAGCCGGGTTGGCTCCTGCGCTCTATGGGTTGTACATGACCAGGCACATCCACAACAAGTTCCTCAAGGCCGCTGTCTGGCTGCTCATCGCGCTCATCAGCTTCACGGCCGGCGGCTATTTCCTTACGGCTGGGGGCTCGACAGGAGGCAACCTGTACAAGTCCATCGGCGGCTGGACCATGGGCGGAGCGGTGGTGGCATTGATTGTCGCCCTCCTCACGCTGTTCCATGGCGGAGCTGAAGCTTACAGGGCGGGACGAGAGGTCTATGGCGGGGTAAGGGATGTGTTTAGACGGCGCGGCGGCACCCAGCAAGGCCAAACAGGGCAACAGCGAAGAGAGCAGCGCTCTTCCCAGGATCACCAGCAGCAGGAGCGGCGGGAGAACCAAGACCAGCGAACTGAAGCCACAGAGGAGCGGAATATTGACACGCTCCTGCAAGGGGCGCGCAATCTTGCAGCATTGGATGCTCAAACCATTGAGCATTTGATGGCTTATGTTAGGAAGGCAGAGCAGTATCTCTCGCAAAGCGTACTACCCGCCTGGAACAACCTCAGGACCCGCCAGAACGCGCAGCGCGTGATGCTGGAGCTCAGCAATTCGCTACGGCAGGGACTGGCCCCTTATCTTGGAAGGCATAGAGAGGCCACAAATGGGCTTAGAAAGGAAACAACCCAGCTCAGAACGCAGCTCGACGCACTCAGAAAGACGCTTGACGACGAAGAAAGAACGGAAGTTAAGATAGAAAGAGATGATGCGCATGTTGGTGCGCGGCAGGGAGAGCGGACTGAAGAAGGGGAGCTTCGCGAGACTGAGCAAGAAAAGAGAGATGCCACTGTTGAAAAACGCCTGGATGAAAGAATACGCTGGATCGAGCAAAGGCATGAGTCCCATCGGAATCGAGACCTAGTCGAAGATCTCAAACTTGCTTTGTCGATGCTCCAGTCAGCAGGCAACGACTGGACTGCCGGCGGAGGCGGCGCAGAACACGTGAGAAACGCCATAGCCCAACTTAATGGAGCATACGAAGCCCTTGACCGCTTATTTTCAGATGTTAATCACTCACGGCAGACTATTGAGGAGATGCGCGCATATGAAGAGCGGATTGAAAGAATGCGCGCAAGCAGAGAGGCGCAGCGGAGACAATCTGGCGAAGACCGCGAGGGTGGCGCTCCTCCCAGTGGGCCAGCACCGGCAGGGCCTGCGCCCCCTTCAGCTCCACCGGCCCCACGAGGCGGAAGCCCCGCTTCGCCGGAATTTGATGATGGATTGCCGGAAGTTCCGGAGATCCTATAAGCACATTCATGAGGTAAACCATGGCACTCGACACGTTAATGTCACTGCAGCAAGCACTGAATTCGATGTACATGCGATTACGCAGCGCATATAATCTAGCCAGCAGCGCCCGGCCGGGGGACGCTGAAGCGGACGAGAAGCTTCTTAAGGAAATTGACGCCATCAGCGCCCTGTCGGAGAACCTGGACACGGCCTTCATCAGGAAGGTGGCGAATGACGCTTCCCTGGACGCAAGGAGCCATTCCGCTCTGCATAGACTGCACGAGCTGATGAAAGAGATGGCCGAAGACAAGCGCCT
>CAZCWV010000081.1:0-5091 GCA_964502425.1 uncultured Candidatus Peribacteria bacterium | reverse complement strand
CCAGTTCTCCCCTCTCGAAGTCCAAAACTTCCCCGCGCCCGAGCGTGTGAGCGGCGCCCTCCGCGCCTCCGCCACCAGCCTCCAGGTGCGCATCGATTCCACCCAACACGCCATGGACGCCTTCCGGCAGATCGTGAAGGTGCTCGACGGAGAATCCAGCCGACGGTGATGGCGCCGCGTGCCCTCTGGTAATTCTCCACGTCTGTGAAAAAAATGGTGCTTGCCACGCCCACCATGCACAAACCTACACCTGAGCGCCCGCCTGCTTCAATGCACGGTACACTCGCTTCACGACATCCATCCGCAGCCTCCCCATGCCGGGGGGTACCTCACCCCCCAGCGCCTTGACCGATTCAACGAAAACCCCGCCACGGGGAGAGCCCTTGCCGTGCTCAAAGCGGTTGAATGCAGCAACGACTTGAGGGGATTCCGCCGCATCGGGATCCATCCCCAATGCAGTGGCAACGGCGCGGATCTCTTCTTTTTGGATCATGACGGCAAAATATCTGTGTGCTTCCCGTGTGTCAACATCGTGCGTCAGCATGTTGGTTTCTTCTGCTCTGCAATGAGAAAAGATCCCGTGTCACCCTGGGTAAACTTCTCGCCCTCTCCATTCGCAGATATTCCTATTCTGGGTTGTTGTTTGATGCTATTCGCTTCTGGTGCCGTGGAGAGGACCCTTCCTCACTATCGTTCGTCAGGGCAAGCTCGAATCCTTCACTTTGTTTAGGACAAGCTGCTCCACAACCGCTTCTTTTTCTCGCGTCTCCATCCTTTGATTTCCTTTTCTCGGGTACGTGCACTCAATCGGTCAGGTTGCTCTTCAGACCATAGCAATCGTCGCATGGGTATTTTCTTCGTATGAGCACAAGCAATTCCCTGTGCGTGCTCTGCCAAACGACGTTTCAGATTGTCAGTGAATCCGACGTAATAGGAACCATCATCCAATTCGAGAACATAGACTCGGTACATAGCTGGCTTGCCATGAGGTTTCGCGAAGCGAAACCGAATGGTGCCGTGGAGAGGACTCGAACCTCCAAGGGATTGCTCCCACACGCCCCTCAAGCGTGCGCGTCTACCAATTTCGCCACCACGGCACGGAAATGGAATGAACGAGGACGCCGCAGCAGAAACTCCTGCCACGACAGAAGATTTGGTCTGGGACAAGTCTAGCAAGAAACACGGCTCCCGCAACCCGTTTAGAAGGATGCTTATGCTCCATTTCTCCACTCTCTGCGCTATTCCCCCCCCTTCAATCCTCTTCCCACTCCTCATCCAACGCACTCCCGACGAGATCCAGATCCTCCAGATCGGGTTCGCCCTGAAGCACGATATCGACAGACTGCCTCGTATGTCGGACTCTTCCATCCATATCATCGAGCATATACGCCCGGCGCAGAATGGCATCACGATGCTTCGTCGAGGAACGTCCTAAATTTTCGTCTATGAACGTATCATGGTCATCAACAGGGTGACAAAGGGTACGGGGGTGGTTTGGCATACGGACACCCTATCTCCTTTCCGCCCATCGTCGAGAAAACACATCCCTGACAAAGTATTTTGAGCTACTGTTAGCCAAAAAATCATCATCCACGCCCCTCACACCATCCCCTTCAACCTCCCCTTCTCCTCCTTGGGAAGCGGCAGACCGTCGATGAAAGCGGCGAGCTTGGACGCGGTGACCTTCTCCCCCCGCGTGAGCGCCTTGAGTTTTTCGTACGCGCCGGAGACGCCGTGCTTGCGAAGGAGGGTTTGGATGGCTTCGGCGACGACCTCGGGATGGTCCGCGAGTTCTTTCTTGAGGACGGCGCGGTTGAGGGAGAGTTTGCCGAGTCCCCTCTCGATGGAACGGACGGAGAGGAGGTGGTAGCCGAACGCCACGCCGATGTTCCGCTGGACGGTGGAATCGCTGAGGTCCCGCTGCAGACGGCTGATCGGAAGTTTGGACGCGAAGTGGTCGAAGAGCGCGTTGGCGATGCCCAGGTTCCCCTCCGCGTTCTCGAAGTCGATGGGATTGATCTTGTGCGGCATGGTGGAGGACCCCACCTCGCCCGCCACCGCCTTCTGCGCAAAGACCCCGCGCGAGACGTAGAGCCACGCGTCGCGGCAGAAATCGAGGAGGATGGTATCGATGCGGTGCAGGAGGTGGCTCAGCTCGGCCACGTCGTCGTGGGGATTGATCTGCGTGGTGTGCGGCAACGGGATCAACCCGAGGCCTTTGACGAACTGCACGCGGAACCGCTCCCAATTGACGTGCGGGTAGGCGGCTCGGTGCGCGGAGAAGTTGCCCACCGCCCCGCCGAGCTTCCCCTGCATGCGGAAGGCGCGCAGCTGCGCGATCTGGCGGTCCAAGCGGTCGGCGAAGACGAGGAGCTCCTTGCCCACGGTGGTGGGCGTGGCCGGTTGCCCGTGCGTGAGGCTGAGCATGGGGACCTTGAGCCCGGACCGGCCGAAGCGCGCGATGTCCCGCTGGAGTGCGGTGAGCGCGGGGAGGATCACCTGCTTGAGCGCGCCCCGGATGAGGATGCCGTAGGCGAGGTTATTGACGTCCTCGCTCGTGAGGCCGAAGTGGATGAACTCCAGGTGTGGCTGCAGGGCGCGGACCTTCCCCAGCCGTTCGCGGAGGAAGTACTCCACGGCCTTTACGTCGTGCCGGGTGACGGCTTCAATTTCCTTGATCCGCCGCGCGTCCGCGCCGTTGAATTTTTCCGCGATCCGCAAGAGGTCCTGCGCGCCGCGTTCGCCGATCTTGGGCAGTTCCTTGACGCCCGGTTCCCGCGCCAGGGCGATGAATGTGCGGAGCTCCACCTCCACCCGCGCCCGCATGAGCGCTTCCTCCGAAAAGAACCCCCGCAGCGGTTCCACGGTCTTGGCGTAGCGGCCATCCAAGGGGGAGAGGGATCCTTCCATGGCTATAGCATAGCGGAAGGGGAAGCCTTTGAACTAGAGCATTGCTTTTCCGTTCATTCGTTATTTCGTACCTTCGTTATCTCGTGAACAAGGTCAGACGATCAGAACTCCCATTCGAAATAACCAATGAACGAGATAACGAAATAACGTTACGCAACAACAGGCGCCTCCGCCCTTTTCTTCACCCCGAAGATCTTTGCGAACTCCTCCACGCTCATCGTCTCCTGCTGCAGGAGGACCTTGGCGAGGTCGTCGAGCTTCTTGCGGTGCGCGCGGACGAACTCCCGTGCCCGCTCATACTGGGCCTTGAGGACGCCTTGGACGAAGGTATCAATCTTCCTGGCAACCTCCTCGCTGTAATTGCGGCTCATTCCCGGATCCACGCCCAGGAAGACCGACCCTTGTTTTTCGCCGTACGAAGCCAAACCCAGATTATCGTCCCCCATGCCGTACTTCATGGCCATGTTCCGCGCAATCTGCGACGCGCGCTCCAGGTCGTTGCTCGCGCCCGTAGTGATCTGCTGGAACACAACCTCCTCCGCGGCGCGCCCGCCGAGCAGGCCGCAGATCTCGTCCAGGAACTTGCCCTTGCTCGTGGTGTACCGGTCCTCCTCCGGGAGGAACCACGTGACGCCCAGCGCCGACCCGCGCGAGACGATGGAAATTTTATGGAGGGGATCGGACTCGGGGCAGAGGTGGCCGACAATGGCGTGGCCGAGCTCGTGGTACGCCGTGATCTCCTTCTCATGCTGCGAGAGCTTGCGGGATTTCTTCTCCGCACCGATCGTGACTTTCTCCACGGCGTCCGTGAGGTCCTTCTGGACGACCGTGGGGTGCCGCCGCTTGGCCGCGAAGATCGCGGCTTCGTTCATGATGTTCTCCAGGTCCGCTCCCGTGAGGCCGACGCTCTGCTTGGCAATGTCCAGCAGGTGGACGTTCTTGGCCATCTTCTTGTTGCGCGCGTGGACTTCCAGGATCTTCTCGCGCGCGGCGAGATCCGGCTTGTCGATGAAGATGCGCCGGTCAAAGCGGCCCGGGCGGAGCAGAGCGATATCCAGCACGTCCGGACGGTTGGTGGCCGCCATCACGATCACATTGGTGCCCTGCTCAAAGCCGTCCATCTCCGTAAGGATCTGGTTGAGGGTCTGCTCGCGCTCGTCGTGCCCGCCGCCGAACCCCGCGCCGCCGCGCTGGCGGCCCACGGCGTCGATTTCATCAATGAAGATGATGCACGGCGCGTTCCGCTTTGCGCGCGTGAAGAGGTCGCGCACGCGGCTGGCGCCCACGCCCACGAACATCTCCACGAACTCCGAACCCGCGATGGAGAAGAACGGCACGCCGGCCTCACCCGCCACCGCCCGCGCGAGGAGCGTCTTTCCCGTTCCCGGCGCCCCCACGAGGAGCACGCCGCGCGGGATCTTGGCGCCAATGCTCGTGTACTTCTTGGGGTTCTTGAGGAAATCCACCACCTCCACCAGGTCTTCCTTGGCCTCCTCTGCGCCCGCCACGTCATCGAAGCGCGTCTTCACCTGCTTGGCGTCCGCCACGCGCGCGCGGGACTTGCCGAAGGAGAGCGCGGTGGACTGGCTTCGGGCAATGCCGCGAAAGAGCCACACCACGCCGGCGAGGATGAGGAGGAAGAAGAGGAGGTCCGGCAGGATGGCGAAGAAAAGATTGGCCGTCTCGCGGTTCTCCACTTTCACCACCGTGGGATTGGCCGGATCGTTCCACTCCAGATCACTCACCGTATCGTTCGCTTCCTTATAGGACTGGAGCACGTTACCGTCCTCGATGGTCGCGTAGACCTTGTTGTCGCGGATGATGATCTCCTGGAACTTCCGCTCCGCGTACCCCTGCGTAATCTCGCTGATGGGTACTTCCTTGGCCTCCGCGAATCGCCGCTCATCCTCGCGCTGGGGATTGAAGAGGAAGAGCAAAGACAGGAATACCAACGCACTGAAGAGGAAGGCGCTCAGAAGCCATTGGTTGCGGCTGCGTTGCGGCGGTTTGTAGGAGGCGGGAGACACGGCCATAGCGTACCATTCGGACGGCGGAAGGTGAAGGAATCCTGCAGGAAAGCCCGTCACTTTTTCCTCCGCCGTCTCACCCACGCCCAACCCGCCGCGGCTCCGGCGGCCACCCTTCGTCATCCCTCGCTAACGCTCGGGACTCCTCAGGGCA
>CAZCWV010000080.1:0-5139 GCA_964502425.1 uncultured Candidatus Peribacteria bacterium | reverse complement strand
CTCATTCAGGAGCTCTTACGGGGAAAGTAGCAACCAAAATTTCCCATTAAGCCCAGTCCGGAGGCATATGCCCCGTATTTTCTTGACGGAAAGGTTGCGAGAATACGATGCTGGGAACGCAATCCAAGTATTCCATTCCACCTCCCAGTATGGTCAATCTCCCCACCGATGATGAAATCCAGCAATTCTGTGGCACATGTGATCACATGAATGATCCGTACAATGTTCATTGTAAGGATATTGCGACGGGAGCGGCGGAAGCAGAAGGGCTCCCTGGATTCGTGAGCCAGGTGAGATATGTGTATCGGCAATGGTGCAATTGCGCGGATGTGGATGGCGTGAGAGGCAAAATGAGGCCGGAAGGGTTTACGCCGGATCCACTGCATGACGGAACCAAGGGAGAGCGCTCAGATTCTTTTCATCAAAACGAGATGTGAAATCCACTGTCTTTACTGAGTGGTCGACATTCCCGTATCCTTGAGTCATGGATCTCCTTCTCTTTGGTATCCAGGGCTCCGGCAAAGGCACGCAGGCCAAGAAGCTTGCGGCTGCGTTCGGCTACGACATCTTTGAGGCGGGCGGGGAGCTTCGGAAGATCGCGGCATCAGGGTCTGAGTTAGGCCAGACCGTGAAGTCCTACATTGACCAGGGGAAGCTCGTCCCCCATGCGATCATCATGCAAGTGGTCAAAGAGGCGATCATGAAGCGTCCGAAGGACCAGAAAATCCTCTTCGACGGCATCCCGCGTGACGCGGACCAGAAGAAAGACTTCGATGCGATCATGGAGGAAGCTGGGCGGGATTTCCGCGCCATCCACCTCCTGCTCGATCCCGAGGAGGGCGTGCAGCGCATCCTCGGCCGCGCGAAGATCGAAGGCCGCGCCGACGACGCCAACGAGGCGACCATCCGCCGCCGGATGGATACGTTTGTGTCCAAGACACTCCCCGTCATCGAGGCGTACAAGACCCAGGGGAAGGTCGTGGAATTGGATGGGGCGCGAACGGTGGACGAGGTGTATGGCCAGTTGAAGGACGTGATGAGCACATTGAAGTAACGGAATGATTATTCTGTATTGAGGGGTGAGTATTGGGTATTGAGGGGTGAGTATTGGGTATTGAGGAATCCTCAATACTGAATACGCAATACGCAATACTCAATGAGGACAGGCCAGGGCAAGCAAGGTATACTCCCCGCCATGTCCCAGTTCCAGATCCTCACCCGGGAGGAAATCGAGGCTGTCCGCGAGGGCGGCAAAATCTTGCGTGGAGCGTTGGAGGAGGTTTCGCGGGCGGCGCGGGAGGGTGTGCGGACGGAGGAGTTGGACCGCATTGTCGAGGAGTACATCCGATCCTTCGGCGGGGAGCCAGCCTTTAAGGGCTACCACGGATTTCCGGCGTCCATCTGCATCTCTGTCAATGATGAGTGCGTGCACGGCATCCCGGGCAAACGAGAACTCCTCCCCGGGGACGTGGTGGGGCTGGATTGCGGCGTGCGGTACAAAGACCTCTACACCGATGCGTGTGTCACCGTGGCCGTGGGGGAACCGGGTGCGAAACAGCGGCAGCTCATGGATGTAACGGAGAAAGCGCTCAAGGACGTGGTTTCCTTCGTCAAATCCGCGCGCAGGGTGGGGGATTTGTCCGCGAGGATCCAGGAGACGGTGGAAGGAGCGGGGTTCCACTGCGTCCGCGCGCTCACGGGGCATGGCCTGGGGAAGAATCTCCACCAGTACCCGGACATCCCCAATTTGGGTGATGCCGATACCGGTCCCATGATTCCCGCCTACACGCTCATCGCCGTTGAGCCCATTACGGCCATCGGCACCAGAGACATCCGCGAGGGGAAGGACGGATGGACGATCTGTACCGCGGACGGGTCCACATCGGCCCATTTTGAGCACACAATCCTCGTCTTGCCGGGCGGAGCGGAAGTGATTGCATAAGGAAAAAGAAACCGAGGAAACCAAGGAAGCCGAAGAAACCGAGGAGCTGATGTTGAGAGTGCTTCGGAGCTGGTGGAGCCTCATTCGTCGGCATCTTCGGATTCCTCGGTAACCTCGGCATCTATCAAAAAAATGACAGTATTCGAAAAAGTGTTGTTAAACAATAAAATTGAAACAAATCAAGGCATTTTTACACCCTTGAGGATAAATACACAGGTATACGCTTGCTGACGCAAAAATCTCTCTGTAGGATCATTCGGCTCTTGACCCTGCACTTATCTGTGTCCAAGGATGTAATTGAATTGCTCGGCATTGTGGAGGAATCGTATCCCAATACCACATTCAAAGTCCGAGTGACCAGCGATCAGGCGAAAGACCATGTTCTCCTGTGTCATTTGGCGGGGCGCATGCGCGTCCATCGCGTTCGCATCCTCCCGGGTGACAGGGTGAAGATAGAAATGACGCCCTACGACCTTCAGAAGGGGCGCATCGTCTATCGTTTCCTCCCGAATACTCCTTCCTCATTCTCGACTCCTGCATGAAAGTCCGCCCCTCCATCAAGCCGCGATGCAAAGATTGCCGCCTCGTTCTCCGGCGCAACGGCAAGCTGAAGGTGGTGCGTCGCATCGTGTGCAAGAACCCACGGCACAAGCAGCGCCAAGGATGAGCAGGTTCTATTCCTCTCAAATGTTCTTCTCTCTTTTCACTCCTATCAGGCAAGCGATCAGCGATCAGTGGTTAGTGGACAGCACTGTCCACTGTCCACTGTCCACTATCCGCTTCTCCGATTCTCCTCTCGCTCCCACACGCTAGCTATGCTCCGCATCTCCGGTATCGTCCTTCCCGGCCGCAAGCGTATCGAAATCTCCCTGACCGCCATCAAAGGCATCGGACGCCCTCTCTCGCGTACGATTTTGGAGGAGCTCGGCATCAATTTTGACATGCATGCCGACGATCTGTCCGAGACGGAGGCGGCGAGGCTCCGCGCGCGTGTGGAGAAGGAACTCACTGAAGGTGAACTCATGCGGAAAATATCCATGGACGTCAAACGCCTGCAGGATATCGGCACGTGGCGCGGCTACAGGCACCGCCGCAAGCTCCCCGTCCGCGGCCAGAGTAGCCGCCGCAATGCGCGTACGAGGCGCGGCAAGAAGAAGACGGGTCTCTCCGGACGCACTGTTCTTACCAAGACATAATCATGGTTTCCTACTCTGTTCTTGTCGGCTTGAAGAGTATCCAGTATTCAGTATTGAGTATTGAGGGATCTCATACGCAATACGCAATACGCAATACGCAATACTTCCCCGGTTTCCCTTCCGTTTCCCTCTGACCATGGCCGACCAGAAACCTTCAACATCGGCAGCGGACATTCTCGCCAAGATCGATGCATCAGCGGGCATCGTGTCCGATGCAACAGCCGCTCCCACGGAAGCCTCTACGGGCAAGCCCTCCAAACGCAAGAAGAGCAAGCGTCACGTGCCGCGTGCACGCGCGTGTATCCATGCGTCGGAGAACAACACCATCATCACGTTCACGGATCCCGCTGGCGATGTCCTAGGCTGGAGTTCAGCGGGTTCTTCCGGCTTCAAGGGAACGCGCAAGTCCACGCCTTACGCCGCCAAGGTGGCGGCCGAGACGGCGGCGTCCAAGGTGAAGCCGATGGGAGTGGAGTCCGTAGACGTGGAGGTGAAGGGCCTCGGCCCCGGCCGCGAGCAAGCGATCCGCGGTCTGCAGGGGGCAGGTCTCAATCTGGAATCCATCGTGGATGTCACGCCCATTCCCCACGGGGGCTGCCGACCGGCAGGCCGTCGCCGTGTCTAATGCTACTGATCACTTTCTCTCATCTCTGAACTATGCGATATACCGGACCCAAAGCAAAGCGCGCGAGACGGCAGGGCATGAACCTGTACGGCTCCGACAAGTACGACAAGATTCTGCAGCGGAAGGCCTACGGGCCGGGGAAGGGTCCCCGCGCCTCGCAGCGTGGCAGGGTCTCTGAATTCGGGCAGCAGCTCAAGGAGAAGCAGAAGGCGCGTGATATGTACGGTCTCTCGGAGAAGCAATTCCACCGCTACTACCTCACCGCTACCAAGACATCCGGCCAGACGGGCAATGCGCTGCGGCAACTCCTCGAGCGCCGGTTGGACAACGTCATCTACCGCTCGGGATTCGCCCTCACACGGATGCAGGCGCGGCAATTCGTTTCGCACGGGCTCTTCCTCGTCGACGGCCAGCGCGTGACCATCCCCTCCTACCAGGTCAAAATCGGCGAGGAGGTTATGGCTCGTCCCCGCAGCAAGATGTCTCCCGTCTTCGCCCCCATCCTCTCGGCGAACGAGAAATACATGCCGCCCAACTGGCTCAAGGTGGATTCCGCCGCGCTGCGGGTCGAAGTAGCCGGGTTACCGGGACCTGAGCATGCGGAACAGGCAATCGATGTCCGGCAGATTATTGAGTACTATTCTCGTTAATTCCGCTTCCAATCTCCTCTGTTCTCCTTCATCCCCTTCCTATGCACATCATTCAGGAAGAAATCGGGCTTCCCACATTCTCCACTGTTGTTCCCAAAAAAGGGGAAGAACGGCATGCAGTCTTCACGATCGCACCGTTGCCGCCGGGGTACGGGATGACCTTGGGGAACGCGACGCGACGCGTCCTCCTGAGCAGTCTCCCGGGCGCAGCCGTCACGTCCATCCGTGTTGCGGGCGTGCAGCATGAGTACGCGACCCTCAAGGGGGTACGGGAGTCCGTGATGGACATCTCGCTCAACCTTAAGTCGCTGCGGCTCCGTAAGCACAGCAAGGACCCCGAGGTGGTCTCGCTGACGGCCAAGGGGCCGGCGGTGGTCACCGCGAAGGACCTCAAAGTCAGTTCGGACATCGAAATCCTCAACCCCGATCTTCCCATTGTGACGCTGGAGAAGGGTGCATCCATCGATATGGAAATCACCGTGGAGAAGGGCGTGGGTTACGTGGCGGCGTCCGAGCGGAACAAGAAGCAGAACGAACCCGGGCTCATCTACGTGGATGCCATCTTCACCCCCGTCATCAAGGTGCGGTTCGACGTGGAGGCCACCCGCGTGGGACAGCGTACGGATCTGGAGAAGCTCACGCTGGATGTTGAGACCAATGGTTCCATCACGGCGCAGGAAGCCGTGCAGTTCGCGTCCCAGCTCCTCCAGAGCTACTTCGGCTACT
>CAZCWV010000079.1:3871-5235 GCA_964502425.1 uncultured Candidatus Peribacteria bacterium | reverse complement strand
CCGACACGTTTCTTTGGAACCGCGTAGTGTCCTACGGAGCGCATGTCCAAAGGAATGTGTCGGAGCGAACAGCCAACGCGAGTAAGGTCTACTCCTGCGCCTTGCGGCGGTATTCTTGATATTCCGCCTGGGTGTCCGCATTGCTCTTGTTGCGATCCGCCACAATCTTCATGTGCGCGGCGGCTTCTTCCCACCGTTCGTTCTCCGCGTACCACCGCGCGAGCTTGACCAAGTACATGTCGCGCTGCTCGTCCAAGCGGATGGCGTCTTGCCATAAAATTTCAATGTCGTTGTAGCGCTCGGGGAAGTGCCCTTTCCACAATCGCTCGATCTTTTCAAACACAAACTCGTCGGTGCCAAGCGTGAGCGATTTGACCCACGCCGCCTCGGCCGTCTTCCAATCCTCCATGGAGTTGGCAATGTCGCCGTAGATCACCCAGCCGGCCGGATTGATGGTGTTCTTTTCTACGTATGTTTCGATAGCGCGCCGTGCCGTGGCGAAGTTGCCGAGCGAATGATTGAAGGAAGCAATGGCTTGCAAGGCAGCCAAGTCCGATGGGTCGGCGGCGTAGAGCGCCTCGGCCGTGCGCAACTGAATCTCCCACTGTGCACGGACGTCCTCGGGGATGCCCAAGTCCTTTTCGTTGATGAACCCCGGGTAGCCCTGATCCGAGAGCGTCTCCGTGTCGCGCTGCCAGAGCCACACCACACTTCCGATAATCAACAGGCCAACCACAATCGAGAGAACCGTTGTGCGTGCTTTCATAGTAGGCAGAGCGTACCGATTTTGGGAGTGATGGTCAAGCGGCGGTCACTCGCCACTCGATGACCTCCCCTCACCCCTCCTTGGCAGGAGGGGGATAACACAAGATGCCAGATCCCTCCCCTGCCAATGGGAGGCTAGGAGGGGTCATCATGCAAAAGCAAAACGCCCCCGAAGGGGCGTTTTGCGTGCAACGCTCACGTAAGCGCCGCGAAAGAACGGAGATCAGCTCTTAGAAGACGAACGTTCCACCCGTGATGGGCAAGTTGTCCACCAAGTAGGAACCCTTGACTTCATCCTCGTATGCGGTGGTTGTGTTGGTTGTTGAACCATCATCAAACCACACGAAGGAGCTCTGGGCGAAGTACGCGGCATCGTTGACGTGTGCCGTTGTCGTGTAGTCGCCGCCCATGTACCCGCGTGCCGCGAAGATGCTGTTGCTATCTTCACCGGACACAAGGACGAGTTCGTCTGTGCTGTCACAGCCGTCGTCGTCCACGTTCAGACAGACCACGAGACCTTCCTCCAACGTGGCCGTCAGGTCAGCCCCTGTTGCCAGGTCTGTTGAAGCGGTCAGCGTGGCGTCCAAGTCGTTCGCCGC